>NZ_JBXAGJ010000001.1:0-422814 GCF_058794035.1 Roseateles sp. GW835-FHT13E02
GACTCGGCGCCACTGTTTGACCACAGTGAGCGCAGCGAACGGAGGGAGTTTGGCGCCGCTGAGCCGCGCAGTGAGCAGCGAGGGGAGTCGGCTCGCCCGAGCCGACCCGCGAACCATGAGCCCGGCGGCGGGACGAGACACCGCAGCGAGAAAGATCAATCAAGACAGCGGAGGTCCGCAATGCGCCGATTACTGCCTCCAAACTCGCTTTTCAACGCCCCGGCGTGAATATCTGATCGAACACACCACCGTCGGCAAAATGGGTCTTCTGCGCCGTGCGCCAGCCGCCGAAAACCTCATCGACCGTGATCAGCTTGCTTTGCTTGAATTGCTTGGCATAACGCGCAGCCACCTTGGCATCGCGCGGGCGGTAGAAATGGCGTGCTGCAATATCCTGGCCTTCCGGCGTGTAGAGAAACTCCAGATATGCCTGCGCCTGCTTGCGTGTGCCGCGCTTGTCCACCACCTTGTCCACCACGGACACTGGCGGCTCGGCCAGGATGCTGAGGCTGGGCGTCACGATCTCGAACTTGTCAGAACCCAACTCCTTCTGCGCCAGATAGGCCTCGTTCTCCCAGGAGATCAGCACATCGCCAATGCCACGTTCCGTAAAGGTGGTCAGCGAGCCGCGCGCGCCCGAGTCCAACACCTTGGTATTGGCATAAACGCGTTTGACGAAGGCCTTGGCCGATTCGGCATTGCCGCCCGGCTGGCTCAGGGCGAAAGCCCAGGCTGCCAGATAGTTCCAGCGCGCGCCGCCCGAGGTCTTGGGATTGGGGGTGATCACATCCACGCCGCTGCGTGCCAGGTCCGGCCAGTTGCTGATGTGCTTAGGGTTGCCCTTGCGCACCAGGAAGACGATGGTCGAGGTGTAAGGGCTGGCATTGTTGGGCAGGCGCTTCTGCCAATCCACAGGCAGCAGTTTGCCCGCGTCATGCAGGGCGTCGATGTCATAGGCCAGGGCCAGGGTCACGACGTCGGCTTCGAGGCCGTCAATCACCGAGCGCGCCTGCTTGCCCGAACCGCCATGCGATTGCTTGACCGTCAAGGTCTCGCCGGTCTTGGCTTTCCAGTGCTTGGCAAAGGCGCTGTTGAATTCCTGATACAGCTCACGGGTCGGGTCGTAGGACACATTGAGCAGGGTGGTTTGAGCCTGAGCCAGGCCCGCGCCGCCCAGTGCGGCAGCGGCAGCCCAAACGGAAAGAGTACGACGCAAGAGGTTCATGGCAGGCAAAGGGCTGCAAGGCAGCGCAAAGAGGTGAAGGGATGCGCCGGACTGTAGGTAGGGGGTCCGCGGGCCGCAAACAAGAAGAATCGGTTTGCTTATGCAAAAAACGAGCAAGCTCTGAATGTGCCGATAGCCAGCGAATAAGCCGAGGAACGATCCTGGGGTTGGGCCTGATGCAAGCTCTTACAGGCTCCAGCCCGTTCGGTGGCTTCAGCGGGAATTCACCGCCGTTTTTCAGGGTTAGCACCATGCCCGAACGCGGCCCCTGAACGCACCATCGCCAGCCGCAAGAACAGCGATCGATCCGCAGCTCTTGCAAGCCCTGACCCTCTGCACAGCCCCATGAACAGGGTCTTCAGCTCGGATCAGGCTGTTCATCCCCAACCGGAGATCTGCGATGACCTACCGCCGTACCCCCCGCAACACACCACACCCAGTTTCACTCGCCAGCCTCAGCGCGCGCCTGACCCTGGCCGCCAGCCTCGGGCTGCTCGCGGGCGGAAGCTTCGCCCAAACGGCCGCCAGCGGCGTCGCGGCCAAACCCGACGAAGCCACGCCTCAGATCGTGGGCGGCACCGTGACCACGCCCTACTCCCGCCCCTACCAAGTGGCGCTGCTCATGAACGGCCGCCAGGGTTGCGGCGGCACCCTGATCAGCCCGAACTGGGTGCTGACGGCTGCGCACTGCGTGGACGGCGCATCCACCGCCAGCCTGACGGTGCAGGTCGGCGCGCACAGCATCAGCCGGCGCGATGGGCAGAACATCCGGGTCAGCCAGATCATCAGCCACGAGAACTGGCGCGGCGCGCAAGGCATCCGCTCCGGCTGGGACATTGCCGTGCTTCGCCTGGCCAGCCCCGCACCGGCCAACATCACGCCGGCCAAGCTGCCCACCGCGGCGATCGAATCGCAAATCGCGGGCGTGGGCCGCTATGTCACCGTGTCTGGCTGGGGCCTGACCAGCAACGGCGGCAGCCCCAGCGATGTGCTGCGTGAGGTCAACTTGCCGGTGCTGAGCAACTCCGCCTGCAGCAGCGAGATGGCCTTCAACCTGCCGGCCTCGGTGATCTGCGGCGGCGGCACCGGCGGCGTGTCGGCCTGCAACGGTGACAGCGGCGGTCCGTTTGCGGCCAGCGCCAACGGCAAGTTCTACAGCATCGGCACGGTCAGCTGGGGCAACTCCTGCCGTGGCGCGACGGTGTTCACACGAACCAGCAGCTATCTCGACTGGATCGCCCAGCGAACGGGCGTGCGCCCGGACACCGATGTGCCGCCCGACCAGGCACCTGTGGCCCGCTTCAACGCCACCGTCACCGGGCTCAACGTTGTCTTCAGCGATGCCTCCACCGACGACAAGGGCATCAGCCGCTGGGCATGGAACTTCGGTGATGGCAGCAGCTCCACCCAGGCCTCGCCCAACCATGCCTACGCAAGCGCAGGCAGCTATACCGTGACCTTGACGGTCACGGACACGGCCAACCAAAGCAACACCAGCTCGCAAGTGCTGCGCGTGGGCGGTGGCGGAGACACAGGCTGCGGCGGTGTGGCGGCCTGGAGCGCCACCAAGCTGTACGCCATTCGCGATGTGGTCAGCTACAAGGGCAAAAAGTACCAGGCCATCTGGTGGTCGCAAGCCGCGCAGCCGGACATCTACAGCAATGTCTGGTCCGCGCAAGGCAGCTGCAACTGAGCGGGCCTCGCCTTTGGCGAGCTGCCCCTGGTATTGAGCCCCGCCACGCTGCGTGAGCCGGGGCTCGTGCGCCACGGGGCCAGGAGGCCGCCTGCATGCGGGGCGGCCTCCTCCGCTTTGAAGGGCTACTCGCTGCTGTCATCAAGACAGGCTCACAATCAGCCTCCATCTCCCAGGAGGCATTGATGACCGAATCCACGCCCATCGAGCAGCAAGCAGCGCCCGGATCCGCACAAGCGGCTCATCCCTTCGCCCACACCCTGCGCCACTTCGAGTTCGGCAAGGCTCGCAACGGCCGCTTGTTCTCGCTGCCGGCCTTGAGCGTGCAGTACCCGCAGATCACGCGGCTGCCGGTCAGCCTGCGCATCATGCTGGAGTCCCTGCTGCGCCACTGCGGCGAGCCGGGCGTGACGCCCGAGCATGTGGCCCAGCTGGCGCAGTGGCAGCCGGTGTCGGCCGAGCCGCGCAGCCTGGAGATCCCCTTCCCCGTGGCCCGCGTGGTGCTGCAGGATTTCACCGGCGTGCCCCTGCTGGCCGACCTGGCCGCCATGCGCGATGTCGCCACCAGCCTCGGCCTGCCGGCCAAGAACATCGAGCCCCTGGTGCCGGTGGACCTGGTGGTGGACCACTCGGTGATGATCGACCACTACGGCAGCGCCGACGCGCTGGACCTGAACATGAAACTGGAGTTCCAGCGCAACCGCGAGCGCTACCAGTTCATGAAGTGGGGCATGCGGGCCTTTGACACCTTCCGCGTCGTGCCGCCCGGCTTCGGCATCGTCCACCAGGTGAACCTGGAATACCTGGCGCGCGGCGTGCACAAGAGCGGCCCCAAGGACGACAAGGGCGCCAAGCTCTACTACCCCGACAGCCTGGTCGGCACCGACAGCCACACCACCATGATCAACGGCATTGGCGTGGTCGGCTGGGGCGTGGGCGGCATCGAGGCGGAAGCCGCCATGCTGGGCCAGCCGGTCTATGTGCTGACGCCCGATGTGGTCGGCTTCGAGCTGCGCGGCGAGCTGCGCGAGGGCGTCACTGCCACCGACCTGGTGCTCAGCGTCACCGAGATCCTGCGGCGCGAGAAAGTCGTCGGACAGTTCGTCGAGTTCTACGGCCCCGGCGTGGCACGCCTGAGCGTGCCCGACCGCGCCACCATCGCCAATATGGCGCCCGAGTACGGCGCCACCATGGGCTTCTTCCCGGTGGACGAGAAAACCCTGGACTACTTCCGCGGCACCGGCCGCACCGGCCGCGAGATCGCCGCCTTCGAGGCCTATTTCCGCGCCCAGGGCCTGTTCGGCATCCCCGGCACGCCCGAGGCCTCGCCCGAGCTGCAGCAGATCGAATACAGCCGCCGCATCGCGCTCGACCTGGGCCAGGTCACGCCCTCGCTGGCCGGCCCCAAGCGGCCGCAGGATCGCATCGAGATCACCCACCTGAGCCAGCGCTTTGCCGAACTCTTCAGCTCGACGGACAGCGCCAGCGGTTTCAACCAGCCGGCCGAGAAGCTCACGCAGACCTTCCCCACCCGCAACGGCCTGGCCCTGCGCAACGGCGATGTGCTGATCGCTGCCATCACCTCCTGCACCAACACCTCCAACCCCAGCGTGATGCTGGCCGCCGGCCTGCTGGCCAAAAAGGCGGTGGAGGCCGGCCTGCGCGTGGCCCCGCACATCAAGACCTCGCTGGCTCCGGGCTCGCGCGTGGTCACCGAGTACCTGCAAGTGACCGGCCTGCTGCCCTATCTGGAGCAGCTGGGCTTCAATGTGGCGGCCTATGGCTGCACCACCTGCATCGGCAATGCCGGCGACCTGACGGCCGAGATCAACGAAACCATCACGGCCAATCAGCTCATCTGCGCCGCCGTGCTCTCGGGCAACCGCAACTTCGAGGCCCGCATCCACCCCAACCTCAAGGCCAACTTCCTGGCCTCACCGCCCCTGGTGCTGGCCTATGCCCTGGCCGGCAATGTGCAGGTGGACCTGATGACCGAGCCGGTGGGCCGCAACGCCGAAGGCCGCGAGATCTTCCTGGGCGACATCTGGCCGCACAGCGATGAAGTCCACGCCCTGCTCAGCCAGGCCATGAACCCCAAGACCTTCCGCGCCAACTACGAGCAGGTGGAGCGCAAGCCCGGCAAACTCTGGAAGCAGATCGAAGGTGTCAGCGGCGACAGCTACGACTGGCCCAGCAGCAGCTACATCGCCCGCCCGCCCTTCTTTGCCGGCTTCGAGATGCAGCCCCCGCAAAGCGGCGCAGCTGGCGCAGGCAGCGCAGGCGGCGTGCAGGGCGCCCGCATCATGGCCTTGTTCGGCGACTCCATCACCACCGACCACATCTCGCCCGCCGGCTCCATCAAGGCCAGCTCACCGGCCGGGCTCTACCTGCAGGCCCAAGGCATCAAGGCCCTGGATTTCAACAGTTATGGCAGCCGCCGCGGCCACCACGAGGTGATGATGCGCGGCACCTTTGCCAACGTCCGCATCAAGAATCTGATGCTGCCACCAGGCCCCGACGGCCAGCGCATCGAAGGCGGCCTGACCCTGCAGCAGCCCGGCGGCGAGCCCCGCCCCATCTACGACGCCGCCATGGCCTACCAGGCGGCCGGCGTGCCGACCGTGATCTTTGCCGGCGAGGAATACGGCACCGGCTCCAGCCGCGACTGGGCGGCCAAGGGCACGGCGCTGCTGGGCATCAAGGCCGTAGTGGCCCGCTCCTTCGAGCGCATCCACCGCGCCAACCTGGTCGGCATGGGCGTGCTGCCCCTGCAATTCCTGCCCGGCGAGAGCTGGCAAAGCCTGGGCCTGAGGGGCGATGAAGTCATCGACATCGTCATCGACGGCGAGCTGACACCGCAGCGCCAGGCCGAGCTGCGCATCCACGGTGCCGATGGCACGCAGCGCAGCGCCCCGCTGCTGCTGCGCATCGACACGCCAATCGAGGTGCTGTACTACCAGCACGGCGGCATCCTGCCTTTTGTGCTGCGCGACTTGCTTCGGGCTTAAAAAAAGGACGGGCGAAAGGCGCCCGTCCGTCCGCCCGCTCGCTCGCCCAGCCGGGCTCAGCCGCCCAGCACGCCGTCCAGGCTTTGGCCTTGCGCGGCCAGCCAAGCCTCCAGCGCCGGCAGCAGCGGCCCCAGACGCTCGTCCACCGCGGCTCGCACCGTGTCCACCATCACTTGGGTCTGGCGCTCGATCTCGATGTGCAGGGCTGCGCCCACGCCCTTTTCGGCGAAGGTGGTCATGCGCAGGGTTTCGGGGATCAGCCAGACCTCGAACCAGCCCGAGCCATCGCGCTCGCGGCCGGCTTCGGCCACGGTCAGGCTGGCACCGTTCACCGCGATGTAACCCTTGGCGAAGATGTAGCGCATCCAGGGCGCGGGCACGCCGATGCGGATGACGTGGTTGTTCTCGGGCTGGCGTATGGCCTGCACCGTGGCCATGAAATCGACATGGCCGGACAGCGGATGGCCGCCGATCTCGGCGCCGTCGCGCGCGGCGCGCTCGACATTGAGCCGGCTGCCCGACTGCAGCGCGCCCAAGGTGGTGAGGTTCAGGCTCTGCTGCATCACATCGAAGTCAGCGCGATCAGCCGCCTCGTCCAGCGCGGTCACCGTCAGGCATACGCCGTCTGACGCGACGCTGGCGCCGATCTCCAGGCCTTGGCAGAAACCAGGCGGGAACTGCAGCGTGAAGCTGCGCAGACCGGGGCGGTCTTGCAGGGCGGCCACCTGGGCCACGGCTTGAACAATGCCTGTGAACATCGTGATTGAACTGCGGTGAATGAAGAAGACCCTGGGCCCAAAACGCCACCACCGCCCGAAGGCGGTGGAAGACAGGCTGCCCAATTGGAGGAAAGCGCTGGCCTGAGCTTACCAGCTGACCTCGCGGTCCGGCGTGGCACCGATTTTGTGGATGGACAGGTCGGCGCCGTCGAACTCTTCTTCCTGGCTCAGGCGCAGGCCAACCAGGCGCTTGAGCAGACCGTAGACCACAAAGCCGCCGGCCAAGGCCCAGGCTACGCCGGCCAGGGTGCCGATCAGCTGCGACCAGAAACTCACCCCGCCCACGCCGCCGCCGGCCTGGCTACCGAAGATGCCGCAGGCAATGCCGCCCCAGGCGCCGCAGAGGCCGTGCAGCGGCCACACGCCCAGCACATCGTCGATCTTCCAGCGGTTCTGCGTCAGGGTGAACATCTTGACGAAGATGTAGCCGGCCACCGCGCCGGTGATCAGCGCGCCATGCGGGTGCATCACGTCCGAGCCGGCACACACGGCCACCAAGCCGGCCAACGGGCCGTTGTAGGCAAAGCCGGGGTCGTTGCGGCCGGCCAGCACGGCGGCCAGGGTGCCGCCCACCATGGCCATCAGTGAATTGACGGCCACCAGGCCCGAGATCTTGTCCAGGGTCTGCGCGCTCATCACATTGAAGCCGAACCAGCCCACCGCCAGCACCCAGGCGCCCAGGGCCAGGAAGGGAATGCTGGACGGCGGATGCGCGCTGATGGCACCGTCCTTGCGGTAGCGGTTCATGCGCGGGCCCAGCAAGAGCACGGCGGCCAAAGCGATCCAGCCGCCCACCGCGTGCACGACCACCGAGCCGGCAAAGTCATGGAACTCGGCGCCGAACTGGGCTTTGAGCCAGGCCTGAAAACCAAAGCCCTGGTTCCAGACCAGGCCCTCGAACAGCGGGTAGATCAGGCCCACGATCACGGCCGTGGCCACCAGCTGCGGGCCAAAGCGGGCCCGCTCGGCAATGCCGCCGCTGATGATGGCCGGAATCGCCGCCGCAAAGGTCAGCAGGAAGAAGAACTTCACCAGCTCATAGCCATTGCGCGCCGCCAGGCTCTCGGCCCCGGTGAAGAAGTGCACGCCGTAGGCCACGGTGTAACCCACCAAAAAGTAAGCCACCGTGGACACCGCGAAATCCACCAGGATCTTGACCAGGGCATTGACCTGGTTCTTCTTGCGCACCGTGCCCAGCTCCAGAAAGGCAAAGCCCGCGTGCATGGCCAGTACCATGATGGCGCCGAGCAAGATGAACAGCGCGTCTGCGCCCTGCTTGAGTGATGACAGAGAGGAAGAAGTGTCCATGGGGCTGGCTGTGGCTTGCTTGTTTTGTTCGCTGGCTTGTCTCGTGGCCGGCCGCATTTGCACCATCGGAGGGCCAGACGCACCAGATCAGCAAGAACAATGCCCAAATTGGCGCAGGGCCAATCAGGAACGGATGCACCAAACGAAGGCATCAAGCTTCATTTAGGGGCGCAAACGCACCAGAGATGAGCGCTGGAGCAGGCCATCGTGGCTGGCCCTCCAGGCCTTAGCGACCCTGTTCTTGTGCAGGGAAAGCAGAGAAAAAGCCTTGAACAGCCGGATGACTGCCCAGCAAGAAGCGGAGAGAAGCTCACGGCGCTGCCGCTGAGGACGTCAACGCGGCGCCCTCCCTGTCTACTTATTTCTTGCTCGCGGACCAATACGACAAGAAGTCTCGCCCCGCGGAACTCGTCAGCCCTTCCAGGCGCCCGCCCAACAGCACCGCGGAGTGGTTGTAGGGGCCAGAGCCATCGGCCGTGACGAACGCGATTCGCACGGTGCCCCAAGCGGTGTTCAGCCGCCCCTGGCTGATCGGCGAGCCGTAAAACGTCCCATTGAAGGCCTTGCCTTCCACCTGGGTGACCACGAACTCCTGAAAGTAGGGGGCCGAATCCGGTGTGGGGCGAAGGTCGACTTTCCAGGTACCGAGCAGCTCCAAGGGCTGCGGCTTGGAGGCTGGCTGAACCGTGGAGCAGGCGATCAGCGCTGCAGCTGCCAGACCGACCATCAAGATGGATGTACGCAAATGTAGCCCCTGCAATGCAACGGTTGTGGTGTGTAAGACCTCGTGCTTGAGGTCAGCGGAACGACACCGCATCGCAGGTCGCACCACAGGCCCCGCACACGCCTACGACATGGGTTTGGCTGCGCGGGCCACATTCGAGCGAAGACGCACCGCATCTGCCTCACCGCCATGATTCATGGGCCTCGATCTTGAGCAAGTCGACAGTTCGAAGGGCTCCGCCTCTTCCTCGTAGATCAACCACGATTTTGATAACGATGCTGCAGTTGGCCGGCCAAAGTCGTTCGACTTTGCTCTTACCTCAAGCCAAAGCGGACTGTTCAGGACGCTCGCGCCGCAAACACCCATTCCAACCAAGGATCTAACTTGGACAACTTCACCAGCACGCCGCTTGCCCTTAAAGACCTCCGTAATGAGGAACTGAACCTCTTCGAGATAGTCGCCGCTTCCAGCAGGGGCTAGTTCAGGTGACTGCGTCACTTTCGACCACTCAGCAACGTAGATAGCCTTTGCACGGGCATGAGACTTGGCGAATTTGCTGTACCCAGGGACACAAGAACAAGCTGAGGCTGTACCAGTTAGTGCCACCGAGAACAGGGCTATCCATATCATTCGAGCAATCATCTGCATCACGGTCCTGACGAGGCAGTCCACAGACACAAGTTTCACAGCCATTCCACCCTCCCGGTGCACGTGAATGCTTGCGAAGTTGAATTCAGAGTTCATTGATGAATGTGAACCCGAGAGCCGGATCTTTCGGCACGTGGGCGCGATTGTGCCGCCAATTGACCGCGTTACTGAACCCTGGTCTGCCCAATGCCTCGGCTTAAGAACTCCACTGTATTTTGGACCATGCAATGCCTTCTCCCCAACGTCCTGACCTTGCCTTGCACGCAGTGATCCAAGCGACTCTGGTATTCGTTATGCCGCGGGCTCTCAAGAAAACACCGGCTCGTCGATGACGAAGCACTGATTCGAATTTCCAGGAACTTGTACAGAAGGTCGGGCCTTGCCTTGAAACCCAATAACTACCCCTACCCCATGATTCAAACGAAATACCCCCAGGGAGCACGGTTCACTTTACTTTTTCACCGCGGGGTTCAGCTGGGCGCCTAGAGATCTGCCGAATTCGCGATTCGACCCAAGTCAGCCACTTGTCTCGAGGACCGAACACCTCTTCATTGGTCGGTCTGACCGCGGACCAATACGGGCTTCCGTTCTTTAGAAACAGCAAGAAAGTCCCGTTCAACTTGTAGTCGTACGCAAAACACATCCCGCGCTGTGCGCCGGGACGCGCCAACTTGTAGGGTACAGAGTCCTTGTTCGACCCGAAATACTTGAGTGAACCCAAAAGTTCAAATCGCGTTGCAAAAGATGCGCCCTTCAACGTTCGAATCGGTTCGAAGGTCACCTGAGCTCCCGGCCCCACTCCATCATGAAACTGCGTCATTTCAATCGAAGGCCAGTTCGGATTTTCAAAGTGTTCCAGCGATCCACCAACAACCTTCGCGAGCACTATCGCTTCGGCGTCGCGGATCAGTTCATCGTTGGTATGGTGTCCCGGAGAAGTGCAGGCGGTTGCGTCCAGTGAGGATCTCAGCAACGCGGCGACCACAAAAAGCATGCGCAAATTGATTTGCATATCTCTGATGTCTAGTGTTGAAGAGAACCCGTCCGCAACTGCGCAACGCAACTTGGCAAAACTGAAATGGCAGTCAGCCCCGTACAGGAAGCTGCAGCCAAGTTCACCCGCCCCCCGCCACCTTCTCCCCGAACACCTCCACCGCAAACCCCACCGTGAAACTCCCATCCGCCCAGCGCACCAGCGGGCGCTTGATGACGCTGGGCTGGGCCAGGGCGAGTTGGGTGGCGCTGCTGGCGTCGACGACGGCGGCTTTGGTCGCTTCGTCGAGCTTGCGCCAAGTGGTGCCGGCGCGGTTGATCACCTTGTCCCAGCCCAGGGCCGCTATCCAGAGCGGCAGCTGGTCGGCGGGGACGCCGGCTTTCTTGAAGTCGTGGAATTCAACCGTCAGACCGGGCTGTTCTTGCAGCCAGGTGCGGGCGCGTTTGACGGTGTCGCAGTTGGGAATGCCATAAACGGTAATCATGGGTCGCACGCTACCATGACCGCATGATCGATTGGTTGGATGAACGCAGCTTGGACTTCCCCCCGACGCAGCGCGCGCTGGGGCCCGAGTCCGACGCCCCGGGCCTGCTGGCCGCCGGCGGCGACCTCCGCCCCGAGCGCCTGGCCGCCGCCTACGCGCGCGGCATCTTTCCCTGGTACGGGCCCAATCAACCGCCGCTGTGGTGGGCGCCGGACCCGCGCATGGTGCTGCAGACCGACCATTTCAAGCTCTCACGCTCGCTGCGCAAGACCTTGCAGCACTTCATCCGCACGCCGGGCTGCGAGATCCGGGTGGACAGCGCCCTGCCCGAGGTGCTGCGCGCCTGCGCCCAGGCGCCGCGCGAGGGCCAGAGCGGCACCTGGATCCTGCCCGAGATGCAGGCCGCCTACCTGGCCTGGTCACGGGCGCAAGGCGCCGTGCACAGCATCGAGACCTGGATGGACGGCGAACTGGCGGGCGGGCTCTACGGCATCAACCTCGGCGGCATGTTTTTCGGCGAATCGATGTTCATATGCCGCACGGACGCGTCCAAGATCGCCCTGGCCGCCCTGATCTGCCTGTGCCGCCGGCACGGCATTCCCTGGATCGATTGCCAGCAGAACACCCGCCACCTGGCCTCGCTGGGCGCCGCCGAAGTGCCGCGTCAGCAGTTCGAAGCGCATCTGCAGCAAGCCCTGCAACAGCCCAGGCCACAGGATTGGACCTATCATCCAGCGCTGTGGGCGCAGCTGGGCCCAGCGTTTGACCGGGATGCTGGATTCGAGCCCCGATCCTGAGCGTTCGCCCGACGCCCCCCCACCTTCTTCCACCCAATTTGCCGCCACCGAGCCGACGACCGTGACCCATCTGAAAGAGCTCCCGCTGGCCCAGCTGCAGTTCTACGCCACGGCCGCCTACCCCTGCAGCTACCTGGCGGACCGCCAGGCGCGCTCGCAGGTGGCCACGCCCAGCCATCTGATCCACGCCGATGCCTACTCCAGCCTGGTGGCGGCCGGTTTTCGCCGCAGCGGCCTGTTCACCTACCGGCCGTTCTGCGATGGCTGCAAGGCCTGCGTGCCCATGCGCATCCCGGTGGCCAGCTTCAAGCCCAGCCGCAGCCAGCGCCGCGCCCTGCGCCAGCACCAGCATCTGCAGGCCAAGGTCATGCGCCTGGGCTACAGCCAGGAGCACTACGAGCTCTACCTGCGCTACCAGGCCGCGCGCCACTCGGGCGGCGGCATGGACCACGACAGCGTCGAGCAGTACAGCCAGTTCCTGCTGCAAAGCCGCATCAACTCACGCCTCGTGGAGTTCCGCGAGCGCCGCGACGACGGCGAGATGGTGCTCAAGATGGTGTCCATCCTGGACATCCTCAGCGACGGGCTCTCGGCCGTCTACACCTTCTACGAGCCCGAGGAGCGCTGCAGTTACGGCACCTACAACGTGCTCTGGCAGATCCAGCAAACGCGCGATCTGCAGCTGGCCCACCTCTACCTCGGCTACTGGATCGCCGAGAGCGGCAAGATGGCCTACAAGGCCGATTTCCGCCCGCACCAGCTGCTGCAGCAAGGCCAATGGAATTGGGCAGAAGAGGCAGACCAGGTACAGGCCATGGGCAGCACGGCGCACCCGGGCGCAGCGCCTGACTCAACCCAGGAGCGCTGACACCCGCTCGGCCACCGCCAGGCAGCTGGTCAGCCCGGGAGACTCCAGGCCCAGCAGCTGCACCAAACCAGCCAGACCATGCTCGGCCGGCCCTTCGATGCGGAAATCGGCGGCCGGCTCTCCCGGACCGCTGATCTTGGGCCGCACGCCGGCATAGGCGGCTTGCAGGCGCCCCTCGGGCAGATTGGGCCAGTAACGGCGCACTTCGGCGGCAAAGCGCTCGCCGCGCGCGGGGTCGACGCGGTAGTCCAGCGCCGCCGGATCGCTGACGCCGTCCAGCCATTCCACATCAGGCCCGAAGCGGGCCTGACCGCCCAGATCCAGGGTAAGGTGCACGCCCAGGCCCGCGGCTTGGGGCATGGGATAGATCAGGTGCGAAAACGGCGCGCGGCCCGAGAGCGAGAAATAGCTGCCCTTGCAAAAGCGCGGCGCCGGCTGATGGCGGGCGGCCAGGCCCTCGGTGGCCCGGGCAAGGGCCGGGGCCCACAGGCCGGCGGCATTGACCACGCGCGGGCTCAAGACGGCATAGGGCTCAGCACCGGCCTCGGCCTGCATCTCCACCCGCCACAGCGCCCCCTGGCGGCGCAAGGCCCCCACCGCGCTGCCCACGGCCACGCAGCCGCCCGCAGCCTCCAGATCGCCTTGCAGGGCTAGCATCAGGGCATGGCTGTCGACAATGCCGGTCGAGGGCGAGAGCAAGGCCGCCTCACAGCGCAACGCCGGCTCCAGGGCCCGCGCCTGTGCGGCGCTCAAGGCTTGCACATCGTCCACGCCATTGCGCCGCGCCTGCTCGGCCAGGGCCTGCAGGGCCGGCAGTTGGGCTGCCTCGGTGGCCACCAGCAGCTTGCCGCAGCGCCGGTGCGGCACGGCATGCAAGGCGCAGAAGTCGTAGAGCAGCTCGCGGCCGCGCACGCACAGCTCGGCCTTGAGCGAGCCGCTGGGGTAGTAGAGCCCGGCGTGAATCACCTCACTGCTGCGCGAGCTGATGCCGCTGCCGATCTGGCCGGCACGCTCCAGCACCAGGGTTTCCAGGCCTCGCTGGGCCAAGGCCCGGCCCACGGCCAGGCCCAGCACGCCGGCGCCCACCACTACGGCGTCCACGCGGTCCAAAGCCGCCTCAGGCCACAGCTCACTCATGCAGGGGACTCACTTTCCTTCTTTTTAGTCGCCGTGCTCGGGCGTCATGCCAGAGCCCCACGGCTGCCCATTGTGCGGTTGCCGCCACAAACGCCAGCCCAGCCTGCGGCACGGAAGCCCACCCCGGCGCGCGCTCTGCGCCCCAACGCCCGGCGCGGCACAGAGATGCACCACTTTGCCCGCCCTGTTCTGGCTTTGACTGGGCGCAGCTCGCCCCGAAACTCCGCAGCCAAGAAGCCCAGGCGATGCACGCGCGGTTGAAGTACCCGCCCCAGAGCTATCGCCAACACGGGCTCAAGTACCGGCATCAGCACGGCCCAGGGAGCCACCCGCTTGCCCGCGAAGACACGCCCCACCCGGGCACGATATGCGGCGCGAGCAGATCAGACCGCCGAGAGCGCGCACAACAGCGCTCCGGCCGAGACCGAGCGAGCGAGGGATGGCGATGACTGTGCCCGTGCACACCGAGGAGCTGGCGACTGCCCGCATCCGCAACACCGACCACGACATGGCCACCGCGGCCACCACAGCCTCCGAGGCCATACGGCGCACGCGCCGCATCTTGATCGTGGACGACAGCCGCGCCATCCAGGCCTTGATCCGCCGCTGCCTGGACTGCGAAGAGCTGGGCTCTCTGCAGATCGAAACCGCCAGCGATGGCCTGGACGCCCTGGCCCAGGTGGCGCGCTTCCGGCCCGACCTCGTGCTGGCCGACTGGCACATGCCCGGCGCCTCGGGCCTGGAAATGCTGCAGCGCCTGCGCCAGGCGGGCTTTGAGCAGCTGCCCGTGGGCTTCATCACCATGGACCGGGGCAGCGCTTGCCAACGCCGCGCGCAGCAATATGGCGCCCTGTTCCTCCTGCACAAACCGTTTGCCGCGGGCGAGCTGCGCCAGGCCGTGGCGCAGGGCTTGGGGCTGACGCTGGCACCGGGCGGCCAGGAGCGGGTCGCGCAGCCAGCCTAAAATGCGCGCCCTTTCCCCTTTGTTACCCGATCAGCCCAATGGGGCGGCTTCCTCGCGGAAGCCCTGCCCCTCCCCAGCCCATGAACATCACCGTCCTTGACGAACTGCGCGCCTACATCGACCCGCTGACCCCCGAAGAACACCAGGCGCTGGAGCGCAGCATCCTGGCCGAGGGCTGCCGCGACGCGCTGGTGCTCTGGGGCGAAATCCTGGTCGACGGCCACAACCGCTACGGCATCTGCCAGAAGCACGGCATCCCCTTCCAGACCGTGCAGAACCCGCGCTTCAAATCCATGGAAGACGTACACCTGTGGATGATCGACCAGCACCTGGGCCGGCGCAGCGTCTCGGATTTCCAGCGCGGCATCCTGGCCCTGCGCAAAAAGGAAATCGTCGCCGCGCGCGCCAAGGAGGCGGTGGCTCGCCTGGCCGAAGCCGGCTCGGCGGGCGCGGTGGAGTTCCCGCCCGACCTGGCTGATGGCCTGCCCACCGGCCCGGACAGCAACGCCCTGCCCCCGCCCGAGCCACTGACCAGCCGCGAGGCCATCGCCAAGGCCGCGCGCATCAGCAGCAACACCGTGGTGCAGATCGAGAAGATCCAGAAAAGCGCCGCGCCCGAGCTGGTCGAGGCGGTCAAGGCCGGCACCATCTCCATCAACGCCGCCGCCGCCGTGGCCAGCCTGGCGCCGGAAGAACAGATCGCCGCGGTGGCCGGCGGCAAGAAAGAGCTGCAGCAAGCCGCCAAGCGCGTGCGCGAGGGCAAGAGCGGCAACCGCGCCCCCAAGGCCGCCGAAGCCGGCACTGAGGCCAGTGGCGAAGCCGGCAGCGCCGCCGAGAGCGCCAGCGACGCCGACCTGCGCAACCGTGAAACCCAGCTCAAGCTGCTGCAGGACACCGTGGCCGAGCTGACGGCCGAGAACAAGCAGCTCAAGGATGAGGTGCTGCGCCTGAAAGATGAACTTGCCTTGATCAAAGGCGGAACCAGCGCCTGAGCGCGCAACAAACTGTTGGTGATCAGCAGGCAGTTCGCGCGGCCCCCCATATGAACCCGCCTCGCGTGAGGCGAGTTCACCCCGTCAGGGATACATCGACAAACAGTCCTGAAGGCACCATTCGAACTCAGGCGTACCTTCCGGCGCCTCTTGCCGGCACAACTTCTTGCAGAAGTAGATCGGCGGCGGATAAGCGACTGCAGCCCCCACGATGGTCGCCAGTGCAAACGCAATAACTTTCTTGAGAGAAGACTTCATGAGTACTCTTTCATTGCAAACTGGGGCACATAAAAACCAATGAACAAGCGCGGCCCCGTTCGCGCCGTCCAGGTCGTCAATCGCGCATCAAGCTCCGGAGAGCGTCGCTGTAGAGATCAGGATGGAAGCCCCTGATCAGATGGTTGCCGATCAAGACCAACGGAACACCTCCACCGCCCAGACTGCGGTGCTCCTGCGAAGCTTGCGTCGAACGTTGCACATCCAAATCGGCAAATTCGATCTTGCGTTCCGAAAGAAACCCACGGGCCGATCTGCAGAAGCTGCAAGCGGCAGTTCCGTACAGAAGCACCATGGATTGGTGCTTCTGCTGATAAGGCGAGTAGTCACCGACCACCGAATTGCTTTCGAGAAACTTTGGAATCCTTGGAATGGCGACACCCACGCCCAACCCGCACCCCACGATGGCAAGCCAGGAAAGCTGCACATTGAAAAATCGCCTTTTCATGTCTAAGTCAACTTAGATAATTAGTTATTCACATACTAAATCGCCACCCCATTTGACCGACCCGAACAAACCCTGAGAATGCCCTCGTGCATCGGAGCCATCCTCATTTCTAATGAATCCCTCCTTCGATCAGGTTCCAACTCTGCAACGGGCACTTCCAGCCGCCACGTCCAAGTCCGACCAGGCGAAAACGGCGAGTACCCAAGAGCGGCTACAGTCTGAGCAAACCGTAGCCCCCTCCTCAGCAAGCACCCGATGGACAGCGATCTCCAGGCAGAAAATCAGGCCCTGCGCCGGCAGCTGGACAGCCTTTTGCGCGAAGCGCGCAACAACGAAGAGAAGATGCGCCGCTTCGACCAGCTGGAACACCGGCTGATCGGCGCCCGCTCCATGGCCGAGCTGCTGAGCCTGCTGCTCAATGACTACCGCCAGGCTTTTGGCATCGACGCCGTGTCCATGGTGCTGCTGGACCGTGACGACGAAGCCAGCCGCATGCTGGACGCCGAGCGCCACCGCCACGAGGGCCCCAATCACCACGAACCCGCGCCGCTGGACGGCCTGACCCTGCTGCCCAGCATCGCCCCGATCGCGCCGCTGTTCCAAGGCCAGCTGCACCAGCCCTGGCTGGGCCCCTTCAATGAGCAGCGGCACCGCCCGCTGTTTGGCGCGCCCCATGCTGCGCCCCATCGCGCACCTCAAGCCACCCTGGCCTCGGTGGCCCTGCTGCCGCTGTCACGCCACGGCGAACTGATCGGCAGCCTGCATTTCGGCAGCAGCGACCCGTCCCGCTACGATCGCGGCGCCGGCACCCAGCTGCTGGAGCGCCTGGCCGCCATCGTCTCGGTCTGTCTGGACAGCGCGCTCAACCAGGAGCGGCTCAAGCTGGCCGGCCTGACCGACATGCTGACCGGCGTGCACAACCGCCGCTATTTCGAGCACCGCTGCCTGATCGAGATCGCGCAGGCGCGCCGCTACCGCCACGACCTGGCCTGCCTGTTCCTGGACCTCGATCACTTCAAGGCCATCAACGACCGCCACGGCCACCCGGCCGGCGACGAGGTGCTGCGCAGCATCGGCCACCTGATCCAGTCGCAGCTGCGCCTGGGCGACACGATTGCCCGCTTTGGCGGCGAAGAGTTCGTGGTGCTGCTGCCGCAGGCGCCGCTGCAGCACGCGCGCGAGATCGCCGAGCGCATCCGCGCCAGCATCGCCGCCCGCGCCCTGCTGCTGCCCAGCGGTGAGTTCATCCCGGCCACCGTCTCGGTGGGCCTGGCCATGCTGGAGCGTGCACCCGAAGGCAGCCGCGAGCCCGACGACAAGCAGGCCCTGGCCCTGCGCCTGGTGGACGCGGCCGATCAGGCGCTCTACCGCGCCAAGGCCGAGGGGCGCAACCGGGTGGTGCTGAGCAGCGAGCCGCGCATCCAGGCGCTGTCGGCCTGAAGTTCAGGCGCTAGCTCTTCTGATCGCGTGGCTGGCGCCTGCGGTAGCGCCAGCTTGGTTTTGCGGGCGGCTTCTTGCGATCCCGCCCCCAGCCATCGCAGCCGCAATCACAGCAGCTGCAGCCATCGATCAGGCGGCTGAAGATGCGAGCGCCGTCGCTGGCGTCGCAGCTGTTGCAGCCGCCCAGGTCGCCGAGATCGCAGCCGCAATCGCAGTCCCCGCGCTGGGCAGCCAGCGGCCTGCGCACACCACCCGCCACGCCAGCCATCTCGGCCTGACAGCGCCGGTGCAGCGCTCCACAAGCCGCCAGCCGAAGGCGCAAGACACCCAGGCCGCGCCACACACCGAGGCGGCGGATCGCCCGGTAGCCCAGGGCCGAGCAGCCCGCTGCATGTCGGCGATGCACGCGGTAGGCGCAGGCAAAGCCTTTGTGCGGCGACAGAAAACGCTGGTAGCCCCGGATCAGGGCCAGGGCCAGGATCTGCAGCCCACCCAGGCGCCGGCTTGGCATCGACAAGGGATCAGCCGCCCGGCGGGGTGAAGCGCAGCGCGCCGGCGATGCGGTTCCAGGCATTGATGGCGGCGATGGCCGCGGTCAGATTGGCGATCTCACCCTCGCTGAACTGGGCTTGAAGGTCGGCGTACAGCGTGCCCTCCACCGGGGCGGCGGCCATGCGGGTCAGGGCTTCGGTCCAGGCCAGGGCGGCACGCTCGCGGGCGCTGAAGGCATGCGAATCCCGCCAGGCGGCCAGTTGGTCCAGCTGGCGCTGCGGCAAGCCCAGCTTGCGCGCCAGGTTGAGGTGGAACTGCAGGCAGAACGCGCAGCCATTGATCTGCGAGGCGCGCAGCTTGAGCAGTTCGACCAGGCCCTTGTCCAGGCCCGAGGCGTCGACCGCGCGGCTGTAGTCGCGCAAGGCGCTGACCACACCGCCGGCATGCGTTTCGAACGCAGCCCAGTCGATGCGCGCCTGAACCGGCGCGGTGTTGCCGGCGGTGGCAGTTGCGTCTGCAGACGGAGGAGAAGCAGAGGTGTCGCTCATGGTGAATCAGGTCCAGGCCAAATCGAACGGCGTCCGATGAAGCTCGCAGTTTCGCAGAGCCGGGCGCCCCTGCCGAAACTCAGGGGCGCAGCGCGGCGGCCTGCGCCTGCAGCAGATGGAAACCCCGCACCAGGTCCACCAGGGTCTGGGCCTGGGCGTGCAGGCTCTCGGCCGCGGCGGCGCTCTCTTCCACCAGGGCGGCGTTCTGCTGCGTGCTGGCGTCCAGATCGGTGATGGCCGAGTTGACCTGACCCAGGCCGGCGCCTTGCTCGCGCGTGGCTTCATTGATCTCGGCCACGGCGGTGCTGACGCGGCCGATGCTGTGCACGATCTCGCCCATGGAGCGACCGGCGGTCTGCACCAGCTTCAGGCCGGCATCGACCCGCTCGCTGCTGCCGCTGATCAAGCCCTTGATCTCGCGCGCCGACTCGGCGCAATGCTGGGCCAGGCTGCGCACCTCCTTGGCCACCACGGCGAAGCCGCGGCCCTGCTCGCCGGCACGGGCGGCCTCGACGGCGGCATTGAGCGCCAGGATGTTGGTCTGGAAGGCGATCGCGTCGATGGTGCCGATAACCTCGCTGATCTTGCCGCTGGCGCGGCTGATGCCGTCCATGGTCTGCACCAGCTGCTCCATCACCGCGCCGCCCTGCTGGGCTGCGGCATTGGCGCTGAGAGCCAGATCGCTGGCGACACCGGCGGACTCGGCCGTTTGCGTGACCGCCACGGTCAGCTGCTCGACCGAGCTGGCGATCTGCTGCAGGCTGCTGGCGCCGCTTTCGGTGCGGCTGGACAGGTCCTGGCTGCCGGCGGCGACTTGCGAGCTGGCGGTGGAAATGCCATCGGTGGCCAGGCGCACCGAGCCGATGGTGCGGGCCAGCTGCAAGCGCATGCGCTCGACATTGCCGGCCAGCAGGCCCAGATCGTCATGGCGCAAGGCCTGCACCGGCAGGGACAGATCGCCCTCGGCCACGCGCAGCACGGCGGCATTGAGCGCGGCCAGCGGCTGGCCCACCCAGCGGCGCAGCAGCCCGTACAGGCCGGCCGCCAGAACCAGACTGGCCAGGCCCAGGGTCAGCCAGAGGTGGCGCTGCACGCGCCAGTGCTCGCGCAAGGCCTCGGCATCCGAGACCTCGGCCAGCACCCACCAACCCGTGGCCTCGCTGCGCTGACCCACCAGCCAGGTGTCTTTCTGCTTGGGGTTCAGCAAGGCCGGCGCCGGGCCGGCGAAACCGGCCGGCTTCTTGAACACCTCCTGCAGGAAACGATCGGCCTCAGGGCTCAGCTCGGCCACCGGCTTGCCGGCCTGGCTGGGGTGGGCGCGCAGCAGGGGCTGGCCCTTGGCGCCGGTCGGGTCCACCAGGTAGAGGCCGCCGGTTTCGAAGAGCTTGACCTGGCGCGTCATCTGCTCCAGCGAGCGTTGGAACTCCGAGGTGTCGAAGCCGACGAAGAGAATGCCCACCACCCGACCTGCAGCGTCCTTAACCGGCTGGTAATGGTTCATGAAGGGGCGGCCGAAGAGCACGGCGCGGCCGACATAGGGCTGGCCCTGCATCAGCGTGGCATAGGCCGGGTGGCTGCTGCCCAGCAAGGTGCCAACGGCACGCTCGCCGTTCTCTTTCTTCAGCGAGGTGCTGATGCGCAGAAAGTCATCACCCTGGCGCATGAAGATGGTGGCGGCGCCACCGGAATTGCGGCTGAAACGGTCCACCGCCTCGAAATTGCCAGCCAGGCGGGTCTGCTCGAATTGCAGGTCACGGCCATCGGCGCTGAGGCTGAAGCTGCCCTGAAACTCGCTGGCAAAGGTGTTGTAGAAACGCTCGACCATCAACCGCGCGCTGTTGTCAAAGGCATCGGCCATGCGGGCCACCGAGGCCGCCTCGCTGGTGGCCAGCGCGGCGGCGCGCTCGCGCTCCACGCCGGTCGATTGCAGGCTCAGGCCCAGGGTGGTCAGGCCGATCAGCAGGGCCACACCGAGGCCGCCGATCCAGGCCACGCGGCGGGCCAGGGAGCTGGGGCGGCCGGTGCGCTGCGCGGCCGGCGTGGCTTGGGTGGAGCGTTGGGTGGAGCGTTGGGTGGAGCGTTGGGTGGAGCGTTGGGTGTAGCGTTGGGCGGAAGAAGAAACAGCTACAGCGGGGGAGGCAAACATCGTCGGGGTCCAGGCGGTCGGTCGTCGTTGATTCGGTCATTCGCACAGCCATGCATGCCGCACGGCGGTCCTCGGGGACTGCCGCTCAAAAGGCGGAATGAAGAACGGAAAAGGAATCGCGATCGCCAACAAGCAAGGCCGGCCCGGTCCATGAGAACGGGCGGAACGCGTCAGACGATGAACACAGGCCTGAGATCGGGCGCACGCGGCGCCGGTGAAGGGCGAACTCGCGGGCAAGTTCGCAGTCGAGGCCGGGATGACCCCGTCCTCCTTGTCAGGCTGTGGCGGCCCCGCTGTCGTGGCGCGCGGAAGCAGGCTGATGGGTTGTGGCGCAGCCAGGCGTTCACCATTCAGTGCCTCCGCGGTCGTAGACCGGAAGCTTTGCGACCCCGTTTTTCAATCGGGTGTGCCAACACCAGTTCTCGCCAGGCCTTGTGGGCCTCTGGTTCTGAACTGGTATTTGATTGTGATCAAGACTCGATCGCAAATCAAGGGAAAACCCTAGGTCTCGCGACGCAACGAGACATCGTTCACGGCCGCGCCTTCCCGGCCTCGCCTCGCTGCTCTTCGCTGCACCGCCGCAGCTCAAGGCCGGTAGAGGCGGATCTCCGAGCGCTGGTAGTTCCAGACCGACACATAGGATTTGAGGAACTGATAGCCCAGACCCAGATGCGGGCCCTGGCCCGGCGCATCGCTGGCGTCCAGGGTCAGATGCAGCTCCTGCAAGGGTGGCAGGGCTACACCCTGGATGCTGAGCCCGCTGAGACTGGCGCGCAGATGCTGCGAGGGCTGGCCCAGCAGATAGCGCCCCGGCGTGACGCGCAGCAGCCCCTGGGCCTCCAGTTGCTCACGCAAGGCCGAGCTCAGGCGCAGGGAGCCCAGGTTGCCGGTGTCCACGGTGGCGCGCAGGCGCTGCCCGCCCAGCTGCATCTCCAACTCCGGCATCTTGCCGTTCACCCCGGTGGGGCGAAACTGCATGGTCAGCAGCAATGCCGCGGCGGGATCCGGCCGGTACTGCGGCACCTCGCCCGACTCCGGGTCCGCAGCCCCTGCCGCAGGCAGGGCAAAGAAATCCAGGATCTGCTGCTGGTAATCCAGCGCGAACTCGTAGTCACGGCTGAAGCCATGGCCCAGCATGCCCAAAAAGCGTTCGCTGATGGCGGCCTCGAGAAAACTGAAGTCGGCATGCGGCAGCCCGGCCAGCGGCGCGAAGGCCAGCTCCCCCGCCAGCACCAGATCGCGCAAGGGCGCGCGCTGCCGGTACAGCACCAGGGCCTGCCCGGAGGCGGCATGGCCGCGCACCATGAACTGGTCCTTGGCCATGGGCAGCACATGGCGGTTGATGAACAAAGGGAACTCGGTGCCCGTGTCGAACATCAAGCGCCCGGCCCGCCTGCCGACCTTGGCGTCGATCAGGATGTAGCCATTGACCCGATGAAAGGGCAGGCTGAAACGCGCGCGCGGGGTGGCCAGCAAGGCCGACCCAGGCCCCGCCCCTGGCACCCCATTCGCGCCGGCTGAACCCCAGGGCAACGCCAGGGCTGCGGCGCTGGCGCCCCACTGTTTCAGGCAGCGCCGGCGCGCGCCGCTCGTCAAAGACGGCGCGCGCTCCCGTTTCAAGAACCCACCTTGGCGGTCACCGCCTGGCGGGTCTTGGCGTCCTCGATCCAGACGGTCGAACCCTGCTTCTTCAGCTCGCCGCGCACCACATACTGGCCGTCAGGCTCGGGCTTGAAATCGACCACGCCCTCGGTCGAATACCAGGTGCCTGCCATCTGGCTGGCCATGGCCTGAATCGGCGCTGCGGTGGCGTGGCTGGCCACCAGCTTGACCTTCATCGGCCGGGCCGGCAGCGCCCGGCTGGTGAACACCGTGGTCAGCGCAAAGCCCTTGCCCTGGCTGGCGCGGGCACTGTCGCCGATGGCGTTGTCGATTCGGTTGCCATCGATCTCGGCCAGCACAAACATCTGGGCCTTGGTGCCGTCCTCCAGCCGGCCGGAATCGGTCACGGTGGCGGTCGGGCCTTTGTAATCCGCTGGAATGGGCTGGTAGCTGGCGCAGCCGGCGAACATGGCCGAGACGGCCAGCAGCGCAAAAGTTGAACGCAGACGCATCGAAAAATCCTCCCTGTTGAACCGGGGCATTCTGCGGGAAAGGAGGGCTGCTCGAGCGCACATTCACTCAGGGTTTTACAGAGCCACCGGCGTGCGGCCGCCCGGAGACTCAACGCCGGGTGTCTGGGTCCCAGTGTTCGACGATGCGGCCCTGCGCGTCCAGGCGGAAGAGATCGAACCAGGTGCTGGTGTAGGTCTGGCCCGGCGCCTTGGGATCGGCATGCACCGAGACAAACACCAGGTTCACCAGGTCGCCCTCGGCCAGGATGGCCACCAGAGGCGCCTCGACGCGCGCCGCCACCGGCCGCGGCTTGCTGAACTTGCGGAAGAACTCGACAAAGCCCGCCCGGCCGTTCGGCACATTGGGGTTGTGCTGAACATAGTTCTCGGCCAGGTACTGCTCGGCGCGGTCCAACTGGCCCGCCTCCAGCACATCGCGCCAGAAGTCGTAGACCCGCCGCTTGTGGGCCGCCAGGCGGGCATCGTCGCTGTGCAGCAGGCGGCCGTGATCAGGCTCCGGCGTGACCGGGCTTTGCGCCTGCACGGCCGCAGCGCCCAGCAGCAGCATGGGCAGCGCCAACAGCCAGCCGGCGGCCCGGGGGCGCAAGCGGGCCGTGCTCAGCAGTGCAATCTTCATGAGGCAAGCTTCCTTCCGAGTTTTACAAATGCAGGCATTGGACGCCCGCCAGGCCGCACGCGCGCCCACCCTGTGCTCGGTGCCCGCCCGGCTGGGACGAAACGCCCCGGGGACTGATGCCCGGCCTCTGCCACCCCACGAGCCGCAGCGCGAGATCGGCCCGCCCGCGTGCACATCCCGTTATGCTGCGCGGCTGTTCACCGCGAGACCGTTTTCATGATGTCCACTCCGGCTTCAGACTCGAACACCCACCCGGCCGCCGGGGCGGCCCGTCCACGACGCGCCACCCGTGACATCTCCGTCGGTCTGGAGGTCTTGCTCGCCGAGATGGCGGACGCCGGGGCCTCGGCCAGCGAACCCTTCGATGTGCTCATCATCGGCAGCGGCTACGGCGGTGCGGCGGCGGCCGAGTATCTGTCGCGCTGCGCGGCGGCCGATGCCCCCGATCGGCCCCTGCGCATCGCCGTGCTCGAGCGCGGCCAGGAATACCTGCCCGGCGCCTTCCCGCGCCGCATGGCCGATCTGCCCGGCCATGTGCGCTTCGCCACCGCGGGCAGCGCCGAGGTCAAGGGCTACCGCAAGGCCCTGTTCGACTTCCGCCTCGGGCCGGATATGTGCGTGGTTCTGGCCAATGGCCTGGGCGGCGGTTCGCTGATCAATGCCGGGGTGATGGAGCCCGCCCTGCCCTCGGTCTTCGAGGGTGAGCGCTGGCCGCAAGCCCTGCGCCGCGACCCCGGCCAGATGCAGGCCTGGTACGAGCAGGCCGGCCGCGCCCTGGGCAGCCTCGATGCCCAGGGCCAGCCCAACACCATCGCCCGCCTGAGCGGCCACCCCCCGCGCCGCGCTGACTTGCTGGCTCAGCTGGGCGCCGAGGGCAGCGTGCCAGCACGCCAGGTGCCCATCACTGTGGCCCTGGACGCCGCGCCGCGCAGCGCCGCCGGCCTGCCGCTGGAGCGCTGCATCGCCTGCGGTGACTGCGCCACCGGCTGCAACCAGGGCGCCAAGGAATCGCTGGACACCAATCTGCTGCGCCAGGCTCAAGCGCAAGGCGTGCGCTTGGTGACGGGGGCCACGGTGCGCCATCTGGAGCGCAGCGCGGGCGATGAGCCCGTTTGGACCGTGCACCTGTCCCACACCGACGAAAAGCTGAACGCCCGAGAGCCACGCGACCTGCAGCTGCGCGCCCGGCATGTGGTGCTGGCCGCCGGCAGCCTGGGCTCGACCGAAATCCTGATGCGCTCGCGCGAGCAAGGCCTGACCCTGTCCGACCGGCTGGGCGAGCAGTTCAGCGGCAATGGCGATGTGCTGGCCCTGGCCGTCGATGCGCCCAGCGATCTGAACGCTCTGGCGGACGAAGACCAGGCGCCCGCCCAGCGCGAGGTCGGCCCCACCATCACCGGCCTCATTGATGTGCGCGAGGCGGGCGGCTTTGTGGTCGAGGACCTGGCCATCCCGGGGCCGATGCGCTGGGCGTTTGAAGAGAGCTTTGCCATGGCCGAGACCCTGCACGGCCTGGCCCGGCCGGACCGCAGCGAGCATGGCAGCAGCCTCAGCTTCGACGACCCCTATGCCATCCCTGTGGCGCGGCGCCCGCGCATGCTGCCAGTGGCCGTGATGGGCCTGGATGCGGCCATCGGCCGCCTGCACAGCCCGGCGCGCAAGCAGCAAGCCCCCGAGCCCGGCACCCTCGGCGTGCACTGGCCCGAAGCCCGGCAAGACCCCGCCGTTCAGGCCCGCCACGACTGGCTGAACCTGCGCCTCGCTCGCCACGGCGCGCGCCTGCTGGCCAACCCCATGTGGCGGCTGCTGCCGGCCGAGATGAGCTTTCTCATCAATGACCAGCGCGGCCCCATGCTGACCGTGCACCCCCTGGGCGGCTGCGCCATGGGCGACGAGGCCAGCCGCGGCGTGGTCAATGAATGGGGCCAGGTCTTCAGCGGCCGCTTCGGCGAGGCCGTGCATCCAGGCCTGGCCGTGCTGGACGGCGCCATCGTGCCGGCCGCCGTGGGCATCAACCCGGCGCTGACCATCACCGCTTTGAGCCTGCGCGCTCTGGCCGGCTTACGCCAACGCTGGGGCTGGGTCGAGGGCAAGCCTCGCCAGAAGCAAGACCTGACACCGCGCCCCGTCTATCGCCCGATCGACCCCGAGCAGGCACCCGCGAGCCAGCCCACCCTGGCCGAGTTCCGCGAGCGCATGGGCGGCTATGTGCGCCTGCCCGGCGCGCCGGGCGGCGAGCTCAAGTACCTGGAGCTGAACTTTGTGTTTGAGCCGGTGGCCCTGCAGGACTTGCTGCAGCCCGGGCCGCAGCGCCGCTTGCAGAGCGGGCCCGGGGGCCAGAGCCGGCTGCGCCTCTTCGACACCGCCGCCGACCCAGACTCGCCCGGCCGGCCCATGATCGTCAGCGCCGACCCGCAGCGCCAAGGCGCCAAGCTCTGGATGCATGCCGAGCGCGAGGACCGTGACGCACGCTGGCTGGCGCCACTGGAACAAGCGCAGCTGCAGGTCTTCCACCGCGCTCGCAGCAGCCACCGCCAGCGCCGCTGCAGCGCACTGAAAGCCTGGTTCATGAATCGCGGCTGGCGCGACAGCATGTTTGCCTTGATGGACAAGCTGCAGCAAAGCGAGGCGCCCAAGCCCCGTTTCGGCCCTCGACCCAAGGACTTTCTTGAGCGGGCCCGCAACGCCCTGGCCCTGGCCAGCCATGGCGGCCAGCTGCGCTTGATGGAGTACCACGTCCATCCCCAGCGGCCCGAGCCGGGTCAGGTCTTGCCCGCCTGGCTGCAGCCGCTCTATGCCCAGCCCCTGCACGGCGTGAAGCGCATCAGCTACACACGCCGCGCCAACCCCTGGACCCAACTCAGCCGCATGGTCCTGGAGGCGCCGCAGCTGCCAGGCCTGGACGGCGGCACGCCGCAGCTGGACCTGGATCTCTTCTACCTGGCCCGCCAAGGCCAGCCCCTGCTGCGCATCACCCAGCAGCAGGACCTGGCCAGCGCCATGCGCGATGTCGGCTCCCTGCTCAGCTATGTGCTGCGCTTGCTGATCGGCGTGCACATCTGGAGCTTCCGCAAGCCCGATGCGGCGCCGACGCGCGAGCCCCAGCGCCTGCCGGCCGAGGTGCCTGGCCTGCCGGCGCCCGAGATCTGCGAGCTGGCCGTGGGCCGGCGTGGCGAGGCCGGGCTCTCGCGCCAGCCGGTGCAGACACGCGAGGCAGACGATGACGACCAGCCCGTGCACCTGCGCCTGACCCGCTACCGCGCGCGACCGGGCGGCCATGGCCAGCCCCTGTTGATGATCCACGGCTACAGCGCCAGCGGCACGACCTTTGCGCACCACTCGGTGCAGCCCGGCCCGGCCCAGCTCTTGTGGGACGCCGGCTTCGACATCTGGATCGCCGACATGCGCACCAGTGCCGGCATGCCCTCGGCCCGCCTGCCCTGGACTTTTGAGGAATGCGCGCTCAACGACATCCCGGTGGCGGTGGACCATGTGCTGCGCGCCAGCGGCAAGCCCCAGATCGACGTGCTCGCGCACTGCATGGGCTCGGTGATGCTGCACATGGCCTTGCTGCAGCCTCAAGCCCAGCTCTTCGAGCACTTCTACCCCCTGCGGCAGAAGCTGATGGCCGGCGGGCTGATCCGCCGGCTGGTGATCTCGCAGGTCACGCCCAAGATGATCTTCTCGCCGACCAACAGCTTGCGGGCGCATCTGATGCAGTACATCCGGCCCTACCTGCCACTGGACGACTACAGCTTCCGCCCGAGCGAGCCGGCGGGCCTGAGGGACCAACTGATCGACCGTCTGTTGTCCAGCCTGCCCTACCCGGACAAGGAGTTCGACATCGAGAACCCGCCCTTCCCCAGCCTGCGCAAAACGCCGTGGACGGCCACCCGCCACCGCATGGACCTGCTCTACGGGCGCGACTTCGCCATCGGCAATGTCGATCAGCCGGTGTTCGATTTCATCGATGACCATTTCGGCCCGCTGAACATGGACACGGTGGCGCAAGCCATCAACTTCGCGCGCAGCAACGAGATCACCGACTGGAGCGGCGCCAGCCTCTACCTCGATGACATGGCCAAGACCCTGGCCCAGCTGCAGCAGTTCCCGGTGTTGTCCATCCACGGCCAGGACAACGGCCTCTGCCAGGCCGAGAGCGCCGAGCTGACGGCCGATCTCTACGAGCAGGTGGCGCCGGGCCGCTACCGTTTCCGCGTGATCGCCGAGCATGGCCACCAGGACTGCCTGATCGGCCGCCACATCGAGCAACGCGTCTTCCCCCACATCATCGGCTTCCTGAAGGAGGGCTTGTCGTGATACCCCAGCGTCTCCCCCCCGCCGAAGCACAGAGGCTCGACCCGGAACTGCGCAGCGCCCACCCGCCCCTGCACCGTCTGGAAGTGCGCCACCGTGCGGCACCCGCCGCCCAGCCCGACACCGACGCGCCGGCCGGGCAAGACCTGGCCCTGGTGCTGACCGCCTTGCAGCCCGAGCTGGGCTGGCCACGGCTCTGGGCCTGGCTGCCGATGCGGCGCGTGAGTGCCGATGAATGGCAGCCGTTGCAGCCCGATGCGCCGCTGGCCAGCCAGGCGATGCTGCAGGTGTTTGAGAAACCGGCCGGCGATGGCACGCGCGAGCCCCTGCCCGGCGAGCCGCTGCGCCATGCCATCCCGATGGACTTCTTCGAGGGCAGGCCCGATGAAGATGCCGCCCTGCTCTGCCTTCTCGTCTACGCCGACGCCCGCACGCCGCGCCGCGAGGGCGAGCGGCCGCCACCGGGCCTGGAAGACGCCCTGCGCGACGCCCTGGCCCAGCCGCCGCTGAGCTGGCGCCACGCCCTCGTACAGCGGCCCGACACCCAGCCCGAGCAGGCCCGGCCTGGCCAGGCCCTGAGCCTGGTACTGGCCGCCTGCCAGTACCCGCCGGGCGTGCTCGATGCCCGCCAGCCGGCCGACACCGCGCCCGAGCTGGTGGGCCCGGCCCAGGCCTCGCTGGCTCGATTGCTGGCTTTCAGCCGCGAGCATGCGCGCGGGGCTGAGCTGTCCTTGCTGCTGCTGGCCGGCGATGAGATCTATGCCGATGCCAGCGGCGGCCTGGCCGATGCGGGCACGCGAATCGAGCGTTATGCCAAGCCCTACCAGCATTTCAAGGCCGGTCTGGTGCGGCATCTGCCACCCACCCTGGCGCGCATCGTCCACGCACCCGACGACCACGAGATCGAAGACAATTGGGAGCCCGTCGCTGACCCCTCGGCGCCTGGCGGCCTGCGCCGCGGCCCCTTCTTTGAGGCGGCGGTGGCCGCCGCCTGGGCGGCGCGCTGGGAGCCCGGTGACGAGCAGGAGCGCCCGGGGCTGTTCCAGCATTTCTGGCACGACTTCGTCTGGCGCGGCGCGGCTTTTTTCATCGGCGACACCCGCACCGAGCGCGAACCCCGGCACAGCGGCAACTGGCGCGAAGCCCGCATCTTCAGCCCGGAACAGGAAGCGGCGTTCGCCCACTGGCTGCGCAGCCATCGCGAGCGCCCCCGCCTGGTGCTGACCGGCTCCCTGCTGCTGCCACGCCGCCGCACCTGCCAGGAGCATGCGGCCAGCGCCCTGCACTCGGACGCCTGGTGCGGCTACCCGGCCAGCCTGAAATCTCTGCTGGCCGAGCTCTGGGCCCAGCAGGCCGACGGGGTGGTGTTTCTCTCCGGCGACGAGCACCGCTCGGGCTTCGTCAGCGCCGAGATCTGCGCGCTGGACGCCAATGGCGAGGCCCAGGGCCCAACCGTCCGCCTGCACAGCATCCACAGCTCGGCCCTCTATGCACCCTGGCCGTTTGCCATCACCGATGTCGAGGCCCTGGCCGAGCCTGACGAGTTCACCTTCGATGGCCCCGAGGGTCAGGTCTTGCGCTGCCGCGTCAGCGCCTGGACGGACTTCCCTGGCGATGGCTTCGCCCTCTTGCGTGTGGAAGGCAGCGAACTGCAGCTTTGGTACGACCGGGCCGGGCGGCCGCTCCATCGCCTCGACGGGCCGGATCTGCCGGCGCCGGATGGGCGCTTCGCTTTGGGCGTGTGAGCCAGGAAGAGCCTGGAAGAGGCAGGCCGAGGCCTGCCGCAATCAGGCCACGCCAAAGCGCAGGGCCAGGCCTTTCAGCATCTCAGGCACCTGGCTGGAAGGCACAGGTTTGCCGACCCACCAGCCCTGGATGGCGCTGACGCCGCACTGCGCCACGAAATCGCGCTCTGCCACCGTCTCCACACCCTCGGCCACCACGTCATAGCCCAGGCGATGGAGGATGCTGCAGACCTCGCGGTAGAGCCGCTCGCCACGCGGCTCGGAGGCCGCCAGCAAGAGCGAACGGTCCACCTTGACGACATCCACCTCGGCCACATGAAACAAGGCGAGGTTGGAGTAACCGGTCCCGAAATCGTCCACAAACACCCGCACGCCGGCTTCACGCAACTGAACCAGCCGCTCCCGCACCAGGGACGACTCATCGATCAGGCTGCTCTCCAGCAATTCCACTTGCAAGCCACCGGGCGGCAGGCTGCGCAGCGCATTCATCAGGAGCGCAAAGGCCTCGGCATCGCCCAAAGTGGCGGCGGTGAGGTTCACAGCCACCGGCAGATCCAGGCCCTGCGCGCGCCAGCCTCGCATGTCCTCCACCACCTGGCGCACCACCCACAAATCCAGCAGGTCACCAAAACCCACACGCTCCAGGGCCGGCAAGAAGTGCTGCGGCGCCACAGGCCGGCCGTTGGCGTCCTGCAATCGCAGCAAGGCCTCAAAGCCCACAACACGGCCCGTCTGCACTTCGAGCTTGGGCTGGTAGTGCATGCTCAAACCGCCCTCTCGCAGCAGCTTGAGCGCTGCCTGTGCCTGACGCCCCCACTCATGCTGGGCCTCCTGCCGCTTGACGAAGCGGGCCTCCGAATAGAGCTCCAGCTCCGGCCCCAAGTTCATGCGATTGGCCAGATCCCATGCGGGCTCGCCCAGCTGCTCTCTTTGCACCCATCGCTTGACGAAGGGGCGGTACAGCAGCAGGGTCAACAAGAACAGCAGCAGCTGCAGGGCCCAGACCTTGGCCACCGGTGCCGCCATCATCAATGGCTTCAAGAAATGGGGAATCGTCCAAATCACCTCCCACGACCCGCTGGCTGGAATCCACTGCCCTTGCACGACCACCGCGTAGGTCACCCAGGCGCTGATCGTGGGCGCGAAGACAAAGGGAATGAAGAACAGCCAGTTGCCCACCACCGGCAAGGCAAAGGTCAACACCTCGTTGATGTTGAACAGATGCAGGGGCAAGGCCCAGCGCCACACCTTGGGGCCGGCTTTGTGCCGCTGGAACCAGACCAGCCAGACCAGCAGCGCCAGGGTCGAGCCCGAGCCCCCGATGTAATTGAAGCTGTTGTCCAGATCGAGCAGCGAGACCCCGGGGATGGCCTGCACGCGCTGCAAGGCATTGCCCGTGGCCCAATCCATGATGCCGGCCCCGTTCATGCCCATCCACCAGGCCATATTGCTCAGCAGCGTCAGCAGCAACCAGGCCAGCCACTGCGGCATCCACTCAAAGATGCCCTCCAGCGGGCCCGAACTGTGGGGCAAGAGCAGCGCTGGCCACGCCAGCAGGCACAGGGCCAAGGCGAAGTGCAGACCCTGGGTCAAGGTGCGCGCCATGGCTGGCGAGGCCTGCCCCAGCCCGCCAAACTCAAGCCGCGGCATGCAACGCGAAAGCCCGTGCATGCAGGTCACCGAGGCACCGGGCAAAAGCACCGAGCCCAGCATCATCCAAGCCCAGTTCTGCTTCGACTCGCCCAGCCCCTGTGAGGACTGGAGCGCCAGCAACATCAGCGACAAGGTCAGGACCACGGTGTAGATCGGGTCCTCCCCATAGGCTCTGGCCAGGTGAATGGCCGTGGACACCGACATGGCCACTGGCCAGAAATACTGCTGAAAGCCCAGCACCGAGCTGAGCACATGCCGCAGAACGCTGGAGTTCGCCGCATCACTCAGCTCCAGGGCCGAAAGGCCCAGGCCCATGCCCTGCAGCAGGAGGAAGACCGGCAGCATGGCGAGAAAGCTCTCACGCAGCGCGAGGACAAACTTGCTTTTGGGCCAGCTCGAAACAAGGGATAAACGCATGGTGATCCAGTGGCCCGCTCGGTGCAGCGGCAGGGCCTGCACACCAGCCCCTGCACCGGAGCCCGGTCCATGGGGCCACCGGCGCACCGCCCCTGTTCATGTATGAGTGGGGGAACGATTGATTGACTGAATAAGTGAGTGAGTGGATAGAAGAACCCAGAACCGCAGCGGACCATGCTCGCGCAAGGCCTGCAGGTCTTGTCTAAAGAATTGCTAAGAGGGCGCCGGGGCCCACCGCCGGCGCTTCAGGATGCGCGGGCTCTGAAGCCTTGAAAGCCAAGGGCAACCGCAGCTGAGAGCGGTACACGATCAAGCACCGAGCACTGACAAACAAGCCCTGTGCACGGACGCAAGTGGTGCCGTTGTCGGTTAGCCTTGCCCTTGCCCTTGCCCTTGCCCCTGCTCGCACGCCTGCGCTACTCTTTTTTTGCGCGCAAACCCCTACGCTCGTTCTCTTCCATCCGTCCCTGCATCCCTCCATTCACTCAGTCATTCAGTCATTCCGCCGTCCTCTTTGACCCACCAAGCCAGAGGCCTCCGACCATGCAGAAGCAACAGCAGCGGCAGCAAGAGAAGATGCAACATCTTCAGCACCAAGGTTCCTGTCATTGCGGCGCCGTCCGCCTGACCCTGCCCAAGACGCCCGAAACGGCCACCTCCTGCAACTGCTCGCTGTGCCGCCGGGTCGGCGGACCCTGGGTGTACTTTGAGTGGGGCGCGGTGAAGATCGAAACCGCGCCAGGCGCGCTACCGCAACAGGCCTACGTCCAAGGCGACAAGACCCTGCGAACCATGCGCTGCGCCCACTGCGGCAGCGTGACCCATTGGGAGCCCATTGCACCCGAACACGGCGCCAAACATGGCGTCCACCTCGGCAACTTCGATCCGCAGCTGATCGCCTCCGTGCGCGTGCGCAGGTTTGACGGGGCGGATACCTGGAAGTTTCTGGATGAGTAAGCCGACGTATGCAATGACACACAACTCGGTACAGGGCAGGAAAGCTGATCGGGTTTGCGAGGCCGGTCTTGGCCTCGTGAGCATGCTCAAATGTTGTGCAAAATTCGTTAAAGATCGACATGCAACAAGTTAGGCCTCACATGCGCGACGACGATCTACCCAACCGCCTCTCGAGCCTGGTCGAACGGCAATTGAGTGAACTGGCGCGACTGGACGAATGCCTCTCCAGTGCGCGATCCCAGTACGCTGAACTGCGAGACGACGCTGCGCATACCGTCACACGCTGGGAGTGGAGTTCATCTCTACCGCGATATGAACTTGATCCGCTCTACTTCCTTGACGACTCATCGCGTAGGGGTGCGGGAAGCATAAGGAGGCCTGCATCAACGCAGCACAAACATTTGTATGGGTTTGATGAAGCAGGTCGTCTGAGAGTTGCACGAAATCACACTGAGTTTGACGAACAGTACTACGAACAGTTCTTTCTGTATGGAGAAGCGGAAGTTACTGCCCTGTTGTTCGACTATGGCGTTGAAAAGATCCCCATTCGAGCAGCACTGCTGACGCTAGTTGCAAACCTCCCGAGCACCCTGATAAGCAGAGCACAACATGGCGGGCAGGTGCAGGTCTTCGAACATTCCGATGGATTGATCCGCTACGCGCATGAACAGTTCATGCCAGATGGACGAGAGGCTTTTGGGAATCTATCCAGACTGGCGTATCCCGATCCAGAAGTTGTCGAGCGTTGGATGCTCAAGCCCGATGGCGAATGGTCGCTGTCATTTACCGGCAGCCGTAGTCGGTACAACACGCTCCCTCTGCCCGAGTGAATCGCCCCAGTTCATTCTTGGCCTTGCTTGCCCAGCCGCTACTTGAAGCTCAATTCACACGTTTTCCACCTGAGAGGAGGTCAGGGTTCTGATGGAGGCACAACTGAAATGGTCTTTCAAACTGCCGAAGGAACGGCGCGTTCAGGCACGGCGGCCGGTCATCGCCGGTGACCGGGTTCTTGCTTGCTTTCACTATGAAAAAGCAGGCTTTTTTCAGAGCAAGCTGTGCGCCTTCGAGGCGGCGACGGGCCGTGAAATCTGGAGCTGTCTGATCGATCACGTCGGCAACGAGCCGATCGCCGCTGGCGACATCACCTACTGGAGCAGCTTTGACGGCTCCATTCATGCGCTCGACGCGCAAGGGCAGCTGATCTGGCGGGGGCCGGAGTGCGGAAGGAATATCGGCGTGCCTGTTCTGTCGGGTGATCGACTGGTCTTTGCCGAGATCGCGGGCGGAGCGAAGTTCACCTGGTGCCTGAACCGGCACTCGGGCGAAACCTTGTGGAAGTTCGAGGGCGGCGGCCACGCCTATCCACTCACGATGGCCGATGGCCGCGTGTTCCACAGCGCCGCAGCCAGCACCGGGATGGACGAGCCCTCGAGATGCTCGCTTCACAGCCTGTCGCTTGAGACCGGCAAGAGCGGGTGGTCGATCACGGACAGCCTCTACTTTTACAACCCCATCGTCTCGGGCAAGCGACTCTATGTCTGCAACAGCCGCGCGCTTCAGATCCGTGATGCGGCGGGTGGCAAGCTGCTTGCCGAACTGCCGCTCGAAGATCAGAACCAAACGCTCAGACTGGTGCAAGGCCCGAGCGAAGGTCGGTTCTACGTCTGGCGCGACAGCCACGGGACAGGCGCCGACGCCATCACTGCCCTTGACGTGAAGGCGTCTCGAGGCTTCTTTGGCGAGAAGCTGTCCATGTCCATCGCCTGGCAAAAGCAAGAAGCGCGGGGCCTGTGCGGCGCACCGCTGCCGGTCGGCGAACAGGGCCTGCTCTATCTGAGCCATGATGGCGTCATCTGCCGTATCGACGCCAGTTCCGGCGCGCCTGAATCCGAGATTCGACTCAAGACACAGCCCTGTTCAGCGGGCGGCATTGCGCTTGCCCAAGGGCGGATGTTCGTGACCCACGGACCTCATGTGTTGGCCTACGAGCTCGGCAGCGCGCCGTCCCTCGCTGCGGAATCGGGCCTTCGCTGATGCGCCGCGTGTTCATCCAATGGGTGACCCGGCTCTTCAGGAACAAGCAGGCCCGCCCAAGCTCAAGCATGGTGCCCCGCAGATACACCGCTCCCAAGACCCTTCGAAGCTGGACGCTCGACATCCCGGGCGGCGATCTCTACGAACTCTTCCTCTTTGACAACGGCACCCTCTGCGCCGCCACCGGGCGTTATGCCCACGCATCCGGCTCCACCCAGTGCAGCTGGAAGGAGTTTTCGGAGGGCAAGCTCCACGACTTGATTCGGCGGACGATGGGGGACGCCGTGCTGACCGAGGCCCTGGACGCGCTTCGCGCGGCCACCCCGGCCCAATCTGGGCATTGAACTTGCGGTCGACGACCCCTGCGTCAGCGCAGCCGCAAGCCCCAGACCGGCCCACCATCATCAATCCGCACATGGCTGGAATCGGCAAAGCCGAGTGAGGCCGCTGCCGCTGCCGCTGCACGGCCTGCATCACCCACCTGCCCCACGGCGGCTTGCGCCTCGGGGCTCAGGAAGGACAGGTACAAGGTCTGGCGCGGCAGCAAGGCGGCGAGGTGGCTGCGCCAGGCTTCGCCGAGGCGCGATTCGGCGGCGGCCGGGTCGCCGCTGAAGAAATGCGCGCCCAGGCCTTGCCAGAAGGGCGAGGCGCCGGACGCATCGCGGGGGCCGGCCAGTTCGATCAGGAGCTGGCGACCATAACGCTCAGGCTGGGCGGCCATGGTTTCCAGGGCCGCGCGCATCAGGCGCTGCAGGGCGGCCTGCTGCTGAGCCGCATCCAGCTCCGGCGCGCAGGCTAGATCGGCCAGCTCGCTCTCGCCCGTGTGGTCGTTGCCCAGCAGCAAGGTCGGCTGGGCGCGAAACAGGCCCAGCTCGGCGGCGGCGTGGACGATCTGGCCCAGGTGGTAGCTGTAGCGCGGCAGCGGCGCCAGGCCCAGGCGCGCCACCAGACGCAGGCAGGCCAGTGGCCGCTCGTCCACCGGGTCGGCCAGCAGCAGCCACTGCTCGGCAGGGGCGTCCAGCTGCAGGGCGGCGCCGGTCTGGTTGCGCCAGCCGGCCGCGCGGATGTGGGCGGCGTCTTCGGCGCGCCAGGGGCGCAGGCGGCCGAAGTCAGTGGCTGCTGCGGCGCTCATGGCCGGCTCCTTTCTAAGGCTTCGGGCTGCAGCGGCGTCACCCACAGGCTTTGGCCCTCGCTCAGGCCCAGGCGTTGCACGGCTTCATGGCCGGGCGCCAAGGCCTGGGCGGCCGGTGGCAGCTCGGCCAAAACGGCGCGAAAGCCCGGCCGGGCGTTGTGAACCGCCAAGTGCCAGATCGGCTGACCCAAGGCCATGGCGTCGGCGCGCACGCTCAGCTCGCGGGCGTGGCGCACGCTGCGCAGCAGGTGCAGGCTGGCCTCGACCGTGGGGCCACCGTCGAAGATGTCGATATAGCTGTCAGCATCAAAGCCCTCGTCCTGCAGGATGGAGAACGGCAGCTCGCCGACCGGGTGCAGCTGGCCGATGGCGAACTGCGCGGCCTCAGGCAGAAGGGGCACGTAGATGGGCGACTGCGGCATCAGGTCGGCAATGAAGGACTTGCTGCGGCCGCCGGTGACGGCCTCGGCCTGCGGGTAGTCCATGTCGAAAAAGCGCCGGCCCACCGCGTCCCAGAATGGGCTTTGTCCGGCTTCGTCGGCCAGGCCCGGGCTCTCGGCCGCGATGCGGTCGTTGAAGCGCTCCAGATGGCGCAGGATGAAGAGCAGGCGGGCGCGCGAGAGCAGCTGCGGCGCCGGGCCCTCGGCATAGGCCGGGTCGATGTAGAAGGAGGTGAGCAAGGTGTAGCCGGTCAGGTCATGGCACAGATGCAGGGTGTGCAGACGGTGGCTCTCGCCCAGGGCGGCGCTGGCGTGGACCACGAACTCATTGCGGTAGCTGTAAAAGCGGTCATGGAAACCGGCGCTGGCGGCGATGCCGCTGCAGCCCACCACCTCGCCCCGGGCCAGGTCCTCCAGCACAAAGAGATACCGCTCTTCGCCACTGGCATCGTCGGCGCTGGCAAAGGACTCGATCGAATGGCCGATGCGCTGGCGCAGCTGCTCGCGGTCATGCGGCAAGGAGCTGATGCCGTGCTCGCTGGCGGCGGCGATGCGCTCCAGCGCCGCCAGGTCGGGCAGCGCCACCGGGCGCAAGACCAGCGCGCGCGGATCGTGCGGCTCAATGAGGTTCATGGGGGGATCTCTCCTGCCGGGCGGCGCCAGGCCGCCGCGCGTTGGCTGCGCTCGTCGCGCGGGGTCTTGTCGAAATGGGCTTTGTAGGCGTTTGAAAAATGCGGGCCCGAGGAAAAACCGCAGCTCAGACCGATCTGCAGAATCGACTGACTGCTCTGCTGCAACAGGCGGCGCGCGCGGTTCAGGCGCAGCTCCAGGTAGTAGCGCGAGGGCAGCGCGTCGAGGTGCTGCTTGAACAAGCGCTCGAGCTGGCGGCGCGACACGCCCACCAGGCGCGCCACCTCCTCGGTCGGCAGGGGTTCGGCCAGATTGGCTTCCATCAGGCTCAGGGCCTCGGCCAGCTTGGGGCTGTTGCCGCGCTGCTCGGCCACGGGGCGGCGCTGGCGCTCATCGCGCCCCCGCGCGCGCTCCAGGCCCAGGGCCAGGGTCAGGTCTTGCGCCAGACGCTCGCCGTGGCGGCGGCCCAGCCAGGCGGTCATCAGATCGAGGCTGGCGCTGCCGCCGGCACAGCTCATGCGCAGGCCCGAAGCATTCATCTCCCAGACCTTGTCGCTCCAGACCACGGCCGGCTGCTCTTCCTGCAAGGCCTCGATCCATTCGCTGGCCACGGTGGCGCGCTCGCCATCCAGCAGGCCGGCAGCGGCCAGCCAGGCGCTGCCGCCATCGATGCCGGCGATGGCCATGCGCTCGGCCCCGAGCTGCGCCTGCCGGCGCAGCCAGGACAAAAGGCGTTCATCATCCAGCGCAGCCTCGCCGCTGAAGACCAGCAGGAGCTCGGCGCCCAGCCCTGCGCCGCCACCTTCTTCACTGCCTTCTTCGCCCCCCTCTTCGCCCCCCACTTCGCCACGCAGCGGCACCGTCTCGGGCGCCAGCAGCGCCAGGCCGGGCCAGGCGGGCGCTTGGCCCTCCAGCGTGAAGCAGCGCCAGTCGTAGCGGCAGGCCGTTTGCAGTGCGTTGGCACGCTGCAAGGCTTCCAGCACGCCGGCCACCGACAAGAGCGCGGCGCCGGGCAGCAGCAAGAGCGCGCAGCGGCAGTGCGCAGCCGTCTCAGAGGCGAACGCGGCCGCCTGCGGCTCAGACGCCGGCATGCGGGTGGAGATCGAGGTGTCGCCGTTCACGCGGTCACTGTACGGCAAGCGGCGGGCGGCACGGGCTCAGTGCCACTGAATCCAGCTCGGCACCGCCAGCAGCAGCAAGGCCAGCAGCAGGTAGGCCAGCTGCAGGGGCAGCATCCAGCGCGCCCAGCGGCTCCAGGGGATGCCGGCCAGGGCCAGCACGCCGACCGTGATGCCCGAGGTGGGGATGACCGGCGTGGTCAGCTCGCCGAACTGAAAAGCCAGGATGGCGGTCTGCCGACTCACCCCCACCAGATCAGCCAGCGGCGCCATCACCGGCATGGTCAGGGCAGCCTGGCCGGTGCCGGAGTGGATGAAGAAGTTGATCACCGACTGAATCAGAAACATCTTCTGCGCCGAGAAGATGGGGCTGCTCGATTCCACCAGGGGCACCAGGCTGTGCAGCACGGTGTCGATGATGTGGCCGTCGCGCATCAGCACCACGGTGGCCTTGGCCAGGGCGATCACCAGGGCGGTGCTGACCAGGTCCTTGGCGCCTTGCATGAAGGCGGCGACGAAGTCCTCGGCCGAGAGCCGCGCCACCAGGCCCACGGCCAGGGCCATCACCAGGAACAGGGCTGCGATCTCCTCGATGTACCAGCCGAAGCGCACCACGCCGACGATCATGGACAGCAGCGTCAGCACGAACAGACCCAGCACCAGCTTGTGGCGCGGCTGCAGGCCTTCGAACTGCTCGAAGCTGCTGAGGTCCAGGTGGCGGCGGCGCTCCTGGTCTTGTTCAAAGCAGGGGCTCAGGCGCGGGTCGCGCTGCACGCGGGCGGCGTACCACATCAGAAAGGCGATGGTCACCGTGGTGAAGATCAGCCAGCAGACCAGGCGGTAGCCCAGGCCCGAGAACATGGGCACACCGGCAATGTTCTGGGCCACGCCGACATTGAAGGGGTTGAGAAAAGCCGTGGCAAAACCGATCTGCGAGCCGACGAAAGGAATCGCCACGCCGACGATGCTGTCGTACTTCAATGCCAGGGCCAGGGGGATGAAGATCAGCACAAAGGGAATCGCCTCCTCGGCCATGCCGAAAGTGGCGCCACCCAGGGAGAACAGCCCAACGAAGAGCGGGATCAGGCCGGCGCGCACCAGGGCCGAGTGCCGATGGGCGCGGGCCACGGACTTGATCATCGCGTCGATGGCCTCGCTGCGCTGCAGGACCGAAAACGCGCCGCCAACGATGAGCACAAAGCCGATGATCAGGGCCGCCTCGACGAAACCCTTGATCGGCGCCGTCATCAAGGCCACCAGGCCTTGCGGCTGGCTGGGGATGTGGCGGAAGGAATCGGCCACGATCACCTTCTTGCCATCAACCAACTCCGTCTGGTACTGGCCGCCGGGCAGCACCCAGGTGGCCAGGGCGATCAGGGCCAGCAAGGCGAACAGCAGGACAAAGGTGTTGGGGAACTTGAGGGGCTTGGCGGAGGGGCTTGCGGGGTTCGCAGGCGTGATGGGCGTGGACATGGCCGGGCTCACATGGAAAGCAGCTTGCCGCTGCGGAATGGAATGGCGCCTGCGACCTTGCAGACCCGCATACCGGCGCTGGCATAACGCCGAGACACCCGGGCAAACATCAGGCCCGCGGCGCGGGCGCAGAGCAGGCTGCGCTGCTCGCTCAAGGGATCGATCAGCTCGGCCACGGCCTCGCCAGCGGCGACGCGATCACCGGGCGCCTTGAGGAAGACCAGCACGCCGGCATGGGGCGCGACGATGGGCTCCACCGCCTCCAGCGCCGTGGCGGGACAGGCCAGGCCCTGGAGCGCGGCAGGCGGGCGATCCGCCACATCGCCGGTGTCGCGCAGGAACTCGATCAGGGCGGCGGCATCGGCCGCGGCCAGCTCGTGCGACACCTCGGTCTCGCCACGCAGCTCCACCGTGGCGGCCAGGCAGGCCAGGGGCACCGGCGTGGCTGGGCCGAAGTGCTCGGCCAGCTCCCACCAGTGGCGGGCCAGGGATTCATCGAAAGGGTCGTCCCCCGACTCGCGCGAGATCAGATAGGCCTGGGCGCCCAGGCGCGCGGCCAGCGGCGCCAGGGCCGAGGCCAGGGGCGTGCCGGTGTAAACATGGAGCACGGCCTGGTTGTCGCAGTGCAGGTCCAGCACCACATCGGCATCCAGGGCCAGGGATTGCAGCAGGCGCTTGAGGGTCTCGGTCTCGGTGGCCACGGGCCGCTCGGCCAGCAGGGCCTGGGCAGCCGCGCGCACCGTGCGCACATTGGCCGCGGCATCGGCGCCCAGCTTCCCCTGCAGGCGCGGCAGCAGGGACGGGGTCAGGTGTTGATAGCCGCGGTTGAAGTTGACGCCGGTGCTGAGATCGAAGCGGCCGAAGGACGTGCCCTGCAGCTCCTGGGCCAGGCCAATGGGGTTGGCCAGGGGCAGCAGCACGATCTCGCCGGGCAGATGGCCGGCCGCCTCCAACTCCAGCAATCGATCTTTCAAATGCTGGGCCACCAGCATGGGCGGCACCTCGTCGGCATGGAGCGAGGCCTGGATGTAGACCTTGCGGCCGCTCTGGCCCGCACCGAAATGCAGGCTGTGCAGCTGGCGGGCGCTGCCGGCATGGGCCGGCGGTAGGGCATGAAGTTGGCGGCGCATGAGGGTGTGGATGAAGAAGTGAAAGTGCTTGGGGTAGTTGGGCGGGCATAGCCCTGCCCCGCTCGGCTGGGCGAGAGCCCAGGGCCGAGATCGAGAACGACTCAGAGGTAGACCGCGCGCGAGCCGCGCGGACTCGGCTCAAGGCATGGGGCTGATGGGCTTGTAGAAGGGCTGCTGCACCCGCACCGGCAGCACATCGAGGCGCAAATTCAGAACGGTGTAGTCCTCGCCGCCCAGGGCGCCGGTGAACCAGGCCAGGCTGTCCGGGCCTTTGTAGAGGCGGAACTCAAAACCCAGCTCGCTGTCCGACTCACTGCCCGTCGCGCTCGCTGCCGATGCCGATGCCGATGCCGATACAGGCACCGTGCGCGGGCCGGCGAAGGCCAGGCCCAGCACCTCCTGGAAGGGGCTGTCGATCAGCTGGGCCATGGCGTTGGCAATCGTGTTGTCGCCCAACATGTCCATCAGGAACGGCTGCTGGGTGAAAAAGGGCTTGAAGTCCGGCGCACGCGGGTCGATCTTGTGGCCGGCGCGCTTGGCGGCCGAGGGCGTGGTCTCGCCGCGGCCCAGATGGTGGCGGTCGCCGCGGTCGAGAAAGCTCAGGCGCACGCCGCGGATGTTGAAGGCGGGCAAGCGCGCATCGCGGCGGGCATCGCCCAGGTCCACCAGAAGCACGCCGCGCGCACCGATCACCTCCAGGGCCTCGCCCTTGATCACGGCGGCGCTGTTCTCTTCCACGCCTAGGCCCAGGCGATAGCCCTCGGCCTGCATCAGGGGCAGGAGGCGGCCAATGCGGCCGCGCTTGAGGAAATGCTGATCGATGAAGAGATGGGGGCCGACAAAGCCCAGGCCGCGGTCCACCTCCTGGCCGCGGCGCAGCTGACCTTTCAAGACCTTGAGCGAGTCCTGCGCGTCGCGAAACATCGTGCTGCTCATGATGGCCGCGCCGGCGCTGGTGCCAGCCACCACACCGCCGCGCCGGTAGAGCGCCCAGATGGCCTCGAGCATGGGCGTGGGCTGGCCGCCGGGCTGCAGGCTGTCAACGATCAGCTCTTGCGCGCCGCCCGAGAAGAACACGCCTTGCGCCGCATTCACCTTGGCCAGCAGGGCCGGGTCGCGCACGGCAGCGGCCACATCGCTGCCGGCCAGGCGCGGCGCCACGGGGATGTGTTCGGCGCGGGCGCCCTGGCGCTGCAAGGCTTCGATGATCTGGCCGGCGCTGCGCTCGGGGTTGGCGGCGGCCGTGGCGAACACGGCGAAGCGCGCGCCGGGGCCGCCGGCCTCGTCAACGATGCGTTTCCAGACCGCGTCGTTGTCGTACTTCAGGGCGCCGCCGATGACGATGGCCGTGCCGCGCGGAGCCGCTTCAGCCGAAGTTTGCGCATGGCTGGGCGTGGCGAAGAGGCCCGTGCTGGCCAGAAGCGAGGCGAGCAGCGAGGCCAGCAAAAAGCGACGGCGGCCTGCGGCGCGCGCACCGGATGCGATGGAGTGGCTTGGGGTTTGCATGGCGCCAGTCTGTCAGCGCGCGCGCCGCAAAACCAGCGGGTTGGCCCGCTGCAGCGCCTGCAAAGGACGCAAAGCGCAAGTGCGTGTCGCATCCATGCAAGCGCGTTTCACCCCTGTTCATCGAGGTTTGCGCGCTTGCGACATGCATTTACACGCAAGCGACCGAGGCGCCAAAACCCCATAGGCAAGTCACGAGGGCCACTTCTAGAGTCCGTTCAAACCCCAGCCACCCCGGCGCCCAAGGTTGTTCGTCCCCCTCACCTGTTCACCCCTTCACCTGTTCACTTCTCCCTCCTCCAAGGTTCCACCATGACGCAAGCCCGCAAGCCGCATCGACTCTTTCAACCCCAGCGCCTGGCCCAGGCCGCCATGCTGCTGCTCGGCAGCCAATTCCTGAGCAGCGTCCAAGCCCAGGAAGCGAAACTGGAACGTGTGGAAGTCACCGGCACCAGCATCAAGCGCCTGGAGGGCGAGACTGCCCTGCCGGTGCAGACCCTCAAGCGCAGCGACATCGACAAGACCGGCGCCACCACGGCGGCCGAAATCATGAAATCCATCAGCGGCAATGCCGCCGGCCTGACGGATGGCGCCTCCATCACCGACAGCACCGGCGGCCAGCGCGGCTTCAACGGCGCGAACCTGCGCGGCATCGGCGTCTCCAGCACCCTGGTGCTGCTGAACGGCCGGCGCATGGCCAATTTCGCCTCGCCCGGCGACAACTCGGGCGTGGACCTGAACAACATCCCGGCCGGCGCCATCGAGCGCGTGGAAATCCTCAAGGACGGCGCCTCGGCCATCTACGGCACCGACGCCATCGGCGGCGTCATCAACTTCATCACCCGCAAGGACTACCGCGGTGCCGATGTGAACGTCTACGCCTCGCGCACCCAAGAGGGTGGCGCCGAGAAGACGGCCGCCTCGCTGGGCGGTGGCTTCGGTGACCTGGCCAAGGACCGCTTCAATGTCTTCGGCGTGATCGACGCGCAAAAGCTCGGCGCCCTGCGCAGCAGCGAGCGCGACTTTCTGAAGGAGCGTCCGCTGGCCAGCACCCTGCCCTTCTACATGAGCAGCCGCACCTTCCCCGGCAACATCCGCCTGGCCAGCCGGGCCGCCGCACGCAAGGTGCAGCTCGATGCCCTCAACGCCGCCGGCTTCAACTTCAACGGCAAGCCGCTGACCCAGCGCACCATCAACCTCTCGGCCCCGGCCTGCAACCCGCCGGCCACGGTCTACGCGCCCGACAACCTGTCCGAGGCCTGCAGCTTCGACTACATGCAGGACACCGAGCTCTACCCCGAATCCGAGAAGCTCGCCTTCCTGGGCCGCGGTGTCTTTCAGCTGAACGAGCAGCACCAGCTCTTCGCCGAGGTGCTGAAGAGCAAGACCACGACCCAGTACGTGGCCAGCCCCAACCCGATCGAAATCACCGCGGTGCCGACCGCGGCCATCAACCCCTTCCTGAGCAAGCCCCTGCCCTTCGGCGGCACGGTGGACATCCGTCAGCGCGTGACCGAAGCCGGCAACCGGACCAATCAAGTGACCAGCGATGCCGAGCGCCTGGTGGTGGGCGCGAGCGGCAGCCTGGCCTTGTTCGGCGGCTGGGACTACGACATCGCCCTGAACCGCGCCGTCAACCGCTCGACCGATGCCATCGAGGATGGCTACTTCCTCTACAACGAGTTCGTCGCCGGTGTGCGCACGGGCAAGGTCAACCCCTTCGGCCCTTCGCCGCAGGCCGGCAAGGACTTGCTGAACAGCATTCGCGTGCAGGATGAATCGCGCCGCTCCAAGGGCACGACCACCACCCTGGACTTCAAACTGAGCGGTAGCCTGGGCAAGCTGGAAGGCGGCGACCTGGGCCTGGCCGTGGGCGCCGAGCTGCGCCGCGAGGTGACCGAGTTCACGCCCTCGGCCTTGCTGCTGACCAACAACATCCAGGGTGACCGCAGCTCGCGCGGTGATGCACCTGTGGCCAGCAGCAACAGCCGCAAGGTCGGCGCCGTGTTTGCCGAACTGAACGCCCCCGTGAGCAAGACGCTGGAACTGCAAGCCGCGCTGCGCTACGACAAATACAGCGGCGTGGGCGACACCCTGAACCCCAAGCTCGGCGTGCGCTGGCAGCCGAACAAGCAGCTGGTGCTGCGCGGCTCGGCCGGCACCGGCTTCCGAGCGCCCACCATCACCGAGCTGACCCGCCCGACCTCGTTTGGCAGCAGCTCGGCCTTCCTGACCGACCCGGGCTGCGTGGCCCAGGGCTTTGCCGTCGCCGACTGCACCGACCAATGGCGTGTCGAGCGCCGCAGCAACCCGAATCTCAAGCCCGAGAAGTCCAAGCAGGCCTCCTTCGGCGTGGTCTTCGAAGCCAGCAAGGACGCGACCGCCAGCCTGGATTACTGGCAGATCCGCAAGACCGACGTCATCAGCGACCTCTCGGAACAGGTGATCCTGGGCAATCTGCCCAAGTACGAGAAGGACTTCGTCAAGCGCGACGAGTTCGGTGAATTCATCGACACCATCTTGCTCAAGAAGGACAACCAGGGCGAGCTGCGCACCTCGGGCCTGGATCTGGAGTTGACCCTGCGCCAGGCCACCGAGGGCTGGGGCCGCTTCACCGCCTCGCTGAGCGGCACCTATGTGCTCAAGTACGAACGCCAGCCCGGCGCCGGCGAGCCCTTCATGAACAACGCCGGCCAGTTCCTGAGCGACCAGGTGATCCAGAAATGGCGCCATCGCCTGTCGGTGGACTGGGATATGGGCCCTTACGGCCTGACCCTGGGCAACACCTACTACTCGGGCTACCGCGACCACAACACCGCCTTCAATCCCAACACCGACGAACTGCTGCCCGCGCGCAGCGTGCAGGCCTACTCGCTGTGGGATCTGTCGGGTTCCTTGCGCATCAACAAGCAGCTCAAGCTGCGCGCCGGCATCCAGAATCTGCTGGACACGCAGCCGCCGTTCTCCAACCAGGGCTACTACTTCCTGGCCACCTATGACCCGACCTACACCGACCCGCGCGGCCGCAACTTCTACCTCAGCCTGAACTACAGCTTCCGCTGAAACCGGGCAGCCTCAAAGCAAAGGGGCCGGGCGCATCACGCGCCCGGCCCCTTTTTTCACTTCAATCGGGGCTGGCTTGTCGTTTCACTTGCTCGGCCCGTCGCCCCGCTCGGGGGCCGGGCCGGTGGCGCGGTCGGGGCCGGGCCAGGCGCTGTACAGCGGCTGGGGCATGCGCACCGGGGTCACGTCGAGGTAGAGATTGACCACGGTGAATTCCTCACCACCCCACTCCTCGGTGCTCCAGCCATAACTGCCCTTGCCCTTGTACAGGCGGAACAGGAAACCGAGCTCGGCGACCGGGTCACCGGGCTTGGGCAGCACATCGAAGGACAGGCCGCGCACCTCGTTGCGGTTGCTGTCGATCAGATAGGTCATGGCATTGGCGATGGTGGAGTCGCCCAGCATGTCCAGATCGAAACGGTCTTCGGTGAAATAGGGCTTGAAGTCGGGCGCCGTGTGGTCATGCTTGGCGCCGCGCAGCTTGATGGGCGCCGGCGTGGTCTGCCGGGTCTTGAGGTTGTAGCGGTCGCCCTGGTCCAGGAAGCTCAGGCGCGCACTGGTCACATTGAAGGCGCCCAGGGTCGGGTCGGTCTTCACATCGGTCAGGTCCACCAGCAAGGCGCCCTTGGCGCCGATCACCTCGACCTCATCGCCATGCACCACGGCGGCCGAGTTCTCTTCCACACCCAGGCCCAGCTTGTAGCCCTTGGCCATCATCAGCGGGATCATGCGGCCAAAACGGCCGCGCTTGAGGAAATGCTGGTCGACGAAGAGATCGGGGCCGACAAAACCGAGGCCACGGTCGATCTGTTTGCCCTCGGCCCACTTGCCTTTCATGATGTTGATGACGCTGGGTGCGTCACGGAACATCACCGTGCTCATGATGGCCGCACCGGCCGAGGTGCCGGCCACCACACCGCCGCGGCGGTAGACGTCCCAGATGGCGTCCAGCATGGGCGTGCTGTGGCCGCCGGGCATCAGCACGTCGACGATGCGCTCTTGCGAGCCGCCGGTAAAAAACACGCCACGGGCGTTCTTGACCTTGGCGATCAGGGACGGGTCGCGCACCACCTTGCTCAGGTCCACCCAACTGAACTTGGGGGCCACCGGCAGGGCCTCAGCCACGGCACCGCGCTTTTGCAACATGTCCACCGCCGTCTTGGCGCTGGCCTCGGGGTCCTCGGCCGCCGTGCCGAAGACGACAAAACGCGCGCCCTTGCCGCCGGCCAGCTGCACGATGCGGCCCCAGACGTCTTCGTTGTCGGCCTTCAATGCACCCCCGATGGGCACGGCATAGCCTTTGATGGCGCCCTCTCCCGCGCCCAGCGGGCCGGGGCCGGCGCTGCTGCCGGACGCGGCGCTGTTGCCTGCCGTCGAACTGGTCGGTTTGGCCGTGACCGGCGAGGGCGCATGCACGCCCTTGACCGGCGTGGTCGGCGGCGGCGGCGTGGCGCCGAGCACCGTGCCGGCGGGGCCGAAGGTGCCCGGCTTCAGGGTGTGCACCGTGCCACCCTGGGCAGATGCGCCAAGGCTGGCCGTGGCCAGCAGGCCCGCAGCCAGGGTGGAGATCAACAAATCAGAGACGTGCTTGGTGTTCATGGCCAGGGAGACTGTGTGAATGAGCCAACGCAAAAACAGAAGATTCAGGCGGGGCGATGCGAATCATGGCACGGCCGCACTCGCGGCCTTGTGCACCGGTCAGTCTGAGGCCGCCCCGAGGGCGTTTGGAACGCTATGCGAACGAACTGCACCCTGAGTTGCGCTGATGCGACTGGCGCGTGAATCCCCTATGGCCCGACAGGTCCATGCTTCCTAGACTGGTGCAAACCCCTTACATCCTGGGAGAAGTACCGATGACACCGCCCCGCGCTTGCACCCGCCCCGTTCTTCGCGCCACGGCCCTGGCGGCCCTGATGGCCTCGACCGCAGTGACCAGCCACCTGGCCCAAGCCCAGGAAGCCACCAGCACCCTGAACCGTGTCGAAGTGACTGGCTCGGCGATCAAGCGCCTGGAGTCAGAAACGGCGCTGCCGGTGCAGGTGATCACCCGGGCCGACATCGTCAAGCAAGGCCTGACCACCGCAGCAGAAATCGTCGCCCGCCTCAGCGCCAGCACCAACAACCGCACCGACGGCGGCAGCATCTCCTATGGCGGCTTCCGCGACCAGACCGGTATGAACGGCGCGAATCTGCGCGGCATCGGCGTCTCCAGCACCCTGGTGCTGCTGAACGGCCGGCGCATGGCCAACTTCGCTTCGCCCGGTGATGACTCCGGCGTGGATCTGAACAACATCCCGGCCGCCGCGATCCAGCGCGTGGAAGTGCTGCTGGACGGCGCTTCGGCCCTGTACGGCAGCGATGCCATCGGCGGCGTGATCAACTTCATCACTCGCAAGGATTACACCGGCATCGAGCTCAATGCCAGCGCTGGCAACACCAGTGAGGGCGGTGCCAGCAAGCGCACCGCCTCCATCGCCGGCGGCGTGGGCGACTATGGCCGCGATGGCTTCAATCTTTTCGGCGTGATCGATCTGCAAAAGACCGGCGCCATGAATGCCAGTCAGCGCAAGTTTATCAACGACCTCAAGATCCCGGAACGCCTGCCCGACCTGCTGTCCAGCGCCACTTTCCCCGGCAATATGCGCTTGAGCAACAGCCAGCGCGACTACCTGATCGACGACAAGTTCTCGACCAACGGCAAGACGGTCATCGACAGCAAGACCATCAACCCCGCGGCAGCCACCGGCTGCAACGCACCTTCTTCGCTCTATCTGCCGGACGGCATCGGCGGCGTCGATGGCTGCACGTATGACTACATGCGTGACATCGAGCTCTACCCCAAGTCCAACAAGTCAAGCCTGTTCGGCCGCGGCGTGTTCGACCTGGGCGGAGGCCACCAGCTGTTTGCCGAAGCCTCGCTGACCCGCGCCAAAACGCTCTATTCCGGCACACCGAACCGGGTCGATGCCGACATCGATGTGGGCAAGATCGCCAGCCTGAGCAAGACCACCCTGGCCACCCTGGACGCGGACGACGAGGACCGCATCATCACCGTGCGCACCCGGCTCAGCGAAGCCGGCCTGCGCACCAGCGAGCTGGTCTCCACCGGCGAGCGCGTGGTGCTGGGCCTGAATGGCGCCCTGGCCGGCTGGGACTACGAAGTGGCCTACAACCGCAGCCGCAGCAAGGTCTCGGATCGCGACCACAACGGCTACCTCAACGAGGGCATGATCCTCAAGGGCTTTGCCGATGGCACGCTCAACCCCTTCGGCCCCTCCAGTGCGGCCGGTCTGGCCCTGTACGACAAGGCGCAGATCCGCGGCGAGGTGCGCAACGCCGTCGGCACCGTGGACAGTCTGGACGTCAAGGCCTCGCGCAATCTGATGGCCCTGCCCGGCGGCGATCTGGCCCTGGCCTTGGGCGGCGAATTCCGCCGCGAGAAGCAGAACTACCACCAGTCGGAGGCCCTGGCCAAGGATCTGATCCTCGGCGAAACCTCACAAGGCCCGGACGCCGATTTCGGCCGTTCGCGCAAGGTGGCGGCCGTGTTTGCCGAGATCAATGCACCGCTGAGCAAGGAGCTGGAGCTGCAGGCGGCCATCCGGCATGAGCGCTACCAGGTCACCGGCAGTGCCACCAGCCCCAAGCTCGGCCTGCGCTACACGCCCAGCAAGCAACTGTTGCTGCGTGCCTCGGTCGGCTCGGGCTTCCGCGCGCCCAGCCTGACCGATCTCTACCGCCCGGTCACCCAAGGCACGGCCGCCACCCTGGTCGATCCAGTCTGCATGGCCGCCGACCCGAGCAACACCGTCACCGACTGTTCAGACACCTGGAAGACCCTGACGTACAGCAATTCCGCTCTCAAGCCCGAGCGCTCGAAGCAGTTCTCCTTCGGCGGCGTGCTGGAGCCACAGGCCGGCGTGACCCTGAGCCTGGACTACTGGAACATCCAGAAGCGCAACCTGATCGGCACGCTGGGCGTGGACTCCATCCTGGCCAACCTCGCCAAGTACGGCAATCTCGTGCATCGCGACGAGGACAACGAGATCGACTACATCGAACTGGTCAAGGGCAACCGCGGCCGCCAGAAGATCTCCGGCCTGGACCTGGCGCTCAATTTCTCCGGCTTCAAGAGCCCGCTGGGCACCCTGGGCCTGCGCCTGAACGGCACGGTGACCCTGAACTCCAAGCAGCAAACGGCCAACGACGACCCCTACTACAGCAACCTCGCCCACTTCGTGAACGACGGCGTGGTGCAACGCTGGCGCCACACCCTGAGCGCCGACTGGGAGCAAGGCCCCTGGAGTGCCACCCTGAGCAACAGCTACCTTTCGGGTTACACGGACCAGACCATCGTCGGCAAAGCCGACCGCAAGGTGGGCTCCTACTCTCTGTGGGACCTGACCGGTGCCTGGGCGGTGACCCCGGCGCTGACGGTGCGGGCCGGCGTGAAGAACCTGTTCAACACCTCGCCGCCGTTCTCGCAGCAGGCCTGGTTCTTCCTCTCGGGCTACGACCCCAGCTACACCGACCCGCGCGGCCGCTTCGGCTATCTGAGCGTGCAGTACCAGTTCCGCTGAAGCGGAGCATGGGCGGGCGGGCGATCGAGAAGGTGGGCATGAGGCGCCGTCTCGGATTGCAGGCCTTGGCCGCGGCGGGGCTGTCCGCCACTGGGGTGCGCGCCCAGCCGGCTGGGGCCACGGTCGAGCCGGGTTCCGGCAACTCTCCCGCCTGGCAGGCCCTGTCCTTGGCGCGGCGGCTGCTGGAGCGGCGCGAGGAGGTGGAGCAGCAATGGCCGGGCTTGATGGCCAAGCTCGGCGTGCCGGGCCTGGCTTTGCAGCTGATCCAGCATGGCGAGCTCAGCGAAGCCTGGCACCTGGGTCGGCGCGAGTTCGGCGAGGAGAGCTCGGAGACGGTCACGGCCGGCACAGTGTTCGAATGCGCCTCCATGAGCAAGCCGGTGTTTGCCTACCTGCTGATGCAACAGGTGCAGCGCGGACGGCTGGGCCTTGATCAGCCGATTCTGGATTTCTACCCCGAGCGCTTTCAACCGCCGCAACCCGCGCAGGCGCGCATCACCGCGCGCATGCTCTTGTGCCACCGCTCCGGCCTGCCCAATTGGCGCAGCGGCGACGAGAACCGCGGCCCCCTGCCCCTCAAGTTCACGCCCGGCGAGGGTTTTGAATATTCGGGCGAAGGCTATTTCTACTTGCAGCGCGCGCTGGAGCATCTGCTGGGCGAGCCCCTGCAGACCACGGCCGAACGCGAGCTGTTCGCGCCGCTCGGCATGAGCAGCAGCAGCTTTGTGCTGACGCCGGCGCTCGAGGCCCGGCGTGCGCGTGGCCATGGCGAAGATGGCAAGCCCCTGCCCTGGAGCCGCTACGAGCGGGCCAATGCGGCCTACACCTTGCACACCACGGCGCAGGATTACGGCCGCTTTCTGGCGGCGCTCTTGCGCCCGGCACCCACGGCCAGCGCTTTGCTGAATGAAGAGTGGCGGCGCGAAATGCTGGCCGCGCAGACCGTGGCCAGCGACCGCCAGCCGCTGGAGCGGCCCGGGCGCGCCCTCGATCTGCCAGGCCAGCCGGCCAAGGCCTACTGGAGCCTGGGCTGGATCCTCAACCCCATGGCCGATGGCAGCCGCGTGATCTATCACACCGGCACGAACAGCAGTGGCTTTCGCGCCTACTGCCAGTTCAACCCTTCACAGGGCAGCGGCCTCGTCTTTCTGAGCAACAGCCTGAACGGCCACCAGCTCTGGCAGTCTCTGATCAAACGCTGGGGCGATCTTTGATCGGCGTGCAGCCCACAAGCCGCGCTGGCGCCCCTGGTCCTGCCAAGCAACCGCCGTCAGCGATCAGCCCACCCTAGCCCAGAACGGTCATTTGCCCTTGGCGCTGGCCGCCGCGGCAGCTCCAGCCGCACCAGGCAAACCGGCTTGGAATGCTTCCTTGTCCACCAGTTTGACGTTGTCTGGCAAGCGGCCGGCGTCCTTGCTCTTGCGCGGCAAATTGCTGCCAGTGGTGTACTCGGGGCGCTCATAGCTGCCTTGTGCCTGGTCTTCGGCCGCGGTGCTGGCGCAGCCACTCAGACCGATTGCAGCCAGGGCACTCAGGCTACAGAAAAAAAGACGATTCCGTGTGCGGCTCAACGTCATGGTGCAGGTCTCCCTCGAAGCTGGGGCTCGATGTGTTTGAAATTCAACGATGCCCTTGGTCAATAGCCCAGCCGAACCCAGCACCCGCCCCTCCACTCGGCCACCAGGAAAGGTGAGGCCGGCAAAAGTAGCACCTGCCGAGGGTCAGCTGAGGCTGGAGTCTATGCCCAACTCACCTGCCATCCGCTGTACCAAAAGTTTGAGCTGCTCGAGCTCGCGGCTCAAACGCTGCTGCTCGGCGCGCAGATGGGCGATGTCTTCGGCTTGCTCGGGGCTGCTCGCTCCTGGGGAAAATCCGGTTTGCGCCTCGATGACCGGCTCACCGCAGAGCAGATGAGCCCAGCGCGATTCGCGGGCGCCAGGCGCACGGGCGAGCTTGACGACAAAGGCCGGGCGCTTGTCCGTGGCCTCGGCCAGCTCCTCGAGAAAGCCCTCGACCGAGGACACATCGGCAAAGCGGTGCAGGCGCTCGGTGTGCAGGCGCAGCTCGGCCGTGGTCTGCGGGCCGCGCAGCATCAGCAGGGTCAGCAAGGCCAGGCCGGCGCCGGGCACGCCCAGGCCGCGCGCCCCGTTGTGCTCGAAACGCACGACGCGGCTGCCGCTGACGCTGTTGACCAAGTGCATGGCCTTGAGCTCTTCCAGCGCCAGCAGCACATCGGCCTCGCTGGCGTTCATGACCGGATCACGGGCGGTCTTCTGGTTGCAGCCCAGGGTCAAGGCGTTGAGGGACAGGGGATAACTGTCCGGCACCGTGGATTCCTTCTCCACCAGCACCGCCAGCACACGCGCCTCCAGGGCGCTCAGGGTTCGCAAAGACATGGATGTTCAGACCCCGAAACCGTCGTCGGCCTGGATGATGGCCCCGTTGATGAAATGGCTCTCGTTGGCGCAGAGCATGAGCAGCGAGGTGTCCAGATCCTGAGGCTGGCCGACGCGCTTGCGCGGCAGCAGCTCCACCAGCTTCTTGCCCTGCTCGGTGCCCCAGTGGTGGTGGTTGATCTCGGTGTCGATGTAGCCCGGGCAGATGGCGTTGACATTGATGCCGTACTTGCCCCACTCCAGCGCCATGGCGCGGGTCATGTGGATGACCGCGGCTTTGCTCATGGAGTAGACGCCGATCTGGCTCAGCACGCGCAGGCCGGCCATGGAGGCGATATTGACGATGCGGCCGCCGATGAAGGTGCCGGGCGCCGAGCCCTGGGCGCGGGCCAGCATGCGCTTGCCCACCTCCTGCGCCACAAAAAAGGCGCCGCGGACATTGGTGTCCATGACGAAGTCGTAGTCGTCGGGCGTGACCTCGGTCAGGCGCTGGGTGGTGCTGACACCGGAGTTGTTGATCAGGATGTCCAGCGTGCCGACTTCCGTCTCGGCATGGGCCACGGCCGACTTGATGCTGTCCAGATCGGTGACATCCAGGGTCACCACATGGGCGTCGCCTCCCGAACCTTCGATTTCGCTGCGCAAGGTCTTGAGCCGCTCGGTGCGGCGGCCAGCCAACACCACACAGGCGCCGGCCTGGGCCAGGGTTCGGGCGAACTGGGCGCCCAGGCCGCTCGATGCGCCAGTCACCAGGGCCACGCGGCCCGACAAATCAATGCTGTAACTCATGGTCATCCTCTGGGAAAACTGCGGGGGAAGCGTAGCACGCGACCCCGGGGCCTACGAGGAAAACAGAGCGCCCGGCCGAGGTCTGATTGACATGCGACAAGCTGCTAGAGCCCCGCACCTAGCGGCAAGAAAAGCACGACCGTTCGTTTTATCAAAGCCCCTTATAGAATGCCGCGCAGACAAGCCAGCTCTACAGCTTCAGCCAGGACAAGAACACCATGACGACAAACCAAGAACTTCTGAGCCAGTACGGACCGCGTGAATCGATGGAGTACGACGTGGTCATCGTCGGCGGCGGCCCCGGCGGCCTGGCCACCGCGATCCGGCTCAAGCAGCTGGCGGCGGCCAAGAACCAGGAGCTCTCGGTCGTGGTGCTGGAAAAAGGCTCGGAGCCGGGCGCCCACATCCTCTCGGGCGCGGTCATGGACCCACGCGCGCTGACCGAGCTGCTGCCCAACTGGAAGGAGCTCGGCGCACCGCTGAACCAGGCGGTGCAGGCCGACGAGGTGCTGTTCCTGAACGAAACCGGCGCCACCGCCACGCCGCAGTGGCTGATCCCCGGCTGCTTCCACAACCATGGCAACTACGTCATCTCGCTGGGCGCCGTCACGAAATGGCTGGGCGAGCAGGCCGAGGGCCTGGGCGTGGAGATCTTCCCCGGCTTCACCGCCGCCGAAGTGGTCTACGGTGAAGACGGCAGCGTGCGCGGTGTGGCCACCGGCAATCTGGGCGTGGGCAAGGACGGCGAGCCGACCGAGAACTTCCAGCTCGGCATGGAGCTGCTGGGCAAGTACACCATCTTTGCTGAAGGTGCCCGCGGCCATTTGGGCAAACAGCTGATCGCCAAGTTCCAGCTCGACGCCGGCAAAGACCCGCAAAGCTACGCCATCGGCATCAAGGAACTCTGGGAAGTGCCGGCCGCGCAAGCTCAGCCCGGCCTGGTGGTGCACACCGCCGGCTGGCCCATGGACGGCGACACCTACGGCGGCGGCTTCCTCTACCACCTGGAAGGCAACAAGGTCACCCTGGGCTATGTGGTCGGCCTGGACTACAAAAACCCCTGGCTCTCGCCCTTTGAAGAGATGCAGCGCTGGAAGACCCACCCCAGCATCCGCAAGCACATCGAAGGCGGCAAGCGCCTGGGCTACGGCGCCCGCGCCATCACGGCCGGCGGCCTCCTGAGCCTGCCCAAGACCGTGTTCCCCGGCGGCGCCCTGGTCGGCTGCGATGCCGGCTACCTGAACGCCGCCCGCATCAAGGGCAGCCACGCCGCCATCAAGAGCGGCATGCTGGCAGCCGAGGCCGCTTTCGAAGCCCTGGTCGCCGGCCGCCAGCATGACGAGCTGAGCGCCTACCCCGCCGCCTTTGAGCAAAGCTGGCTCCATGAAGAGCTGAACCAGTCACGCAACTTCAAGCAATGGTTCAAGAAAGGCAACACCGTCGGCACGCTGATGACCGGCATCGAGCAATGGCTGCTGCCCAAGCTGGGCATGAAGAGCCCGCCGTGGACCATCCACCGCCCCCTGCCCGACCACCTCTACCTGAAGCCCGCGGCCGACTGCGCCAAGATCGACTACCCCAAGCCGGACGGCAAGCTGACCTTTGACCGCTTGTCCTCGGTCTTCGTGTCCAACACCAACCACGAAGAAAACCAGCCCGCTCACCTGACGCTGAAAGACGCTTCGGTGCCGGTGTCGCTGAACCTGGCCAAGTTCGCCGGCCCCGAGAGCCGCTACTGCCCGGCCGGCGTGTACGAGTTCGTCAAGAGCGATGCCGGCGAAGACCGCCTGCAGATCAACGCCCAGAACTGCGTGCACTGCAAGACCTGCGACATCAAGGACCCGAGCCAGAACATCGTCTGGGTCACGCCCGAGGGCGGTGGCGGGCCCAACTACGCCGGCATGTAACAGAAAAATCACGCCGCAAGCGGGCCCTGCACAGGGCCCGTTTTCTTTTCTGCGCCGCTTGCATACAAATTCTCACAATTGCGCGATGTGCGCTCTGCGCCCCTGGACTGCCACAGGCCCCGGCCCTATCGTCCGGGCACCCGCAAACCTTGTGAAAGCAAGGGACGCAAAGCCTCCGGCCTACAGCGCACCGCCTGACAGCGCGCCACGGTAGCGGGGCTGCCAGGTGAGCGCCTCGAGATGGCGGAGCCTGGCCTCGATCCTCCCGAGGCAGATCCCTGATGCTGTACCTGGCCACATTCCCCCTGCGCGCCACCCAGCTCGCCGCCGCACTCACCCTGGCTACCTGGGCCAGCTCGGCCAGCTTCCCGGCCCAAGCCCGCCCGCCCCTGCAGCTCGACGATCTCACGCCCACGATGGCGCGCTTCGAACCCACCCCGCACACCGACCGCCTGATCGTCAAATACCGCAGCGGCGCGGTCAGCAGCAATGCCGACGGCAGCCCCAATGCCCGCAGCGAAGCCGCCATGCAGGTGGCCGCCAACCGCCAGGGCGTGCGCATGAAGCACCTGCGCCGCATGGCCAACGGCGCCCAGGTCTTCCACCTCGACCGCCGCCTGAGCCTGGCCGATGCCGGCGCCATGGCCGCCAATCTGCGCATGGGCGATGCCGCCATCGAGTATGTGGAGCCCGACCGCCTGCACCACCCGACCCTGGTGCCCAACGACAGCTTGCTGGCCCAGCAATGGAGCCTCAGCGACAACGTGGCCGGCATCCGTGCCCCGGCCGCCTGGGACCGCAGTACCGGTGCCGGTGTGACCGTGGCTGTGCTGGACACCGGCGTACGCCCCCATGCCGACCTGGCGGCCCGCCTGCTGCCCGGCTATGACTTCATCAGCAGCGCCAGCTTCGCGGGCGACGGCAATGCCCGCGATGCCGATGCCAGCGACCCCGGCGACTTCACGCTCAACAACCAATGCGGCAACGGCTCCCGGGCCGGCAACAGCTCCTGGCACGGCACCCATGTGGCCGGCATCGCCGCCGCCAGCGGCGGCAACGGCGTGGGCGTGGCCGGCGTGGCCTATGCCGCCAAGGTGCTGCCCTTGCGCGTGTTGGGCCGCTGCGGCGGCTACGACTCGGACATCGCCGACGCCATCGTCTGGGCCGTGGGCGGCAGCGTCAGCGGCCTGCCGGTCAACCCCAACCCAGCCAAGGTGCTGAACCTGTCCCTGGGCGGCAACGGCGTCTGCAGCACGACCACCCAGAATGCCATCAACACCGCGAGAGCCAAGGGCGCCGTGGTCGTGGTGGCGGCCGGCAACAGCAACATCGACGCTGCAGGCAGCTCGCCCGCCAACTGCAGCGGCGTGATCGTGGTGGCCGCCACCGGCAAGACCGGCGGCCGCGCCAGCTACTCCAACTTCGGCAGCAAGGTGACACTGGCCGCCCCGGGCGGCGACGGCAGCTTCGGCATCCTCTCCACCTGGAACGCCGGCACCACCACGCCCGGCGCCGACAACTACGGCTCGATGATGGGCACCTCCATGGCCACGCCCGTGGTCAGCGGTGTCGCCGCCCTGATGCTGGCGGCCAACCCCAAGCTGACACCGGACCAGGTGGCCTCCTTGCTCAAGAGCAGCGCCCGAGCCTTCCCTGCCGCCTGCAGCGGCTGCGGCAGCGGCCTGGTCGATGCCAATGCCGCGGTGCTGGCCGCCGTGGCGGCCAAGACCAGCGCGCCGGCCCCTGCGCCCGCACCAACCCCGGCGCCGGCACCCACCCCGGCCCCGACACCGGCGCCTAAGCCAGCCCCGGTGCCCGCACCCACCCCCGCACCGAAGCCGGTGCCGGCCCCCTCGCCCATCCCGGCCTTGCTCAAGCTCAGTGACAAAGAGCCCAACGAGACCATCGCCACGGCTCAAGCTGTTGCCAGCCTGCCCGCCCAAGTGGCCGGCAGCATCAGCAGCACCAGTGACAACGACTACTTCAAGTTCACCCTGCCGGCCGGCAAGACGGTCACCGCCGTGCTGAGCGCCAGCAGCTCGGCCTCAGGCTTCGGCGTCGGTGTCTACATGAGCACGGGTCAGACCGTGCTTCTGTCCAATGGCATCGTCGGCGCCAGCCAGCAGCTCAAGATCAGCAACCCCGGCGGCAGTGCCGTGACCCTGGTGCTGCGTGTGATGCGCAGTGCGGGCACGACCGGGGCTTACACCTTGAAGATGACGCTCTGACGCACCAGCGCACTCGCGTCATCCTCGACTCGATACTGAGCCGCTCTGCCCCTGGCAGCGCGGCTTTCGGCCTTGCTGCGCGAAGCACGCACGCACGCACGCAGCTCAGAGCATGGCTGCAGCGCCAGCCCGGCTCCTGCGAAACACCCAGACAAAGAGCAGTGCGGCCGGAATCGTCAGCGCCAGCTCGGCCAGCAAGGTCAGGCGGCCGCCGAACTGCGCAAACACCCAGCCGTACAGCGCCGTGGTCCAGCCGATCGGGGTGTTGGACAGCGAGGCCATGAGGTTGTACTTGGTGGCCGCAGCGCCCTTGCCGATGGCCTCCAGCGTCACGGCCGAAAAGCCGGCGTAGCACAGGCCCGTCATCAGGGAGTAGAGGCTGGTCCAGAGCACGAAATGCCACTCGGTGTGCGGCGCCACCGCCATGGCCACACTGGCGCCGGCCAGCAGCAGGCCGAACAGCACATAGGCCATCTGCCGATTCATGCGGTCGCAGATGTAGCCGCCAACCAGGCAACCCAGGGCCGAGAGCAGGCCGGCCACCGTGCCGGTGACCAGGGCCACGGTGTTGGCCGAGGCCTGCCACTCGGTCGCCATGATGGAGTACATATTTGCCATCGAGCCGGTGCCCAGTGGCAGGAAGACCAGCAGCATGGCCAGGGCGCCGTTGCGCGAGCGGACCACGGACCAAAGATCGGCCCAGGTTTCACGCAAGCGCTGGCCGATGCGCGCCGGTGCCGCGCCCTCGGCTTGATCGGCGGCCTGCTCAGCGGCCGGCTCGCTGCCCTCAGACACCCAAAAAATCGGCCAGGCGCAGAGCACGCACAGGCCCGCCAGGGCCGCTGCGCCCATCGGGGGCGAAAGCCCACCGGACTGGATCAGCCACAGGGCCGCTCCGCCGCCCAGGCCGCCACCGCCGAGATTGCCGGCCTGGAACCAGCCGGCAGCGCGGCCCTTGGCATGTTCGGGCGTCTGGTGCGCCATCAGGCTGTCCACCGCCATGGCCAGAAAGGTGGAAGCCGTGCCCATCACCAGCACCCAGATCGTCAGCCGGGTCATGGAGGCGGCATTCAGCGGGCTGCTGCCCACCAGCAGCATGGACAGCACGATGCCCACCAGGCCCAGCACATACCAGGTCTTGCGGCTCAGGCTCAGGTCCACCACCGGGGCCCAGAGGAACTTCCAGGTCTGCGGCAGATAGGCCAGGGCCAGCAGGCCGGCCACAGACTCGGCCCCCACCTGGGCCTGGGTCAGCAGATAGGCCAGGCAGACCGCGGTGTAGCCGGTGGTCGCGCCAAACGGCGCGATCAGGAACATGAAGAACGAAGGGTGAAGCAAGCGGCGCTCGGAATCAAGCAAGGTCTTGGCAGCGGTGCTCATCGGATGGGTCGGTCAGCAAGGGTGAACACAGGCTGAACCGTCCGTCGAGCGGGAGCGCCACAGCTTTCAAGCCCGCACCCTAACACCCGCCACCGCCCCAGCGGCTCCGGTCTGACCCTGCATTGCCTGCCCGCCTCAGCCCCTGAGCCGGGGGCACCGGTCAGCGCAGCATCGCTTGCAGCCGCGCTTTCACGGCCGGCCACTCGTGATCGAGCACCGAGAAGTAGACGGTGTCGCGCACACGGCCGGTGTCGGTCAGGGTGTGGCGGCGCAAGATGCCCTCTTGCTGTGCGCCGATGCGAGCGATGGCAGCGCGCGATCTGGCATTGAGCGCATCGGTCTTGAGCTCCACCCGCCAGGCGCCCAGGGTCTCGAAGGCATGGGTCAGCAGCAAGGTCTTGGCTTCGGTGTTGGCGCCGCTGCGCTGCCAGGCGCGGCCCAGCCAGGTCCAGCCGATTTCCAGCCGATGGTCGCGCGGCGAGATATTGCCGAAGCGGGTGCAGCCGATCACCCGGTCCTCGGCCAGCGAGCGGATGGCAAAGGGCAGCGAGCTGCCGCGCGCCTGCTCCTGCAGTGCCGTCTCCACGTACGCCCGCATCTGCGCTTCGCTGCGCACCCGGGTGGGCACCCATTGCCAGAGCTCGGGGTCCAGGCCCACGGCACACAAGCCCGGCAGATGTTGATCGAGGTCCAGAGGCTCCAGGCAGACCACGCGGCCTTGCAGGCGCAGGGGCTGAATCTGCATCGGGGCGATGTCCGGCGGCACTGGGACTTGAAGTTGTTGCGGTTCGGCTTGCATCTGCTGTGTCAGTGGGTGGGTTGATCGATGTCTCACAGGCCCAGCCTTTCCATCCAGGCCGCCAGCTCCTGCTCGCGCGGGCTGCCTTCGCTCCAGACCGCTTGGATGCGCTGGCGCTCGGCCGCGCTGCGGTTCTGGCTCAGCTTGAACTTGGCCTCCCAGCGCCGGACGTGCAGGCGAAAGCCGACGATGGCGGCCAGCAAGCGCTGCTGGTACTCGGGTGAGAGGCCGCGCCATTGCTCGGCATAGGCCGGCTCGTGCGAGGAGATCAGGCGCTTGAGCAGGGCGTCCTTGGCCTCCGCTCCGTCCACCAGCTCCAGCTCACCGTAGACATGCACGGCCATGTAGTTCCAGGTTGGCACGTTCTGCAGGCTGTCGTAGTTGCGCGGCGAGACATAGGCGCCGGGGCCGCTGAACACCGCCAGCACCTGCGGGCCTCCTGCCTGCAGCAGCCCGGCCAACCAGGCCCAGTGCGGGTTGGCACGGGCCATATGGCCCTCCAGACACCAGGCCGGCTGGCCCTGCGCATCGGCGGGCAGCTCCAGCAGGCTCAGCGGCAGATGGCTGCCAAAGCTCTCGCCCTGGGCATCGGGGCCGATCAAGAGGGCCAGGGGCTGCTCGGCCATGAAGCGGCGGGCGTGGGCGAATTCTTCGCAGCGGAAATGGGCAGGTTGGTACATGGCGCTCAGCATAGGGCGCCGCTTGGTACCATCAAAGAGCCACTTTTCAAAAAAATGATGGAACCAATTTCCAAGCGGCGCCCGCCTCAAGCCGCCCTGGCACTGGACCCGACCGGCATGCAACTGCTGGGCGAGGTGGGCGCCGGGAAGGACGCGGTGCCTGGCCTGAGCCAACAGATCCACGGCCAGATCAAGGCCCGCATCCTGCAGGCCCAGCTGGCACCCGGCGCACGCCTGCCGACCAGCCGCGCCCTGGCCCAGGCCCTGGCGGTCTCGCGCAACACGGTGCTGCGAGCCTACGAGCAGCTGGAGAGCGAGGGCTTCATCCGCTCGCGCATGGGAGCGGGCAGTTATGTCAGCGATCTGGCTGCACCGTCTTCATCCGCCTCTCCCACGGCGCCAAGCCGCGCCGCGAGCCCGCGCACGCCCGACAGCCCGCTCTGGCTGCGCCTGCAAGACTACCAGCCCAGCCCGGTGGTGCAAGGCCCGGGCCGGGCCTTCCGCCACGGCCTGCCGGCGCTGGACCTCTTCCCCCACGCGCTCTGGTCGCGCCTGCAGGCCCGCTTCTGGCGCGCGCAAGCGCGGCCCGGCCCTCGGGCCTCCTTGAGCTACGAGGATGCCGCCGGCCTGCCGCGCCTGCGCGAGCTGATCGCCGGCTATCTGAGCCACTCACGCGGCTTGCACTGCCGCGCCGATCAGGTGCTGGTGACGGCCGGCTCGCAGCAGGCGATTGCCATGGCCGCCCTGGCCCTCCTGCGCCCGGGCGACCGGGTGGGCATGGAGTCCCCCGGCTACCGCGCCGCCGCTGCGGCCCTGGGGCTGAGCGGCGCGCAGGTGCTGCCGGTGCCGCTGGATGGCCAGGGCCTGCGCATCGGCGCACTGCAGGCCCTGGGGCGGCTGCGCCTGGTCTACACCACGCCCTCGCACCAGTACCCGACCGGGGTGGTGATGAGCGCGCAGCGGCGCCTGGAACTGCTGGCCTGGGCACGCCAGAACGATGCTTATGTGCTGGAGGACGATTACGACGGCGAGTACCGCTTCAGCGGCGTGCCGCTTGCGCCTCTGGCCTCGCTGGAAGGCGAGTCGGACGCGCGCACGCTGTACGTGGGCAGCTTCTCCAAGCTGCTGTTCCCGGGCCTGCGCCTGGGCTATCTGGTGGCGCCGGCGGCCTGGCTGCCGACGCTGGCGCGCCTGCGCTCGGTGCTGGACCGCCAGGCCTCGATCGCCGATCAGGCGGTGCTGGCCGAGTTCATGGCCGAGGGGCATTTTCTGCGCCATGTGCGGCGCATGCGCCGGGCCGCACGCGAGCGGCGCGACGCCCTGCTGCAGGCCTGGTCCCAGCACCTGCTGCCCCTGCACCCGCAGCACCGGCTGCAGCCGGTGCCGGCCGGGCTGCAGGCTTTTCTGCCCCTGGCCGATCGTGCAGAGGAGACGCGCCTGGCGGAACGGGCGCGGCGCGCCGGCATCGAGCTGGGCGCGCTGGCGCAGATGGGCGGCCTGCCGGCGCACAGCCAGCAAGCCGGCCTGGTGCTGGGCTTTGCCAGCGTGCCCACGGCCGAGATCGGCCCGGCCGTGCGCGCCCTGGCCCAGGCCTGGCGGGATGGATCCAGCTGATCCATCATCCCGCCCCTCCACGACTCAGCTCTTGCCGTACTTGAGCTTGGCCTGGGCGACGCAGTTGTCCTTGGCCGTGCCGGCCATGGCATCACACTTCTCGGTCGCGACCTTGTAATTGGCATCGCGCTTGTCGTCCTTGGCTTCGGTGACGGCTTCACCGACCTTCTTGGACAGGGTCAGGTCGGCCAGGGCCTTGGTCTCGACGGCCTTGGCTTCCTTGACGCAGACATCCTTGTCGTTGCCGGACTTGTCGTCGCAGCGCTCCTTGGCCACGGCATAGGCCGATTCGGCTTTGGCCACGCCGACCTTGCGCTGGTCAGACAGCGTGCCGGTGAAGGCGAACTCCTGCTCGGCCAGGGCGACCTTTTCCTTGGCCTTGGCTTCCTCGATGCAGATGTCCTTGGCGTTGTGTGCCATGGCATTGCAGGCCGCGCGATCGGTCTTGTAGCTGCTCTCGATGCGGCTGCGCGCATCGGCGTTCTCGGCCTTGCTCATGGCCCAGGCGCTGCTCAGCGGCAGGGCTGCGAGCAACAGGCCCAGCGCGCTGTGCTGGAACAGGGATGAGGCGATGGAGGTGTTGAGTTTCTTCATGGTGGGTCTTCCTTGATGGGCTGCGTTGAAACATGAACCGCGACGCGCCACTCTGGGCTTGCGGCTCGGGCCAGGGCCAGTGTGGGCGGGCCGCAGATTGGCCACCAGCGGACGACACCGCGAGCCCGCGTAGGCCCTGGCCTACAGGCCGCCAGCCACACCTCGGTTGTAGGCCTTGTCTGACACGCCCTCACCGGCTTCTCCGATGGCGCCGGCCTCGCCGACGCCCGACACTGGCCCCCATGCTTGAACTCAAGGCCTTTCTCGTCGAAGACAGCCCGCTGCTGCAAGCGGAGCTGATCGCCACGCTGGAAGAGCTGCTGCCGCTGCGCGTGCTCGGCGTGGCCGACAGCGAGGCCGCGGCCCTGCGCTGGCTGGCCCTGCCCGGCCATCATGTCGATCTGCTGCTGATCGACATCTTTCTCAAGGGCGGCTCGGGCCTGGGCCTGCTGCGCGCGGTGCAGCGCCTGCCGCCGCCCGATCTGCCGCGCCGCCTGGTGGTGCTCAGCAACTACGCCACGCCGGAGATCCAGCGCAGCTGCCTGGAGCTGGGCGCCGACCGCATCTTCGACAAGTCCGGCGAGATCGATGCGCTGATCCTCTACCTGCGCGGCCTGCCGCCCCAGCTGCTGCCGCAGCTGGACCCGGCCCTCACAGGATCAAGCCGTGACGCAAGGCGTAATGCGTGAGCTCGCTGTTGCTGCTCAGGCCCATCTTGTCCATCACCCGGCTGCGGTAGGTGCTGACCGTCTTGACGCTGAGGCACAGGGCCGGGGCCAGCTGGCCCACATTCTGGCCGGCGGCCAGGCGCAGAAACACCTGCAGCTCGCGCTCGGACAGCTGCTGGTGGGCTTGGGCGGCATCCACGCCACCGGCCGCCAGGCCATCGGCCAGCTGCTCGGCCACGGCCGCGCTGATGTAGCGCCGGCCGCGGCTGAGCGTGCGGATGGCCTGCAGGAGGGCCTCGGGCTCGCAATCCTTGCTCAGATAGCCGCTGGCGCCCTGGCGCAGCAAGAGGCTGGCGTACTGGCTCTCGGGGAAGCCGCTGAAGATCAGGACCGGCAAGCTGGGCGCGCGGGCACGGATGGCCTGCAAGGCATCGACGCCGCTCTGATCGGGCATGGCGATGTCCAGCAGCATCACATCGATGGCCATGCCGGTCTGCTCGGCAGCGCGCAGCAGGGCCAGGGCCTCACGACCTTGGGAGGCCTCGGCCACCACGCAGAAATCGGCCTGCTCGGAAAAATACTGGCGCAAGCCGGCCCGCACGACGGCATGATCGTCCACGATGACGATATGGATCATCGCAAGGAGCCCCTGTTGCCTTGTTCCATGCACCGCGCCACCCGCAGGCCTGCCCCATGAAGACCCGCGCCCAGCGCCGCCTGGCCCAGCTGGAAGCCCTGGTGCAGCAGCGCACCGCCCAGCTGGCCGAGCTGAGCCTGCATCTGCAAAGCGCGCGCGAAGACGAACGCCAGCGCCTGGCCGCTGATCTGCATGACGAGCTGGGCGCCCTGCTGACCTCGGCCAAGCTGGACACCGCGCGCATCCAGGCCCGGCTGCGCCAGCAGCCGCCCGATGCCGCCGTGGCGCTGGAGCGGCTCGATCACCTGAGTGCCACCCTGAACAGCGTGATTGCACTGAAGCGCCGCATCATCGAAGACCTGCGGCCTTCGGCCCTGATCCACCTCGGCCTCTTGCCGGCGCTGCAGGGCTTGTGCCAGGACTTTGCCGACAGCAGCGGCCTGCAGCTGCGCAGTGCCTTGCAGTCGGTCACGCTGAGCCCGGCGCGCCAGCTGGTGCTCTACCGCGCGCTGCAAGAAGCGCTCAGCAATGTGGCCCAGCATGCAGCCGCGCAGCGCCTGGAGGTGCGGCTGCTGACCCTGGCCGCTGCGGCGCCCGAGCCGGCCTGGGTGGAGCTCAGCGTGCAGGACGATGGCCGCGGCTTCAGCGGCAGCGCGCCCGCGCGCAGCGCCTCTTTTGGTCTGCTGGCCATGCGCTTGCGCATCGAGGCCGAGCAGGGTCGGCTGCTGCTGCATGCGCCGGCCGGTCAGGGCTGCCGCCTGCAGGTGCGTTTGCCGGCAGGCTGAGTGCGCAGTGGCCAGCTTCATGAAGCCGCCGCCTCGTCGTGCGCCACCCGCGCGGCCAGTCGCGCCGCCTCGGCCCGATCAAGCAGGGCCAGGGCCTCGTCCGCGCCGGCCAGGCTTTGCGCCATGCCCAGGCTCAGGCGCAGCGGCACGGTCAAGGGCGCCAGCCGCACCGGCCCGGCCAGGGCCAGCAAGAGCTTGCTGGAGGCCAGGCTCAGGGCCTGGGCGTCACCGCCCTGGTTCAGGCGCAGGCAGGCGAAATGGGCACCGTCGAGACGGGCCAGCATGTCCTCGGGCCGCAGCACCCGGCTCCAGCGCGCCGCCACCACCTTGAGCAAGGCCTGGCCGAACTCGGGGCCGTGTTCGGCTTCGATGCCGGCAAAGCCCTCCACGCAGAAACTGAAGACCGCGATGCAGGGCTGCTCGCTGCGCCGGTGCACCAGGCCATGGGCCAAGCGCTCCAGGAAGAAACGGCGGTTGGGCAGATCGGTCAGCGCATCATGCAAGGCCAGGTGGCGGCTGCGGCTGAAGGCATCGGGGCCGGGTGGCGCACGCCCTGGCGCCGCCTCGGGCTCCCTCACCTTGGCGCCCAGCGAGGCGCGCCCGCCCAGCTCCGCCTGCGCCTGGGCCAGCGCCACCTGGCCATCAAAGACCTGCAGCTCCAGCTGCAGCCGCCGCGCCAGCTCGTGCAGCAAGGTGCTGTGCAGCTGATCCAGGGCCTGCACGCATTCCAGCACGGTGCGCCGCAAGGCTTGGGGCTCGGCCAGCTGCCGCGGTGATGGGCCCGGTGGCCCTTTGCGGCTGGCGCTGCCACTGTCCCGCATGCCGCTGCCATCGTCCTGCGAGGCGCTGACGCTGGCGCGCAGGCGCTGCTTGACGGCATCGAGCAAGACGCTCCAGTCGGCCAGAGACACATCGCCGGCCGTGGGGTCCAGAACCAGGTCCTTGCCGCTTTCGCGCACCGGGCTCGCCAGCGGGGCTTGCGGCGCCCGTGACGGCTGACTCAAGCAGCCTCGGGCCTCGTGGGAATCAGCAGGTTTCATGGGCGCCCTCCTCCTTGTTGCGTGCTGCGGCCTTCAAAGGCGCAGGCAAGCAGGCTCAGATACGGCCCAGCAGCATCAGGATCAGCACGACCAGCAGAATCAAGCCCAGCCCGCCGCTGGGCAGATAGCCCCAGCCCCGGCTGTGCGGCCAGGTCGGCGCCACGCCGATCAGCATCAGGATCAGGACGATCAACAAAATGGTGGACAAGCTCATGAGAGGCTCCGGGTCTGTGTGGATGCGAGGGCAGCGCACGGGATGTCGCTCCACCTTCAGACTACGCCGGCGCGCACCCAGCCTCGGTGCGCTTGCGAACATACCGCTCACTTGGGCCGTGCAGACAACACCGCCCCCAGCGAGGGCTGCCGGGCTCAGGACCAGCTCAGATCGCTCAAGCTCAGCGGCAGCTGGCGCACGCGGTGGCCGGTCGCCGCGAAGATGGCATTGCACACGGCCGGCGCCAGCGGCGGCAGGGCCGGCTCACCGAGGCCGGTGACCGGATGGTCGCTGCGCAGGAAATGCACGTCGACCCGGGTCGGCGACTCGTGCATGCGCAAGAGCGGGTACTCGCCCAGATTGCCCTGCACGATGCGGCCGCGCTGGATGTCGAGCTGGGCATGCATCAGCGTGCCCAGGCCATCCAGCACCGAGCCCTGGACCTGGTTCTCGGCACCGCTGAGATTGACAATTTGGCGGCCGATGTCGGACACCACCACCACGCGGTCCACCTTGAGCTGGCCGCTCTTGCTGACCGTCACCTCGGCCACCTCGGCGATGTAGCCGCGGTGGCTGAAGTGGAAGGCCATGCCCTGGCCCTGGCCGCGCGGGAACTTTTTCTTCCCCCAGCCGGACTTGGCCGCCAGCTCCAGCAGCACGGCGCGCATGCGGCCGGCGTGGTAGGGCTGGCCGCGCTCATTGCTGGGCGGCACGATCTCGCGATCGCCGAGCAGCTCCAGGCGCAACTCCAGCGGGTCGCGCCCGGCCGCATAGGCCAGCTCATCGATGAAGCTGTGGAACACCCAGGCGAACACACAGCTGCCCGGCGCCCGCCAGGGGCCCATGGGCACGCCGCATTCCAGCGCCGTCTGTTCAAGCAGGATGTTGGGCAGCCAGCGGCCGGGGAACTCGTCGGCGGACAAGCTGCCGCCGCTGCCCGGCTGCAGCACCGATTGCCCCTCGCGCTGCACGCGGTTGGCGAAGGTGACGAAATGGTTGTGCCAGGCGCTGACCCGGCCTTGCGCATCGACGGCGCCACGCAGGTGGTGAAAGCCACCCGGGCGGAAATGGTCGTGGCGCAGATCGTCCTCGCGGCTCCAGCAGAGCTTGACCGGCGCGGCCACGCGCTGGGCGATGGCGGCGGCCTCGACGATGAAGTCCGAGCTCAGGCGCCGGCCAAAGCCGCCACCGCTGCGCGTGATGTGCAGGCTGATCTTTTCCTTGGGAATGTTCAGGGTGTTGGCCACCAGGTTCTGGCCCGAGGCCGGGTTCTGGGTCGGCGCCCAGAGTTCCAGGCTGGCACTCTCTGGTTTCCACCAGGCCGTGCAATTCTGCGGCTCCATGCTGGCGTGCGAGATGAAGGGGTAGCTGTAGCTGGCCTCCACCAGCTTGGCGCCGCTGGCCCGCAAGGCCTGCTCGACATCGCCGTCACGGCGCAGGCTGCTGGCGCCGGGCTTGCCGCGCAGGGCCGCGGCCTGGGCAGCAAAGCCGTCCCAGCTCTGCGTGGCCACGGCGCCCTCGTCCCATTGCACACGCAGCTGCTTGCGGGCGCTGAAGGCCGCCCAGGTCGTCTCGGCCACGATGGCCACGCCGGGCATCAGGCCGTTGAGATTGCTGCTGCCCTCGATCACAAAGGCATCGCGCACGCCGGGCAGCGCCTTGACCGCCGCCAGATTGGCGCTGACCACCTTGCCGCCGAAGGCCGGGCACTTCTCGTACACCGCGTAAAGCATGCCGGGCAGCTTGACGTCGATGCCGAACAAGGGCGCGCCGCGCACCAAGCCTGCGTTGTCCACGCCGCCGATGCGCTGGCCCAGCAGCTGGTAATCCTTGGGGTCCTTCAGCTGCACGCTGGCGGCATCGGGCAGGGGCAGCGTGGCGGCCAGGCTGGCCAGCTCGCCATAGCCCAGCTTGCGGCCCGTGGGCCGGTGGTGGACGACGGAGTCGCGCGCCTGGCAATCCGCCACCGGCACGCCCCAGCGCTGCGCCGCCGCTTGAACCAGGAGCGTGCGGGCGGTGGCGCCCAGGCGCAGGAAGTCCTGGTAGTTGGTGGGCGTGGAGGTGGAGCCGCCCGCGCCCTGGCTGCCGTAGATGGGGTCCAGATCGCCCTGCACGATCTTCACATCGCGCCAGTTCACCGACAGCTCTTCGGCAATCACCATGGGCAGCGAAGTCTTGATGCCCTGGCCGATCTCAGGCTGCTTGGAGATCAGCGTGACCACGCCCTCGGGCGAGATGCTGATGAAGGCGCTGGGCTTGAACGCCTGGGCCGCTGCGGGCTTGGCGCCTTGCGCCAGGGCCACGGTCGAGCCGCTGAGCGCCAGCACCAGACCGGCGCCGCTGTGGCCGAGGAAACGGCGGCGGCTGGGGTTCACCAGGGCGGCGCGGCTCATACGCCCTCCTTCGCTTGCGGCTTGGTCTTGCGGGACACCGGGGATTTGACGGGCACAGCCGCAATCTCGGCGGCACGGTGGATGCCCGCGCGAATGCGCAGGTAGGTGGCACAGCGGCATAGGTTGCCGGACATGGCGCCGTCGATGTCGGCGTCGCTGGGCTTGGGGTTCTCTTTCAGCAGGGCCGCGGCCGTCATGATCTGGCCGGCCTGGCAGTAGCCGCATTGCGGCACGTCCAGCTCCACCCAAGCCTGTTGCAGGGGATGGCGGGCCTGGGCATCCAGGCCTTCGATGGTCAGCACTTTCTTCAAACCGACGGTGGCCACCGGCGTCATGCAGGAGCGGGTGGGCACGCCGTTGAGGTGCACGGTGCAGGCACCGCAAGCGCCGACGCCGCAGCCATACTTGGTGCCGGCCAGGTCCAGGCTGTCGCGCAGCACCCAAAGCAGAGGCGTGTCGGGCGCCACATCGACCTGGCGGACTTCACCGTTGATATGAAGACGGAACTGGCTCATGCTGCGGGCTCTCTGCGGTTCTGGGCTGGCACGGCTGCCGGGTGACGGCAGCCCGTGAACTTGGCGCGAGGCAGCATAGCAAGAACAGGGCGCGGGCGCTTGGCCGCCACCGCGACCCGCCCAGCCACTGCGGCTATTGCTGCTGGAGCAACAGCTGCAGGATCACCCCGGTGGCAATGGCCACCAGCAGGTAGTCACCGCCCGACTGCACCCAGTGGTAGCCGCGCGGCGGCGCGCTGAGCCGGTGGCCGCGCCAGTCCTCCACCACATAGCGCGGGCCACGGTACTCGCGCGGCAGGCGGCTGCCGCGGTAGTAGGCATGGTCGGGGCCGGCGCCGCGGTCCTCGCCGGGGCCGTGTGACTGACTCCGGTCTCTCGGCTCATCGCGAGCATGTCGCCCTTCGCGGCGCTCCTGGCGATCGTCACGCTGCCGGCGCTCCTCACGCTGCTGGCGCTCCTGCCGGTCCCGGCCTTGCGCTTCGCTGCGCCCACGTTCGCCCCCGGGCTGAGCGTGGGCCGGCCCCAGGGCGGCACTGAGCGCCAGCAGACCCAGGCAAGCCGCCCGAGCGATGCGGCGGAACGGGGGTGGGCGCGGGAGTGGGCGCAAGGGTGTGAGATTCAGCGTCATGGCAGTTCTCCGGTGGCAGGGTTCGATGGGCTGGAGACTTGGGCCATCATCAATGGCCGCTGCTGTCGCCATGCCGACCCGACTCGAACAGAAACCATGTGCGGCGCTCGCCGGCATCGATCCAGGTTTCGATCAAGCTGGCCGTGGCCAGGTCGCGATGCTCGACGCACAGTTCATGGCCCTGTCGCAGCCATTGGCTCAGCGTCTTGTTGTCCTCGCAAAGTTCGGCCAGCATGTCGGCCGGCTCGACAAAGGGCGCGTCGTTGTCCAGCAGTCGCTGGCTGCGGGTGATGTGGCCGATGGAGCGCAAGGTGGAGCCGCCGAGCTTGCGAATGCGCTCGGCCAGCGGGTCGGTCATGGCCAAGAGCTCCAGCGATTGCTCGTCCAGCATCAGGTGGTAGTCGCGGAAATGCGGGCCACTCATATGCCAATGAAAGTTCTTGGTTTTGAGGTAGAGCGCAAACACATCGGCCAGCACGCCGTTGAGGCTGGCCGACAGGTCACGGGTGGCGTTGGGGTGCAGATCGGTCGGGGTTTGCAGCGCGGCGCCGCGGTGCGCCAGGGCGCCCTGGGTGTTGTGGACAGGGGTGGGAGTGGGGTACATGCGGAGGCTCCGGTGGGGTGAAGAATCCACCCCACCTTAGGCGCGAGCGCCGCTTGAATCTGTGCGCCGACGCACGTTGAGCGCCGGAAACTGGGCGGCATAGTGGCGCTGGTCGCAGGCATAACAGCTGCACGCAGCGGCTTCAAGACCGGCCCGGTCCAGCACCGTGAGCAAGCCACGGTGGTAGCGGATCAGGCCGCTGCGCTGCATGGCGCCGGCCGCTTGGGTCACACCCACGCGCCGCACGCCCAGCATGAAGGCCAGGAACTCCTGCGTCACCGCCAGCTGGGCATGGCCGGCACGATCCTGGCTCATCAGCAACCAGCGCGCCAGGCGCGGGCCGATCTGGTGGAAGCGCAGGCAGCCGGCGGCGCTGGCCAGCTGGGCCAGGCGTACGTAGAGGTAGCGTTGCAGCAGCAGGCGCAGCGGCAGGCTGCGCAAGAGCTCGGCCCGAAAGGCCGACGCGCCCAAGCGCCAGGCCCGGCCCTCACCTTGCACCAGGGCGCCCAGCGGGGCCCGGCTGACGCCGAGGATCAGCTGCAGGCCCAGCATGCCCTCACGGCCCACCATGCCCATTTCCAGGCTTGGGTGCTCATCGATCTGAGCCAGCAAGGAAATGAAAGCATCGACAGGAAAATAGACGTAACGCGTGGCCTCACCGGCTTCGAACAAACGCTCCGAGAGCTTCAGATCCACCGGTTCGCACAGCGCCAGCAAACTGGCCCGTCGCGTCGCAGGCAGCGCCGCAATCAGGCGATTCTGTGCGGGCAGACGGGCATCGCCCTTGTGCGGACGCGTGGAGACAGGCGGTGTCGTCGAGTTCACGGCAACTTTCGTTTGAGCCGCAAAGACTGCGGCGCTGCTGCCGCCAGATTGAGGCCGGTGCGGCAAGCTCTCTGTCTGCAAGCGCACATGCGGTGGCATCCTGCGTGGCAGGCTGCGCCGCCGTATCGCATCAGACCGCGATGCGCTCCGGCAGCAGGCGGTCGTATTCCTTCTTGACCACGCCGTAGCACTCGCAGCTGCGCTGCTCCAGACCGGCACGGTCCAGCACCGAGATGTGACCGCGCGCATAACGGATCAGGCCCAGCTTCTGCAGATTGAGCGCCGCCTCGGTGACGCCCTCGCGGCGCACACCCAGCATATTGGCGATCAGCTCCTGGGTCATGACCAGCTCATCACCCTGCAAGCGGTCCAGGCTCAAGAGCAGCCAGCGGCAGAGCTGCTGATCCAGGCTGTGGTGGCGGTTGCAGGCGGCCGTCTGGGCCATCTGCGTGATCAGGGCCTGGGTGTAGCGCAGCAGCAGATGCATCAGCGGGCCGCTTCGTTTGAACTCCTCGGTCAGCGCGCCGGCGCGCATGCGGTAGCCCAGGCCGGCGCTCTGCACCACCGCGCGGCTGGGCGTGGAGCCGCCGCCCATGAAGAGCGAGATGCCGACGATGCCTTCATTGCCCACCACGGCAATCTCGGCCGAGGCGCCGTTCTCCATCACGAACAGCAGGGAGACGATGGCATTGCAGGGGAAATAGACATGGCTCATGGGCCGGCCCGATTCGTACAGCACCTGGCCCAGGGGCAGGTCCACCGGTTCCAGAAATCCTCGGCAGCGCAGCCATTCGGCCTCGGGCAAGGCGGCCAGCAGGTGATTCTTCTTCGGGTCCATCGTGTGTGCCATCGCAGCTCCCTGTGGTGGTGCGCAGAGCTCGCTCCTGCGCCGAACGCCATCAGCAGCCAGGGTCTGGCGTGCAGGGCGTTCGCCCGACTATAGGCAGCCGAGCCTGGCCGGTATGTTCGCCAGCGTACACAAGGACCAAGCCCACCGCCTGCGTCCAAACGCATCCGCTGCACCCCATGCCCCATCGGTGCGCAGGCGCACAGAGCGCAGGCGCCTCCGGCCTTTAGCCTGGGCCGGGCGGCCAACAGGCCACGCCTCCTGTCCTCGTCCTTGCCAAGGAATCCCATGCCCCTGATCACCTTGCGCCAAAGCCGGCGCGCCTGCCTGGCCGATCTGGCCTTCTACGCCCTGGCCATTGCCGGCCTGGCGGCCGCCCTGTGGCTGAACGCCGCAGCGCCAAGCTGGCAGCCGCAATCTGCAGCGCGGGTGCTGGGCCTGTTCCTGCTGGGCCTGCTGCTGTGGTCGCTGCTGGAGTACCTGACCCACCGCTTTGTGCTGCACGGCCTGCAGCCCTTCCAACGCTGGCACGCCCTGCACCATGCCTTGCCACAAGCCCATGTGGGCCTGCCCACATGGCTCAGCGCCAGCCTGTTCGCCACGCTGGTATATGCGCCCCTGTACCTGCTGCTGGGCGGCGTTTGGAGCACGCTGGTGATGCTGGGGGTCTTGAGCGGCTACCTGATGTATTCGGCCATCCACCATGCTGCGCATCAAGGGCTGGCGGCCGAGCGGGCACCGGGCGATTGGCTGGCCCGGCGCGCGCGCTGGCATGCCCTGCATCACCAGGGCGGCGCTTCACGCTGCTACGGCGTCAGCAGCAGCTTCTGGGACCGGGCCTTGGGCAGCCATCTGCGCGCGCGCGGCTCGGCGCCCGCTGGATCGCCCCCGCCCAAGCCTGCCACGCCGGAGGCACGCCACAGCGCTGCGGTACGCCAGCGTACAGACCCCTGAGTCAAAGCCGCTGAGACTGAAGGTTCGCAGTCTTTCAGGGCGCCTTGGCTCCCTGCCCCGTCTTCACTCCACAAGGATCACCATGTCCCATGGCACACACCTCCGCAGCCGCCGCACCTCAGTTCAGGTGACGGCTCGTCCGCTCATGCAAGGCCTGGCGAGAGCGGGGCTTTGCAGCGCGATCGGCCTCCTGCCCTTGCTGGCCCTGCCCGCCTGGGCGCAGTCCGATGAGCCGTATATGTACGGCGGCTTCGGTGCCGGCCAGGCGCGGGCCAAGCTCGATGCCGAGCGCGCCCTCGGCGTGGTGCTGCCTGCCGGCGTCACCGCCACCAGCATCTCGCGCGATGAGCGTGACACGGCTTACAAGCTCTTTCTCGGCTACCAGATGAACCGCTACTGGGCGGTCGAGGCCGGCTACTTCCAGCTCGGCCGATTCAATATCGATGCCAGCACCACGCCGGCCGGCACGGTCAACGGCCGCTTCGACCTGAAAGGCATCAATCTCGATCTGGTCGGCAAGCTGCCGATGAGCGATCAATGGTCGCTGCTGGGCCGAATCGGCACGCAGTTCAACCGCACCCGCACCCATTTCGACGGCAGCGGCGCCGCCGCGCTGAACGGCTATGACCCCAGCCGCCGCGACACCAATATGAAGCTCGGCGCCGGTCTGGAATGGAACCCGGGTGGCATGGCCGTGCGCGCCGAAGCGGAGCGTTATCGGGTGCGCAATGCCCTGGGCTATCACATCCCCGTCAACCTGGTGTCGCTGAGCCTGGTCTTCCCCTTCGGCCGCTCGCCCACCTCGGCCCCGCGCATGAGCAGCGTGGCGCCCAGCTACAGCCCGCCCGCCTCGGTGATGGCCGCCGCGCCGCCGCCACCGCCGCCCGAGCCCGTGGCCACACCGATGCTGCTGCCGCCGCCCGCGGCCGGCATCCCCATCCCACCGCGGCGCCTGAGCTTCTCGGCCGAATCGCTGTTCGGCTTTGACGAGTCACAGATTCGCCCCAAGGGCGCGCGTGCGCTCGATGCCCTGGCGGCCGAGCTCAAGGGCAGCAGCTTCCAGCTCGTCACGGTCGAAGGCCACACCGACCGCCTCGGCCGCAGCGACTACAACCAGACCCTGTCGCAGCAGCGCGCCGATGCGGTCAAAGCCTATCTGATCAACCCTGGCGGCATCGAGGCCAGCAAGATCAGCGCCCAGGGCAAGAGCGAATCGATGCCGGTGACGCGAGCGGGCGACTGCAAGGGCGAGCACAAGTCTGCGGCCCTGCTGCGCTGCCTGCAACCCGACCGCCGGGTCGAGGTGGAGGTGCAGGCCGAGGTCAGCAGCAGCGGCGTGAGCAATAGCAGCGGCAACAACAACAACAGCAGCCCGCGCTGAGATCGGAGCCGCGCATGAACCCCAGCCTGCCCGCCTTCACCGCCCCGAACCCAGCCTGCGCGCAAGACCGCCATGCCCCGCCAGGTCGTGGCGACGATTCCGCGGCCAGCGCCGCCGCCCTGGGCGCCCATCTGGGCCTGTGCCGGGCCCTGCGCGGGCGCTTGTTCGCCCTGCGTTGCGGCGCCGATGCCCTGGTGAGCTTTGTCAGCCGCCGCAGCGTCACCAGTGCCCTGCTGCTGGCCGCCCTGGCCGCCCTGCTCTACCAAGCCTGGCGCTGAGCGATGGAGCTGCTGCACGCCCTGCTCGACCCCCGGCAGGGCCGCATGCTGGCGCCCATCCGCGCGGAAATCTTTGGCCAGCAGCGCTTTGCCCAGCATGGCCGCAGCCTGGCCGCCACCCACCGGGTGCGCGCGGCCCGCGAACAGCGGCGCGGTCAGACCTTTGTGCCGCGCCTGCGCAGCAATATCGACAGCTTGCGCCAGGCCCACCGCTTCCTGGCCCGCCAGGCCAGCACCGGCTTCGACATCAGCCCGGCGGCCGAATGGCTGCTCGACAACTTCCACCTGATCGAGGCCCAGCTGCAAGAGGTGCAGCAAGGCCTGCCGCGGCGCTACTTCCGCGCCCTGCCCGTGCTCAGCGAAGAGCCGCTGGCCGGCCTGCCGCGGGTCTACGGCGTCGCCTGGGCCTGCATCGCCCACACCGACGGCGCCTTCGATGAAGACCTGCTGGTCCATTTCCTGTGTGCCTACCAAGGCGTGCGGCCGCTCAATCTGGGCGAGATCTGGGCCCTGCCCACCACCTTGCGCGTGGTGCTGATCGAGAACCTGCGCCGCCTGGCCGAGCGCGTGGCCGGCCAGAAGGCCGCGCGCGAGCTGGCCAACCAGGCCTGTGACCGGATCGCCGAGCTCGACGTGGCCTCGCTGGAAGCCCAGCGCGCCGCCCTGCAGCAGCGTGGCCTGGACCAGCCCTTTCTGGCGCAGATGGCCCAGCGCCTGCTGCACCGTGCCGAGCCGCTGGATGCGGCGGCGCCTCTGGCCAGCCAGGCCCGCCGCGCCTGGCTGCTGCAAGCCCTGCCCGACCCGGCCGCCGCCCAGCTGCAACAAGCGGCCGAGCAGACGGCCGACAACCTCAGCGTCAGCAACGCCGTGCATTCCCTGCGCGTGATCGGCGAGGCCGATTGGCCCGAGATCATCGCCCGCAGCAGCCCGCTGATTCAGCTGCTGCTGGGCTGCGAGAGCTTTGCCGCCGAGCACAGCCGCACCCGTGACCAGACCCTGCATGCCATCGAGGCGCTGGCGCGCCGCTGCGGCCGCAGCGAGCTGGGCGTGGCCCAGCTGCTGCTCGATGTGATGCGCTGCCCGCGCGCCGGCGTCGATGTCCCGGCGGCCCACACCCAGACCTGCGGCCACTGGCTGCAAGGCGAAGGGCGACCGGTCCTGCTGCAGGCCCTGGGCCTGCGCGAATCGCCCGGCCTGGCCCTGCGCGCCGTGCTGCGCCGCCGTGCCCTGCCGCTCTACCTCGGCAGCCTGGGCCTGGCCACGGCCGCGGTGCTGGCCATGTTCTCGTGGCTGGAGCCCTCGCTGGCGGCCGCACCCTGGCCGGCCCTGCTGGCCTGTGCGGCCCTGATGCTGCTGCCGGCCTCCGAGGCTTGCCTGGCCTTGATGAACCGCCTGCTCAGCGAATCGCTGCGCCCGGCCGAGCTGCCCCGCCTGGCCCTGGCCGAGGGCATTCCACCGCCCCAGCGTGTGCTGGTGGTGATGCCGGTGCTGCTCAGCGACGCGGCCACCATCGCCGCCCTGGCCCACCGCCTGCACCTGCACCAGCTGGCCAACCCCGAGCCGCAGGCGCAGTTCGCTCTGCTCAGTGATTGGGCCGATGCCGATCAGGCCAGCAGCGAGGGCGACGAGGCCCTGCTCGGCGCCGCCGTCGCCGCCCTCGGCGCGCTCAACCGCGCCGCGCCGGTGGCGCCCGAGGCCCCGGCGCGCTTTCTGCTGCTGCACCGCCCGCGCCGCTTCAGCGACAGCGAGCAGCGCTGGATGGGCTGGGAGCGCAAGCGCGGCAAGCTGGAGCAGCTGGTCGAGCACCTGGCCTGCCCGGGCGAGGCGGTGTCACCCTTTGTCGAACTGGGCCGGCTCTCGCAACCGGCGCCGGGCATCCACCACCTGCTGACCCTGGACAGCGACACCCAGATGCCGCCCGGCCGCCTGCGCGAGCTGGTCGGCGTGGCCGCCCACCCGCGCAACGAGCCGCGCCTGAGCGAGGCCGGCGCCGCGCCCGAACAGCCGCGCCGCGTGCTGGCCGGCTATGCCATCCTGCAGCCGCGCGTGGTCACGCCGCTGCCGGCGCGCAGCGATTTCACGCCCTACCACTGGCTGTTTGCCGGCCAGTGCGGCATCGACCCCTACGGCTCGGCCAGCTCCGAGACCTACCAGGACCTGTTCGACGAAGGCAGCTTCAGCGGCAAGGGCCTGCTCCATGTGCAGGCCTTGCAGGCCGTGCTGAACGGCCGCCTGCCCGAGGGTCAGGTCTTGAGCCACGACCTGCTGGAAGGTGCGCTGGCGCGCTGCGCCGCGGTCAGCGACATCAGCCTGGTCGAGGATGCGCCATTTCATGCCGAGGTGGCCGCCTCGCGCCTGCACCGCTGGATCCGCGGTGACTGGCAGCTGCTGCCGTTTCTGCTGCCCGCCCTGATTCCGCAGCGCTGGAGCCGCCAGGCCCTGCGGCTGGGCGGGCTGAACCGCTGGAAGCTGGCCGACAACCTGCGCCGCTCCCTGGTGGCACCGGCCTCGCTGCTGCTCTTGCTGCTGGCCCTGGGCCTGCCGGCCGGGCTCTGGCTGGCACCGGGCGCGGCCCTGGCTCTGGTGCTGGCCGCCCATCTGGCCGGGCCGCTGCTGGGTGCCCTGGCCGGCCTGCTGCCCAGCCGCAGCGGCATCGCCCTCGGTCACTTCCTGCGCGAGGGCGGGGCCGAGCTGGCCCGGGCCCTGCTGGCCAGCCTCTGGCAGCTGGCCCTGCTGCTGGAGCAAAGCGCCCTGGCCCTGGATGCCATCGTGCGCGCGCTCTGGCGCAGCGGCCACAGCCACCGCCTGCTGCTGCAATGGACCACGGCCGCCGCCGCACAGGCGGCCCTGCTGCACAGCGGCACGCACTGGACAGCGATCTGGGCCCGGCGCCGCCGCGTCACCGTGGCCGGCCTGCTGCTGGCCGCGGGCCTGAGCCTGGCGCCCGCCACCGCACCGCGCCTGGCCCTGGGCCTGTGCCTGCTCTGGGCCGCCAGCCCGCTGTGGCTGGCCTGGGCCAGCCGGCCCGGCTGGCTGCAGGCCGGGCGGCGATCGCAGCGCATGGACGGGGCCGAGCAGCGCTATCTGCGCGGCATTGCCCGCGACACCTGGCGCTTCTTCGAGCGCTGCGTCGGCCCGCAAGACCGGCAGCTGCCCCCCGACAATCTGCAGCTGTTGCCGCAGGAGATGGTGGCCCACCGCAGCTCGCCCACCAATATCGGCCTCTACCTGCTGAGCGTGGCCTGCGCCCGCCAGTTCGGCTGGATCGGCAGCGAGGAGCTGATGCGCCGCCTCAGCGCCACCCTGGACAGCCTGGCCGCGCTGGAGCGCCACCGCGGTCATTGGCTGAACTGGTACGACACCGAAACTGGCACCGCCCTGCTGCCGCGTTATGTCTCCACCGTGGACAGCGGCAATCTCTGCGGCCATCTGCTGGCCGTGGCCCAGGCCTGCCGCAGCCTGGCGCTGGCGCCCTGGGCCAGCGGCCCCGCCGAAGCTGCGCTGGAAGACTCACACCAGCGCCTGCAGCCGCTGCGGGTGCTGTGGCCGCTGGCGAGGGAAGGTCGGGAACCGAGCTGGCCCCGCCTGCGCGAGCTGATCGAACTGCCGGCGCCGCTGGCCCAGGCGCGCGCCGATGAGGCAGGCTTCGAGCTGCTGCTCGAGCAGGCGGCCGGCGAGCTGGCCCAGCGCCGTGCCCGCAGCACCGGCGCGCATCAGGCACCGATCGAGCTCAGCAGCGACCCGCGCGAGCAGCTGAACTGGCTGCTGCTGGACCACCTGAACCTGCTGCGCTCGGCGCTGGAGGACATTCAGGCGCAGACCAAGGGCCGCACGGCCACGTCCAGCCCCCAGTTGCTGGCCCTGGCCCAGCGCTGCGAAGCGCTCGCCGCCGAGCCCGACTTCGGTTTTCTCTACCACCCCAAGCGCCATCTGCTGCACATCGGCTTCCGCGTGGCCGAGCAGGAGCTGGACGCCGGCTTCTACGACCTGCTGGCCTCGGAGTCGCGCCTGACCAGCCTGCTGGCCATGGCCAAGGGCGATGTGCCGGTGCGGCACTGGGCGGCGCTGGGCCGGCCCTTCTTTGCCTCGGGCCTGGCAGCGGGCCTGCGCTCCTGGTCGGGCTCGATGTTCGAGTACCTGATGCCCAGCCTGATGCTGGACGAGCCGGTGGGCAGCGCCCTACGCGGCGCCTGCCGTGCGGCGATTGCCGAGCAGCGCGCCTTTGGCGCCCGCACCGGCCTGCCCTGGGGCATCTCGGAATCGGCCTATGCCGGGCGCGACCACAGCCTGGCCTACCAGTACGCGCCGCAAGGCGTGCCGCGCCTGGCCCTGCGCCGCACGCCGCCCGAGGAGCTGGTGATCGCGCCCTACGCCACCGCCCTGGCCGCGCAGCTGGAGCCGCGCCTGGCCTGCCGCAACTTCGCCCTGCTGGAGGAGCTGTCTGCGCGCGGCCGCTACGGCTTCATCGAGGCGCTGGATTTCAGCCCGGCACGCCAGGGCCAGGAGCAAGGCCCGGGCCTGCCCGAGCGCCGCCTGGCCGGCTGCGTACCGGTGGTGACCTTCATGGCCCACCACCAGGGCATGAGCATCGTCGCCCTGGCCAATGTGCTGCTGGACGGTCAGGTGCAGCGCTGGGGCATGGCCTATGCGCCGCTGGAGGCGGTGGCCTCCCTGCTGCACGAGCGTGCGCCGCGCGAGCTGCCGCGCCTGAGCCTGCCGGTGGCCCTGCTGCCGGCGCCGGTGTTCGAGCGCCGCGTCAGCGGCCTGCTGCGCGAGGTGGACCCGGGCGAGGCCGCCATCGAGCCCAGCCAGCTGCTCTCCAACGGCCGCTACCACCTGAGCCTGCGGCCCAACGGGGCCGGCGCTTCGCAGCTGGGCAGCAGCGGCTTGAGCCGCCAGCGCGACGATGCCTTGCGCGATGAGTACGGCAGCTTTCTCTTTCTGCGCGGCCTGGACCCGGCCGAGCCGCAGCGCCTGGTCTCGCTGACCCAGCATCCCGCGCCCGATGCTCGGGCCGATTACCGCTGCAGCTTCCACCCCGACCGCGTCTGCCTGAGCGCGCACTGGCCGGGCCTGAGCAGCCAGCTGACCGTCTGGGTCAGCCCCGAGGACGACATCGAGTTCCGCCAGGTCGAGCTGCACAACCTCGGTGATCGGCCGCTGGAGCTCGAGCTGATCTCGGCCTTCGAGCCCACCCTGGCCGAAGCCGGCGCCGACGAAGCGCACCCGGCCTTCAGCAACCTGTTTCTGCGCGCCCAGTGGCAGGCGGCGCAGCAAGCCCTGCTGCTGCAGCGCAAGCCGCGCCTGCCGGGCGAGCCCGAGCTGCTGCTGGCGCATTTCCTGACCGAGCTCTGCCCCGAGAGCCCCGCAGCCGAGAGCGGCCTGCAAGGACTGGCCCTGCAGACCGACCGCCAGCTCTGGCGCGGCCGCCTGCAGCCGGCCTGCCGCCCGCGTGGCCAGCTGCGCGCCGTGCCGGCCGGGCAGGAGGCGGTGGTGCTGGACACCGGCCTGGACCCGGTCTGCGTGCTGGCCGCGCGCCTGCGCATCCCGGCCCAGGGCAAGCTGATGCTGACCTTTGCCACCGCGGCCAGCCGCGAGGCCGGCACGCTGCATGCGGTGATCGACAAGTACCGGCAGGCCGCCCATGTGCAACGTGCCTCGCTGATGTCGGCCACGCTCTGCGGCATCCGCCTGCGCAGCCTGCGCATCAGCCCGGCCAATCTGGCGGCCGTGCAGACCCTGAGCAGCGCGCTGCTGCTGAGCCTGAGCCGCCCGCAGCTGCAAGAGGCAGCGGGCGGGCTGCTGGACGGCACGCCCGGCTGCGATCGCAGCCTGCTCTGGCGCTTCGGCATCTCGGGCGAGCGGCCGCTGATCGTCGTGCAGGCCGGGGTGATCGAAGGCCTGGGCCTGCTGCGCAGCCTGGCGCAGGCCCTGAACCTCTGGGCCTGGGCCGGCGTGGCCTGCGATCTGGTGGTGATCAATGCCGAATCGGCCTCCTACCACATGGCCTTGCAGCGCGAGCTGGCGGCCCTGCGCGAACGCCATCTCGCCGAAGGCGCCGCCCAGGCGCAGATGCAGAACACGCACAACACCCAGGGCAAGGCCGCGGGCCCGAGCCGCACCCTGTTCCACCTGCTGCGCGCCGAGGATGTCAGCCCCGCCGAGCTGGGCAGCTTGCGCGCGCTGGCCAGCGTCTGCCTGGAAGCCGATGGCCGGCCCTTGCACCACCAGGTGCGGGTCTGGAGCGCCGCCTTCGAGGCCGCCTGCCAGCAGCGCCAGGACGGCGGCGCCGAGGTCGTGGCGCTGTGCCGCAGCGCGGCGCGGCAGCCGGCCGACCCAGGGCGCTTCAGCCCGGACGGCGCGCGCTTCGAATTCGAGGTCAGCGCGCGCCAGAGGCCCGAGCGGCCCTGGATCAATGTGCTGGCCAACCCGGGCTTCGGCACCCAGGTCTCGGACAGCGGCGCCGGCTACAGCTGGGCGCTGAACAGCCGCCTGCACCAGCTCAGCGCCTGGTCCAACGACCCGGTGGCCGACACCCCGGGCGAATGGTGGCTGCTGCAGGACGAGGCCAGCCAGGAGGTCTGGAGCCTGGCGCCCTCGGCCTGGGGCGAGGGCTCGCCGGCCCAGGTCTGTCACAGCCAGGGCTGGACCGAGATGCGCCAGCAGCGCGCAAGCCTGAGCTGGACCCTGCGCTGGTGTGTCGATGCCGAGCAGGCCATCAAGCAGGTGCAGCTGCGCCTGCACAACGCGGGTGAGCGCAGCCGGCGCTTGCGCCTGATCGGCCTGGTCGAATGGCTGATGGGCGCGCAGCGCAGCGAGCGCATGAGCTGCGACAGCCGCATGCTGCAGCTGGATGGCGGCCTGGCCCTGCTGTGCACGCAGCGCGAGGGCTCGGCCGGCTTTGGCCAGAGCACGGCCTTCCTGACCCTGCTGCCCATGGCCCCGGGCACGGCCGGCCCCGAGGACAGCCTGGACTGGAGCTGCGACCGCCGCGAATGCTTCGACGCCCGCGGCCGCCTGCAGCTGCCGCAGCATGGCGGCGAGGTGGAGGGCGCCGGCCTGGACCCCTGCGCCCTGCTGAGCCGGCGCTGGACCCTGGCGGCCGGCGCGCGCTGCGAGCAGACCTTTCTGCTCGGCCATGCCGCCAGCCCGGCCGCGGCCCAGCGCCTGCTGACCCAGGCCGTGCGCCATCCGCCGCTGCAGCGCCTGAGCCTGGTGCGGGCACGCTGGGACGCCTTGCTGGAGGCCAGCGAGGTGCAGACACCCGACACGCTGTTCGACGCCCTGGTCAACCGCTGGCTGCTCTACCAGACCCTGGCCTGCCGCCTGTGGGCCAAGGCAGGCTTCTACCAGGCCGGGGGCGCCACGGGCTTTCGCGACCATCTGCAGGACGCCATGGCCCTGGCCTGGGCCGCGCCCGAGCTGCTGCGCGCGCAGATCCTGCTGCATGCCAGCCGCCAGTTCGCCGAGGGCGATGTGCAGCACTGGTGGCATGCGCCGCTGGGCGCGGGCGTGCGCACCCATTGCTCGGACGATCTGCTCTGGCTGCCCCTGGCCTGCCTGCAGCATCTGCGCATCAACGGCGATGCGGGCTTGCTGGACGAAAGCGTGCCCTTCCTGAACGGCGTGGAGCCGCCCGAGCTGGGCGAGGACCGCTACGCCCGACCCGGCATCAGCACCCAGCGGGCCAGCGTCTACGAACATGCAGCGCTGAGCATCGACCGCAGCCTGCGCGTGGGCCGCCATGGCCTGCCCCTGATGGGCACGGGCGACTGGAACGATGGCATGAACCGCGTGGGCCAGGGCGGCCAGGGCGAATCGGTCTGGCTGGGCTGGCTGCTCTGGCGCCTGGTGATGGACTTTGCGCCGCTGGCACAGGCGCGCGGCCAGCATCTGCGGGCGCAACGCTGGCTGGACGCGGCGCAGGGCTGGCAGCAGGCCTTGCTGGGCACGGCCTGGGGCGGGGCCTGGTTCACCCGCGCCTACTTCGACGACGGCCAGGCCCTGGGCGGCCAGGCTCACAAGCCCGAGCCGGGCCAGGCCCGCATTGACCTGATTGCCCAGGCCTGGAGCGTGCTGTCCGGCGCTGCGCCGCTGGACCTGCAGGCGCGCGCCCTGGCCTCGATGGATGGCTTGCTCGTGGACAGCAGCGCCGACCTGATCCGCCTGCTGGACCCGCCGCTGCAGGATGCTGCAGAAGCGGGGGCCGCCGGCACCGACCACGCCCACAACCCCGGCTACATCCAGGCCTACCCACCCGGTGTGCGCGAGAACGGCGGCCAGTACACCCATGCCGGCGTGTGGGCGCTGATGGCCCAGGCCGGCCTGGCGCGCCAGCTGCTGGAGCTGACCCAGGGAGAGCCCCAAGCCCTGGCGGCGGCAGCCCTGCAAGCCCAGGCCGAACGCGCCAGCGAGAACGCCTACCGCTACTTCCGCTACCTGAGCCCGGCCCACCGCACCAACCACCCGCGCCAGAGCCGGGTCTACGGCGCCGAGCCCTATGCCGTGGCCGGCGATGTCTACAGCGCCCCGCCCTACACCGGCCGCGGCGGCTGGAGCTGGTACACCGGCTCGGCCGCCTGGTTGCACCGGGCGGCGCTGGAATCCATCTTCGGCCTGGCGCTGGGCACGGACCACTTCAGCTTGCAACCCTGCCTGCCCCTGGACTGGCCGCAAGCCCGCCTGATCCTGCGCCGCCAGGGCCGGCTGCTGCAGATCACCCTGCTGCGCGGAACGCCCGCGCAAGCCCAGGCCCTGGCGCACGAACAAGCGGCGCAGCTGCTGCGACCAGGGCAGCGGCAGGCCCTCGCCGGGCTGCCACTCGAGGCGCGCTTTGTCTTGCAACTCTGAGGTCTGTGCGCCGGGGCATGCGCCCATGGAAAAGGGCGGCCGAGGCCGCCCTTCACTTCTTCTTGACCGGCCGCGCGCTCAGCGCGAGGCCATCACCCCACTCTCATCCGAGAGCACGATCTCGACCCGCCGGTTCTGCTGGCGGCCGGCAGCGTTGTCATTGCTGGCGACCGGGTGGGTCTCACCCATGGCCTGGCTCACCACGCGGCCGGGTTCCACCCCCAGAGCCAGCAAGGCGCTGCGCACCGACTCGGCGCGGCGGCCGGACAGCGACTCGTTGCTGCTGGAACTGCCGACGCTGTCGGCATAACCTTCCACCCGCACGCGACGCTCGGGATAGGTCTTCAGAAAGACCGACAGACGCTCCAGATCCCGCTGGGCACCGCTCTTGAGCTCGGCGCGGTTGTTGTCAAACAGCACATCACCGATGGTGATGACCAGACCGCGCTCGGTCTGCTTGGCATGCAACTCGCGGATCTGGGTCTCCAGCTGGTAGGTGCGGATGCGTGCCTGCTCGGCCTGGTTCTGCGCCTGCAGCTGGACGGCGGCCGTCTGCGCCTGGGCGTTCAGGCTGTCCTGCTGCGACTGCGCCGCCTGGGCCTGGGCGATGCCGGCGGCTTGACCCGCGCGATCGGCCTCTTGCGTGCGGGCCTGCAGGCGGATCTGGTCGCGCTGGGCATTGGCGCTGCTCACCGCCGCCTCGGCCAGCTTCTGGCGCGTGGTCTCCTGGGCGATGGCGACCTGCTGCTGGGCCAGGAAGGCCAGGTGATCGACCTTGGCGCTAGCGTCCTGTGCGGCCCAGGCGCTGTTGGCGCGGTCCAGGGCTTCGCGGGCCAGTTTCATCTCGCTGGCGGCATGGGCGGCCGTCTGCGGGTCGGCCTGGGCGCTGCGGTAATCGCTGCGCGCCCGGTCGAGCTGGAGGTTGTCGCTGGGCAGGCTGCTGCAGCCCAGCAGGCTGGCCGAGACGGCCAGCAAGGCCGCACTGACCAGGGACAGGGAATGGATGCGACGGGGAGATTTCATGGCGGGGGTGTCCTTGTCGGAGAGATGGGAGGGATGCGCGGGATGGAATCGAGGCCGCTCAGGGCGTCTTGCGCCGCAGCTCTTCGCTGAGCACACGGCTGGCCTCGCGCAGCTCATCGGCGGCCTTGCCGGCCTTGCCGGCACCGGCTTTCTTCTCGGCCAGCTGGGCCTGGACTTGCGCGTCCTGGGCCAGCCAGAGCGCTTGTTCGTAGTTCTTCTCGTTCATGGCCCGCTCGGCTCGGGTCAGCTTGTCCTGGGCATTGCGCAGCTCCAGCGGCGCCCATTGCCCGGCGCCGGATGCCGTCGCGCTGTTGAGGGCGGCGGTGGACACCGTCATCTGTTCGGTCGGCGGCGGCATGCTGGCGCAAGCCGCCAACAGGCCGGCGCCGCACAGCGCGGCCCAGGCCCGGGCCCGGACATGTCGGGGCGTGGTGATCGTGATCGGGGTGCTCATCGGGTGCTCCAAGGTGTTGACACGGATGAGCGAGCCTGGGGTGTGAGGCGGAGCGCGTCGGTTCGCTGGCGAACGCTGGCGGCCGATTCGGGCTCAAGGCCTCTTGTCCTACAGCGGATTGCGCTGTTGCCCTAGGCGGCCGCCCCCGGCGCCGCCGGATAGTGACGGTAGCCCGCTGCGGCGCATCCCGCGCCGGCGGCCTTTCAAGCAAGGAATCATCATGAATCAAGTCAGGCCACAGCTCACCCGCCCGCCACTCCGAACCCTGATCCTCGGCGGCATCTACACCGGCCTTTGCGCCAGCCTGCTGCTGATGGGCAGCGGCTGTGCCGTCACCCGCGGCCAGGAGACCGTCGGCGCCTATCTGGACGACAGCGCCATCACCACGGCCGTCAAGGGCCGCTTCATTGACAACAAAGATGTCGACGCCTCGGCCATCAGCGTCGAAACCCTGCAAGGCACGGTGATGCTCTCGGGCTTTGCCAAGAGCAGCCGCGAAAAGACCACGGCCGAGGCGCTGACCTGGAAGGTGGTGGGCGTCAAGGCGGTGAAGAACGAGATCGCCGTCCGGCCTTGAACGGCCCCGGCAACTCGAGCACTTGAACGTTCAATCACACACTCACCCTCAAAGGACACCCACCATGAACTGGGATCGCATACAAGGCAATTGGAAGCAGGCGGCCGGCAAGGCCAAGGAGCAGTGGGGCAAGCTCAGCGACGACGATCTGGACGTGGTGGCCGGGCGCCGCGACCAGCTGGCCGGCCTGATCCAGGAACGCTATGGCCTGATCAAGGAAGAAGCTGAAAAGCAGCTGGCCGCCTGGGAACGCCGCGCCAGCGAAGGCTGGTTCAGCAGCCCCAAGCCCGCCCATGATGGCAAGGTTCCGAAGAAGTAGTCATCCTCAGCCTGCGCACCGCGGAGCCCGCAGCGGCGCCCGATCAGAGAAGCTGGTCCGGCGCCGCTGCGCTTGGCGTTGCCGCAACGACCGGTGCCGGACGGGCTGTCCACATCTGCACCAGATTCAAGCCCACGGCCAGCATGGGCGGGCCGATGAAGATGCCGATGAAGCCGAAGGCCGCGATGCCACCGAACACGCCCAGCACGATCAGCAGCATGGGCAAGGCGCTGTGGCGGCTGATCAGCAAGGGCTTGACCACGTTGTCGATGCTGCTGATGGCCAGCAAGCCCCAGAGCAACATGAACACCCCCCAGCCGGGCTGCTCCTGCTGGAACAGCCAGATGGTGGCGCCGCCCCAGATCAGCGGCGGGCCGACCGGAATCATGGACAGGAAAAACGTGGCCGCCGCCAGCACCAGGGCGCCGGGCACACCGGCCACCCAGAAGCCGGCCAGGGCCACCAGGCCCTGGGCCAAGGCAGTACCGAAGATGCCGTGCACCACGCCAGTGACGGTGTGGTGCACGGTGTCGAGAATCTCATCGCCGTGCCCCCCGGCCAAGGTACCCAGCATGGCACGTGCGCTCGCGACCAGCTTTTCGCCATCGCGATAGAAGAAGAACAACACAAAGGCGGCAAACAGCATCTGGATCAAGCTGCCGGCCACGGCACGGCCGGCCACCAGCAGCACGGTCTTGGTGGGCTCGATCAGGCTTTTGAGCAGGGCCACGAACTCCTCGCGGCTGTCGGCGATGCGGTGCCAGTAGTTGTCCAGCGGCACGCCGACCAGGGGCAGCTCGCGCAACCAGGCCGGTGGCGGCATGGGCCCGGCGTCCAGCAGCAAACGCACACGCTCAACGGCATGGGTCACATCATCAGCCAGACTCATGGCCAGCAAGCTGCTGGGACCGATGACCAGCACGACCAAGAGCAAGGTCATCACCGCGGCAGACACGGTGGCACGCCCGTTCAAGCGACTCCGCAGGCGTAGATGCAGGGGCCAGCTGGCCGAGCAGGCCACGGCGGCAAACAAAAGGGCCGGAATGAAGGGCTGCAGGATCTGGAAGCAGCCGATCACGACGACGGACAGGGCGGCGAGCTGGATGTAGTGCTGCAGCTTGGAATTCACGGGACACAAGACTCCATGCGGGGCCCGCACAGGCGGGCCGGGTGGCGAACCACGAGACCCGCCGAGCATAGCCGCTGCATTGCCCCGGTGCCGTCAGGCACGGGTTTCAGCGATTCATGCTGTCGGCATAGGGCTTGCTGCCATAGTAGGCATGGACACTCCGCGCCCACTCGGCATCGGCCATATCGGGCCACTGCGATTTGTCGAAACCGGGCGCGCCCTGCAGGCGCTCACGCTCGACATTGAGCACAAAGCGCTTGTGCAAGGTGTCCAGGCGCAGGGCGCTGAAGGGCACGGCAAACAGCTTCTCGCCCATGCCGAGAAAGCCGCCAAAGGCGAGCACGGCGTAGGCGACTTGGCCGGTCTTCATGTCCAGCATCAGCTCCTTGATGTCGCCCAGATCGTCCTCGCTGAGGCTGACCACATCGTTGCCGATCAAGGTGTCGGCGCCCATCAGCTGCGGGCCGGGGCCGGTGCCCGTGCCGTTGCTGCTCTTGCGCTGCGCATTGCTCTTGTAAATGCCGTAGGGATCGCGGTCTTCGTAGCTCATGGTGTGGGTCCTCCAGGGCCGCCGGGATGGCAGCTCAGAACTCCAGCCTAGGGCGGGTGCCTGGCCCCGGTCTGTGCCCTAGCGCACCCGGCAGGCGCGGCAGGGCGGCGCAGCAAGGCGTCACGGCAGGCGCGGTGCGCTGGCGAACCGACTTCGGGCCTCGGCGCCGCTACAACCGCAGCTCTTGCTTCAGTTGCCTCACTTGCCGCACTTGCTTCACCTCCTCCACTATCAAGGACGTCATGAAAACACGCAGCACCCTGCACCTGCCCGTCCGCCCCGGCGCGGCGCCCGCACCGGCGCGCGAGCTAATCTTCCCCCTGCCTCAGCCGCGCGCGCGCCGACCGCAGCGGGCCGAGCTCGGCGGGGACGAAGCCACGCAAGCGAGCGAGGTCCCCGCCGACGCAGCGGCCACGGCCAGCCCGGGGGTGCGCGCATGAACACCGGGCTGTACCTGCTGGCCCTCTTGCTGCTGCTGCCTTCCGTGGCCCTGGCCGGCTGGATGTGGTGGACCTTGGCGGACTTCCACCTTGAGGGCCTGCAACTCGCGGAAATCGGCACGGCCGACTGGGAGGCATGATCCATTCGGACCCAGGAGCGGGCCCGGGCTTGATATAAAGCGCAGCTTGATGATTCCCCACGCCTGTTTGCGCAGGCGCCGCTGCGATGTCTGGCTCCCACTCCGGCCCTTCGGGCTCCGCCCTCCTCCCTCACCCCCGCGCAGCGACGCGCCCCGCTCGCTTCAAGCAGCAGCTGCGCGCATGGCCTCTGGCCATCAGCCTGGCCGGCGCCGGCCTGGGGCTGCTGAGCCTGCCCCTGCATGCCGCCGAAACCGCGCCCGTGGGTGCGAGTGCGCCCGCGGCCAGCGCGAAGCAAGCCATCGACCACGCCGCGTACGCCGGCTGGCGCAGCATCCAGGGCACGGCCCTGAGCCGCGACGGCCAGTGGGCGGCTTACGCCCTGGTGGGCCAGGAAAGCGACGGTGAGCTGGTGCTGCGCCGCCTGGCCGATGGACAGGAATGGCGCGTGCCGCGCGGCACGGCGCCGGTCTTCAGCGCCGACGGTCGCTTTGTCGCCTATGCCATCCAGCCCAGCCGCGCCGAGCTGGACAAGGCCAAGAAGGACAAGAAAAAAGGCGAGGACGCGCCCAAGCCCGGCGCCGGCTGGCTGGACCTGAGCAGCGGCAAGCCCGAGAGCCTGGAGCGCGTCAAGCGCTTCGCCTGGGCCGAGGACGGCGGCAGCCATCTGGCCCTCTTGCTGGAGCCGGTCAAGGAAGCCGCCAAAAAAGACGAGGCCGCCAAGGCCAAAACCGATGAGGGCGACGAGGCCGGTGACCAAACCGCCGCCGCCGCCACGAACAGCGCCGCCGGCAAAAAGAAGGACAGCGGCAGTGAGCTGTTGCTGATCAACGCCGCCACCGGCCAGCGGCAGAGCCTGGACAAAGAGGCCAGCGATTTCGTCTGGGCCCGCTCGGGCCAGCGCATCGCCTATGCGGTCAGTGTGAAAGAACCGTCAGGCAAAGCCGATGCCGCCACCACCGCCAAGGCGCGAGCGCGCGAAGGCGTCTACCTGCTGGAGCTGGGAGCGGAGAACGCCACGCCGCAAGCGCTGCTGGCCGGTGCGGGCAGCTACAGGCAGCTGGCTTTTGACCGCAGCGGCCAGCAACTGGCCTGGCTGAGCAACCGTGACCATCTGGCAGCGCAGGCGGCCAAGACGGAAGACAAGTCCGAATCCAAAGCCGAGGACAAAAAAGACAAGGCCGAGGAGCCGACACCGTTCAAGCTCTTCTTCTGGTGCGCCGATCAGAAAACCGCACTGGCCGTGGTCAGCGCCGAGACGGCCGGCCTGCCCGCCGGTTGGGCCCCGAGCGAGCATGGGGCCTTGAGCTTCAGCAAGGACGGCCAGCGCCTGTTCCTGGGCACCGCGCCCCTGCCCAAGGCCGAGCCCAAGGACGCGCCCGAGCCGATCAAGGTGGACCTCTGGCACTGGAAAGACCCCGAGCTGCAATCGGTGCAGAAGGTCAAGGCCGACAAGGAACGCCAGCGCAACTACCGCGCCGTGCTGCATCTGCCCGCGACGGGCAGCGAAGCGGCGCCGCGCCTGGTGCAGCTGGCCCGCACCGAGCTGCCCACGGTGGTGATCAACGACAACGCCGAGATGGGCCTCGGTCTGTCCGAGCTGCCCTACCAGATCGAAGCCTCCTGGCAGGGGCAGAAGCAGGATGCCTACGCCGTCAACCTGCAAACCGGCGAGGCCAAGCTGCTGGCCCGCAAGCTCAAGTTCGCACCCAAGCTCTCGCCGACCGGCCGCTATGTGCTGGGCTATCAGGTCGAGGACCGCGGCTGGTGGGCCTGGGACACGCGCAGCGGCCAGGCGCAGGCACTGACCGCCAAGCTCAGCAAGCGCAGCGGCCTGCACTTCGACAACGAGGAGCGCGACACGCCCGGGCCAGCCGAACCCTATGGCTCGGCGGGCTGGACCGAGGGCGACGCCAGCGTCGTGCTCTACGACCGCTACGACCTTTGGGCCGTGCAGCTCAGTGACCTGAGCACCCGCAACCTCAGCCAGGGCTGGGGTCGCAAGAACGGCCTGCAGCTGCGCCAGATCGTGCTGGACATCGAAGAGCCCGAGCACAAACCCCTGCCTGCCGCGGGCCTGATGCTGGGCGCCACCCATCTGCTCAAGCGCGACACCGGCTTCTACCTGCTGCCATTGGCCGGCGGCCAGCCGCAGCGTCTGCTGCATGCCGACAAGCTGCTGGGCACGGTGATCAAGGCCAAGCAGGCCGACACCCTGCTCTACACGCAGCAAAGCTTCAGCGAGTTCCCCGACCTCTGGGCCAGCAACACCGCCCTGGCCGCGCCGAAAAAGATCAGCCAGGCCAACCCACAGCAGGCTGGCTACCTCTGGGGCACACAGGAGCTGATGGATTACACCAGCGCCGACGGCAAGAAGCTGCAAGCCCTGCTGACCAAGCCCGAGAACTTCGACCCGGCCAAGAAGTACCCGGTGATGGTCTACATCTACGAAAAGATGACGGACAAGCTGCACAACCATGTGGCGCCGGCGCCGGGCCAGAACATCAACCCGACCCGCTATGCCAGCCAGGGCTATCTGGTGCTGCGCCCCGACGTGGTGTTCAGCGTCGGCCACCCGGGCCAGAGCGCCATGAACACGGTGCTGCCGGCCGTGCGCGAGTTGATCAAGAAGGGCTACGCCGACCCCAAGCGTGTGGGCATCCAGGGCCACAGCTGGGGCGCCTACCAGATCAATTACATGCTGACGCGCACGGATATGTTCCGTGCCGCTGAGGCCGGTGCTTCCATGGCCAATATGGTCAGCGGCTACGGCGGCATCCGCTGGGGCACCGGCATCAGCCGCGCGGTGCAGTACGAACAAGGCCAAAGCCGCATCGGCGCCACGCCCTGGGACAAGCCGCAGCTCTACATCGAGAACTCGCCCATCTTCCAGATCCACAAAGTGCAAACGCCCTACCTCACCGTGCACAACGATGAGGACGATGCCGTGCCCTTCTACCAGGCCATCGAGTTCTTCACTGCCCTGCGCCGCCTGGGCAAGGAGGCCTACTGGTTCAACTACAACGGCGAGAAGCACGGCCTGCGCGAGCGCGACAGCATCAAGCACTTCAGCCTGCACATGGCCGAGTTCTTCGACCACTACCTGCTGAACGCGCCGCGCCCGGCTTGGATGGACCAACCCGTGCCCTGGCTGGAACGCGGCAAGCGCGATGTGTCGGAGGCCTACAAGCCAAAGGCTGCTGAAGCAGCGGGCAACAAATCAGGCTCAGCAAGCGCTGCGGCCGCCACGTCTCCGTAAACCGTTAGCCCATCAGCACAGCCCGGCACCGCAAGGCGGCCGGGCTTTTCTTTTGCGCCCACTGCTCAGATGAATAAGAAAATCGAGCGCACAAAGCAAAAACCCCTGATCAGCTTTCGCTCATCAGGGGTTTCGCATTTTTGCAGCGTCTGTTTTCGACTTTGCAGTCTGCCAACTTCAGCTGGCGGAGTCGGAGAGATTCGAACTCTCGATGCAGGTTTTGCCCACATACTCCCTTAGCAGGGGAGCACCTTCGGCCACTCGGTCACGACTCCAGCGTAGCCTTGCATTCTATACGAAGAATTTCAGGCTTCGCAAGAACTTCTTCAAGATTTTTCGTCTTGGTCCAGATCGAAGGCCTTGTGCAGCGCGCGCACGGCCAGCTCCATGTACTTCTCGTCGATCACGACCGAGGTCTTGATCTCGCTGGTGGAGATCATCTGGATGTTGATGCCCTCTTCGCTCAGCGCGCGGAACATCTTGGAGGCCACGCCGACATGCGAGCGCATGCCGATGCCGACGATGCTGACCTTGCAAATGCGCGGATCGCCGACCACCTTGGAGGCATTGGTGGCGGGGCCGACCTTGGTCTCCAACAGCTCCAGCGTGCGGGCGTAATCGTTGCGCGGCACGGTGAAGCTGAAGTCGGTCTTGCCGTCATGCGAGACGTTCTGGATGATGACGTCGATGTCGATATTGGCATCGGCCACCGGGCCCAGGATCTGGAAGGCAATGCCCGGCTTGTCCGGCACGCCCAGCAGGGTCACCTTGGCTTCGTCACGGTTGAAGGCAATGCCCGACACGACGGCTTGTTCCATTTTCTCGTCCTCTTCAAAACTGATCAGGGTGCCGGACTTGGCTTCCTCGTTGAAATCGATGTCCCAGGGCGTGAAGCTGGACAGCACGCGCAGCGGCACGCGGTACTTGCCCGCGAACTCGACCGAGCGGATTTGCAGGATCTTGGAGCCCAGCGAGGCCATCTCCAGCATCTCTTCGAAGCTGATGGTGTGCAGGCGGCGGGCCTCCGGCACGATGCGCGGGTCGGTGGTGTAGACGCCGTCCACATCGGTGTAGATCAGGCACTCATCGGCCTTCATGGCCGCAGCGATCGCCACGGCCGAGGTGTCCGAACCGCCACGCCCCAGGGTGGTGATGTTGTTCTCTTCGTCGATGCCCTGGAAGCCGGCGATCACAACCACCTTGCCGGCGGCCAGATCGGCACGCACACGGGTGTCGTCAATGCTTTCGATGCGGGCCTTGGTGTAGGACGAATCGGTGGCCACCGGCACTTGCCAGCCGGTGTAGCTGACCGACTCCAGGCCCTCGGCCTGCAGGGCAATGGCCAGCAGGCCCACTGAGACCTGCTCGCCGGTCGAGGCAATCATGTCCAGTTCACGGTTCAGCGCGGCGCTGCTGCCGGCGGGCGCCAGCTCTTTGGCCAGGCCCAGAAGACGGTTGGTTTCACCGCTCATCGCCGAAGGCACGACCACCATCTGATGCCCGGCACGGGCCCATTTGGCGACACGTTTGGCGACATTGCGGATGCGCTCGGTCGACCCCATCGAGGTGCCGCCGTACTTGTGAACAATCAATGCCATAAGGGTCAGTTCGTCACGCGCGGAAAGGGTGGAAAACCCGGTCGGGTGGGGTGCGCCGCGGTCGCAGCCAAAGATTCTAGCTGCTGCATTGCAGCAATATGACGCCCTCCCCCGGGCCTGCGGGAGCCGGCTTACGCATCCGGCGGAGGCTCACTCTCACCCAGACGAAGCCAGCGAAGCTGTAGCTGCGGCACCCCCGGCGGGGCCCAGCTGCGGGCATCCAAACCCAGGCCCGGCGCGAACAAAACTTGCTGGGTATCGGCCCGCAGCAAGAGCGGCCCCTCGCGATGCCAGGCCGGCAGCGCCGCGCTCTGGTAGGCCTTCTTGAGACCGCGCGCCACCGCGCGCGGCTGGCGTTGAAACTGCTCGCCGCCCTGCCGAGCCCGCATGCAGACCTGGGCCAGGCATGCGGCCAGCACACCGCCATCACTCGCCGCCACGACCTCCCAGGCACCGCCCCAATCGGGCTGCGGATAGACGCCCGGCCGGCTCAAATCGAGCAGCTTCGCCTCACCGACCGGCGCTCCCGCCTGCAGCGCAGGCTGCCAGCTCAGATGCTCACGGTAAAGGTGCAAGACACCGGGGCCGCAGGGCCAGCTGAGGGTCGATTCCACGTCCTCGCGCGCCAGCAGCTCGGTGACACGACGTGCAGACGCGACCTGCCCGGTTTGCTGATGCAGCCAGGCCCGCAAGGCATTGCTGGCACGCGCCGGGCTGAGCGCTCGCAAGCCGGGCAGATGCAGGCCTTGCGGACCGAGCAAGCCCGGCAGGTCCTGCTCGGCCATCTCGCGCTGCAAGGCCAGCGCCTGCTGGGCCCACTGCGCACCCAGAGCCAGGCTGCGCTCGGCCGCAGGAAAAGCCTCCGCCAGCGCCGGCCAGACCTGCAAGCGCAGGCGGTTGCGGCTGTAACGTGGGTCGCTGTTGCTCTCGTCCTCGACATAGCTCAGGCCCTGCGCTTCGACGTAGGCCTCGATGGCTTCGCGGCCCTGCTGCAACCAGGGTCGGGCCCAAACCAGGCCACTGTGCCCCGCTCGCTGCTGCAAGCGCGGCATGCCCGCCAAGCCAGCCACGCCACCGCCGCGCAGGGCTTGCAGCAGCAGGGTTTCGGCCTGATCGCGCCGTTGGTGGGCCATGAGGATGAGCGTGGCGCCGGTCTCGATCGCCATCGCGGCCAAGGCGGCGTAGCGCCCCTCGCGCGCCCAGGCTTCGATGCTCTGTCCCGCAGCAGGCTCGCCGGCCAAGCGGCGGTGAAGGAACTCGACCGGCAGGCCTTGTGCCGCCCATTCCCGGCACAGCGTTTGCCCGTGCTGCACCCAGGCATCGGCTTGCGAGCTCAGACCGTGGTGGACATGGAGGGCCAGCACCTGCACAGGCGCCTCCAGCGTGCGATTCAGTACCTGGGCCTGGCGCGCCACGCAGTGAAGCAAGGCCGTCGAATCACGGCCGCCGCTGAAGGCCACGGCCACGCGCCGGGGCCGGGCCGGATCGACAGACTGCTTGGGATTCAGCACGGCCACACATCGCCCATGAAAAACGGGCCCCTCGGGGCCCGGTGTTCGCGATCCGCGGAGGGATCAGCGGCTCTTGGTGTCGCCAAAGCGGCCATAGGCCTGCAGACGCTCGTAACGGCGGTCCAGCAGCTCCTTGGGCTTGAGGTCGCTGACCTGGCGCAGGGCGTCGCTGAGGGCGCGCTTGAGGTTGGAGGCCATCTGCTTGTTGTCGCGATGGGCGCCGCCGACCGGCTCGTTGACGATCTTGTCCACCAGGCCCATGGCCTTCAGGCGGTGGGCGGTGATGCCCAGGGCGCTGGCGGCTTCCGAGGCGCGCTCGGCCGACTTCCACAGAATGGAGGCGCAACCTTCCGGCGAGATCACCGAATAGGCCGAGAACTGCAGCATCAGCACCTGATCGGCCACACCGATGGCCAGGGCGCCGCCCGAACCACCTTCGCCGATCACGGTGGCGATGATGGGCACTTCCAGCTGGGCCATCTCGAAGATGTTGCGGCCGATCGCTTCCGACTGACCGCGCTCCTCAGCACCGATGCCGGGGTAGGCGCCCATGGTGTCGATCATGGTGAAGACCGGCAGGCCGAACTTCTCGGCCAGCTTCATCAAACGCAGGGCCTTGCGATAGCCCTCGGGGCGCGGCATGCCGAAATTGCGCAGTGCGCGCTCTTTCGAATCGGCGCCACGCTGGTGGCCGATCACCATGCAGGCCTGGCCATTGAAACGGGCCAAGCCGCCGACGATGGCCGCGTCATCGGCGAAATGACGATCGCCGTGCAGTTCCTGAAACTCGGTGAAGACCTCGGCGCAGTAGTCCAGGGTCTGGGGGCGCTGCGGGTGCCGGGCGATCTGGTAGACCTGCCAGGGCTCGACGTTGGCATAAACGTCCTTGGTCAGCTGCAGGCTCTTCTTGGAGAGCCGGTCGATCTCTTCGGAGATGTCCACCGCCGATTCGCTTTGCACATAGCGCAGCTCTTCGATCTTGGTTTCCAGCTCCGCAATGGGCTGCTCGAACTCGAGAAAATGTTTTTTGCTCATCCTGCGATTTCGTGTCAGTGAGGAGGGTCCGGAGACGACTCAAGCCGCCATTTTACGGGAGGCGGGAGACGGGCGAATCAGGGCTGCACCGGGGCCGGATCGAGGCTGCGCCAAATGTACCATGTGGCCACCGAGCGGTAAGGCGCCCAGGCATCACCCAGCTCGCGCGCCTCGGCCCGCGACACCGGCTCGCCGGAAAAGTACAGATCGCTGATGCCCTTGATCAAGCGCGGATCGTCCAGCGGCAGCACATTGGGCCGCGTCAGGTGGAAGATCAGGAACATCTCGGCCGTCCAGCGGCCGATGCCACGGATGGCCACCAGCTCGTCGATGATGGCCTCGTCGTCCATCTGCGTCCATTGCTTGACATGGACCTGGCCGTCCTCGAAATGCTGGGCCAGATCGCGCAGGTACTCGATCTTGCGGGCCGACAGACCCGCGCCGCGCAGCGACTCGGTGGGCTGCGCCAGCAAGGCGGCCGGCTGAATCTTGGCGGCATTGCCGGGCAGCAAGGCCACGAACTTCTCCCAGGACGCCTGGGCCGACTTGGCCGAAATCTGCTGGCCGATGATGGAGCGGGCAAGGGTGGTGAAGGCATCGGCCCGGCTCTGCAGGCGGGCTTCGCCCCACTGAGGGATCAACTTCTTCAGCACCCGATCGCGCTTGACGAGATGGCGGCAAGCCTCATCCCAGTAGTCCGGGGTCACCCCGGCTGCATTGACGCGCACCACGCTCAGGCTCGCGACCAGGTGGTGCCAGCGGCGGAGTCCTGCAAGACGATGCCTGCGGCCAGGAGTTCGGCGCGGATGCGATCCGCACCGGCGAAATCACGCGCGGCCTTGGCGGCGGCGCGGGCTTCGATCTGCGCCTGAATGGCGGCTTCGTCCAAGCTGGCGCCGGCCTGCAAGTACTGGCGAGGCGGCTGCTGCAGCACACCGAGGGTGCCAGCCAGCTTCTTCAGCAAGGCCGCATCCGCCAGCGAGCGCGTGCGGTTCACCTCGCTGGCCAGCTCGAACAACACAGCCAGGGCGCCCGGGGTGTTGAAGTCATCGTCCATGGCCGCACGGAACGCCGCGGCACGCGGCTCGCTCCAGTCCAGCTCAGCCAGCTCCGGCACCTCCAACCCATCGAGCGCGGTGTAGAGACGGCGCAGCGCGGCGCGCGCGTCGTCCAAGTTGGCGTCGCTGAAATTGAAGGGGCTGCGGTAGTGCGTGCGCAGCATGAAGTAACGCAGGGTTTCGCCGTCGTAGGTCTTCAGCACATCCTGGATGGTGAAGAAGTTGCCCAGGCTCTTGGACATCTTCTCGTTGTCCACATTCAGGAAGCCGTTGTGCATCCAGACGTTGACGAAGGAGTGGCCCAACGCGCCCTCGCTCTGCGCAATTTCGTTCTCGTGGTGCGGGAACTGCAGATCCATGCCGCCGCCATGGATGTCAAAACGCTCACCCAGCAAGGCGCAGGACATGGCCGAGCATTCGATGTGCCAGCCGGGGCGGCCCAGGCCGTAGGTGCTGGCCCATTTGGCGTCCTCGGGCTCGCTCTCCTTGGCGGATTTCCACAGCACGAAGTCCAGGGCGTCGAGCTTGCCGTCGTCCACGGCCACGCGCTCGCCGGCGCGCAAATCGTCCAGCGACTTGCCGCTGAGCTTGCCGTAGCCGGGGAACTTGCGCACAGCGTAGTTCACATCGCCGTTGCTGGCACGGTAGGCCAGGCCCTTGTTTTCGAGCGTGCCGATCAGGTCCAGCATTTGGCCCACGTAATCGGTGGCGCGCGGCTCATGGGTCGGGCGCTCGACGCCCAAGGCGCCGATGTCGCGGTGCATGGCGGCGATCATCTCGTCGGTCAGTTCGCGGATGCTGATGCCGCGCTCGACCGCGCGCTTGATGATCTTGTCCTCGATGTCGGTGATGTTGCGCACATAAGTCACGCGGTAGCCCGAGGCCTTGAGCCAGCGCTGCACCACATCGAAGGCCATCATCATGCGGGCATGGCCCACATGGCAGAGGTCGTAAATCGTCATGCCGCAGACGTACATGCGCACATGGCCGGGTTCGATGGGAGCGAAAGGCTGGACCGAGCGGGTCAGCGTGTTGTAAATGCGAAGAGACGACATGGGTGCTTGAGCCAGGATTTACGCGCCGAGCCGACAAAAGACGTCAAAGTGGCTGGCGAGCCTGCGAGGCGCGCGGGGGCATGGGCTGCGGCCGGTTCGGCTTCAAGCGATGCTCACACTGCTTCGAAGGCCGGCCGGACGACTGTGGGCGGGCGCCGTAGAATGAGCCTCAGTATACCGGCAGGGTTCTGCAGCCAAGTCCTGGCACTTACCCGCCAAGCTGCCCCACTTGCGCCCCATGCCCGACCAAACTCTGCCCTCCCCCCTGCTTCCAACACCCCGCCGGCAGCCTCGGCTGCGGGCACGGCGGCCGCTCCTCACCGCACTGCTGACCCTCGGCCTGCTGGCACCGGCTTGGAGCCAGGCCAGCGAGCTGGACATCGCCCAGCGCCAATGGCTGGCCGGCCAGCGCCAGCAGGCCGTAGGCACGCTGGAAGCCGCCCTGAAGCAAACCCCTGACGAGCTGAAGCTGCGCTTCGCCCTGGGCGTGATGCGCATGGAAATGGGCCAGCTGTCCAGCGCCCAGCAGATCTTCATCCAGCTGACGGAAGACTTCCCCGACCTGGCCGACCCCTACAACAATCTGGCCGTCATCCATGCCGGCCAAGGCGACCTGGACCGGGCCCGCAATGAGCTGGAACAGGCCCTGCGCCTGCAGCCCAGCCACGCCCAGGCCCAGGAAAACCTCGGCGATGTGCTGCTGCGCCAGGCCTTGCGGGCCTACCAGCGCGCGCAAGAGGCCATGGCCGCCCCGTCGACCAGCCTGGCGCTCAAACTCAAGCGCACCCACGATCTCTTGCAGGAAGCGTCAAGCCGCAGCCGCTGAGCGGCCAGATAGACAAGACCTTTCATGAGCGAAGGCGTTGCCAGCCTGAAGCCGGCGGCGCACCGACAATCGCGCCGCTTCAATCCATTTCACAGACCCAAAGTTCCCCGGAGGAATGCGTCCCATGCCAAGGAATTTCGTGCAGTCCCTGAGCCGCCGCCTGGCCCTGTTCTCGCTGGCCGCCCTGGCCGTCTGCAGCGCCGAGGCCCAAGCCCCGCTGGCCACGCCAGCCTCGGCCGCGGCCGTGCCGCAAATCAACCCGACCGTGTTCGTGCGCCTGAGCACCAGCGAAGGCGAGATCCGCATCGGCCTGGATGCCGACAAGGCGCCCAAGACCGTGGCCAATTTCCTGCAGTACGTGAAGGCCGGCCACTACAACGGCCTGATCTTCCACCGCGTGATCGAGAACTTCATGATCCAGGGCGGCGGCTTCACCAAAGACCTGCAGCAGCGCCCGACCAAGCCGCCGATTCCGCTGGAATCGCGCAACGGCCTGAAGAACCTGCGCGGCACCCTGGCCATGGCCCGCACCAGCGACCCGAACTCGGCCACCTCGCAGTTCTTCATCAACACCGTGGACAACGCCTTCCTGGACGCGGACAACTCGCGCGACGGCAATGGCTACGCCGTCTTCGGCCAGGTGCTCGAAGGCATGGACGTGGTCGACAAGATCCGCGCCACGCCGACCACGGCCCAAGGCCCGCACCAAAACCTGCCGCAAACCCCCATCACCATCACCAAAGCCCTTGTGGAGCCCAAGAAATGAGCAAGATTGTTGAACTGCACACCAACCACGGTCTGATCCGCGTCGAACTCGACGACGTCAAGGCCCCGATCTCGGTCGCCAACTTCCTGTCCTATGTGAACAACGGCCATTACAACGGCACCGTGTTCCACCGCGTGATCAAGGGTTTCATGATCCAGGGCGGCGGCTTTGAAGTCGGCATGAAGCAAAAGCCGACGGCGGGCGAGATCCAGAATGAAGCCAACAACGGCCTGAAAAACGACCACTACACCCTGGCCATGGCCCGCACCAACGCGCCGCACTCGGCCACCGCCCAGTTCTTCATCAACACCACCAACAACGGCTTCCTGAACTTCAAGTCCGAGTCCTCGCAAGGCTGGGGTTATGCCGTGTTCGGCCGCGTGATCGAAGGCAAGGAAGTCGTTGACGCCATCGAGAAGGTCAAAACCGGCCGCTCGGGCTTCCATGACGATGTGCCGCTGGAAAACGTGGTCATCGAGCGCGCGGTCGAAGTTGCGGCCTGAGACGCCTTCTGCGGCGACAGCGCCGGCCGCAGCGGCGGCGGGGGCTGAACCCCGCCCTGCCCTGCCGGCCTTTGCCGAGCTGGACGTGCCCGCCGAGTGGCGCCGACTGGACTTTCTGTCCGACCTGCACCTCTCGCCGGACACGCCGGCCACCCTGGCTGCCCTGGCCGCCCATCTGCAGGACAGCAGCGCCGAGGCGATCTTCCTGCTGGGTGATATCTTTGAAGTCTGGATCGGTGACGACGCCCGGCACCAGGACTTCGAAGCCTCTTGCGTGGAGTTGCTGCACGCGGCCAGCCAGCACCACGCCCTGTTCTTCATGGCCGGCAACCGCGACTTTCTCGTCGGACCGGACATGCTGGCCGCTTGCGGCATGCAAGCCCTGGCCGACCCTACGGTGCTGAACGCCTTCGGGCAACGCTGGCTGCTCAGCCACGGTGACGCGCTCTGCCTGGACGACAAACCCTACCAGGCCTTCCGCGCCCAGGTGCGCGGCGCCGCCTGGCAGGCCGAATTCCTGGCCCGCCCGCTCGAAGAGCGCCGTGCCCTGGCCCGCCAGATGCGCGAGGCCAGTCAGGCCGGCCAAGCCGAGATGAGCGTGTACGCTGATCTGGACAGCGCCGCCTGCGTGCAATGGCTGCAAGCCTCCAACTGCAGCGACCTGATCCACGGCCACACCCATCGGCCGGCTCGGCACGAGCTGGCGCCGGGTCTGCGCCGCCATGTGCTGTCGGACTGGGATTTCGAAGGCGCAAAGCCACGCGGCGACCTGCTGCGCCTGCGGCACGCCGGCCTGCGCCGCATCGACCTGGCCTGATGGGCTGGCTGGGCCACGTTCTCGCGCGTTTGCAAGCGCTGCCCGGCGCCTGGCGCCAGCAACGCGAGCAACGCACCGTGGAGCGCCTGGCGATCCCCGAGCCGCTGTGGCAGCTGACCCTGCTGCGCTACCCATTTCTCGCCCAGCGCTCCGCCGAAGACCTGAACGAGTTGCGCCGCCTGTGCTCGCTGTTTCTTGACAGCAAAGAGTTCCACGGCGCAGCCGGCTTTGAAGTCAGCGATGAAGTCGCCCTGGCCGTCGCTGCACAGGCCTGCCTGCCGGTGCTGCGCCTGGGGCTTGCCTGGTACGACGGCTTCGTCGGCATCGTCATGCATGAGAGCGAAGTGCTGGCTCGGCGCGAGGTGATGGACGAAGACGGCATCGTCCACGCCTTTGACGAAGAGCTGGCCGGCGAAGCCATGGAAGGCGGGCCCTTGATGCTGAGCTGGCAGGCCATGGCGGCACACCCCGATCCCGCCCTGGACCCCGGCGACAGCATCTTCAACGTCGTCATCCATGAGTTCGCCCATGTGATCGACATGCGAGACGGTTGGGCCGACGGCGTGCCGCCCCTGCCCAGCCTGGCCGAGCGCGAGCGCTGGCTGGATGTGATCGAGCCCGAGTGGCAGGCCTTCTGCGCCCGCGTCGATGCCGGCGAAGCCACCCTGATCGACCCCTACGGTGCCGAGAGCCTGGAAGAGTTCTTCGCCGTGGCGGTGGAGGCCTTTTTTGTGGCGCCCACCGAGCTGCGCCAGGAGCAGCCTTCGCTGTACCGGCTGCTGGCCGGCTTCTTCCGGCAAGACCCGGCGGCCTGACGCTTCGAAACAGCGGCACACCCAATAAAAAGAAAAAGCCCCGAGACAGGCTCGGGGCTTGGGTGATTCGGGCGCCCGGCTCAGGGCGCCTCATCATCAAGCTCAGCTGGCCGTGGCCGGCTCCGCCTTGGGCTTGTTGTCCTTGGGCTTGCTCAGAGGCTGGATGTCCAGCTGGACCTCGCCAGCGCCATCGACATCCACTCCCAGACGACCGCCATCGACCAGGCGACCGAACAACAACTCGTCGGCCAAGGCGCGGCGGATGGTGTCCTGGATCAACCGCTGCATGGGGCGGGCGCCCATCAACGGATCGAAGCCCTTCTTGGCCAGCTGCTTGCGCAGCGCGTCGCTGAAGGTGACCTCGACCTTCTTCTCCTGCAGCTGGCTTTCCAGCTGCAGCAGGAACTTGTCGACCACGCGCATGATGATTTCCTCATCAAGCGCACGGAAGGACACGATGGCGTCCAGGCGGTTGCGGAACTCCGGCGTGAACAGACGCTTGATGTCGGCCATTTCATCGCCCTGCTGGCGCGAGTTCATGAAACCGATGCTGCTTTTGTTCATCACCTCGGCGCCCGCATTGGTCGTCATGATGATGATGATGTTGCGGAAATCGGCCTTGCGCCCGTTGTTGTCGGTCAGCGAGCCATGGTCCATGACCTGCAGCAGGACATTGAAGACATCCGGGTGGGCCTTCTCAATTTCATCGAGCAGCAGCACCGCATGCGGCTTCTTGGTCACGGCCTCGGTCAGCAGACCGCCTTGGTCGAAACCGACATAACCCGGAGGCGCGCCGATCAGGCGGCTGACCGCATGGCGCTCCATGTACTCCGACATGTCGAAGCGAATCAGCTCGATACCCAAGATGTAGGCGAGCTGCTTGGCCACCTCGGTCTTGCCCACGCCGGTCGGGCCGCTGAACAGGAAAGAACCGATCGGCTTGTCCGGCTTGCCCAGGCCGGAGCGCGCCATCTTGATGGCGGCCGCCAGGGCATCGATGGCCGGCTCCTGGCCGAACACCACGCTGTTCAGATCACGATCCAGGCTCTTGAGCTTGCTGCGGTCATCGCTGGATACGGATGCGGGCGGGATGCGCGCGATCTTGGCCACGATGTCTTCCACCTCGCTGCGCGTGATGGTCTTCTTCTGCTTGCTCTTGGGCAGGATGCGCTGGGCCGCGCCGGCCTCATCGATCACATCGATGGCCTTGTCCGGCAGGTGGCGGTCGTTGATGTACTTGGCCGACAGCTCAGCCGCCGCCTGCAGCGCACCCAGGGCGTACTTGACGTTGTGGTGCTCTTCGAAGCGCGACTTCAGACCCTTGAGAATCTCGATGGTCTGCTCGACCGAAGGCTCAGCCACATCGACCTTCTGGAAGCGACGGCTCAGGGCCGCGTCTTTCTCGAAGATGCCACGGTATTCGCTGAAGGTGGTGGCGCCGATGCACTTCATCGCGCCGGAGCTCAGCGCCGGCTTGAGGAGATTGCTGGCGTCCAGCGTGCCGCCCGAGGCCGCACCGGCACCGATCAGGGTGTGGATCTCGTCGATGAACAGCACGGCATGCGGCTGGTCCTTCAGCTGCTTGAGCACGGCCTTCAGACGTTGCTCGAAGTCACCGCGGTACTTGGTGCCGGCCAGCAAAGCGCCCATGTCCAGCGAATACACCACGGCTTCGGAGAGCACCTCGGGCACATCGCCCTCGGTGATGCGCCAGGCCAGGCCCTCGGCGATGGCCGTCTTGCCCACGCCCGCTTCGCCCACCAGCAGCGGGTTGTTCTTGCGACGGCGGCAGAGCACCTGAACCACGCGCTCGACCTCATGCTCGCGGCCGATCAGCGGATCGATCTTGCCGTCCTTGGCCAGCTGATTCAGGTTCTGGGTGAACTGCTCCAGCGGCGAGCCCTTGCCCTGACCTTCGCCCTCTTCGCGCTCGGTCTCGGCGCCCGCACTGCCCTCCTGCCCCTTGGGCGGCTCAGGAGGATCGGACTTCTTGATGCCGTGGGCGATGAAATTCACCACGTCCAGACGCGTCACGCCCTGCTGGTGCAGGTAGTAAACAGCGTGCGAATCCTTCTCGCCAAAGATGGCGACCAGCACATTGGCGCCGGTCACTTCCTTCTTGCCGCTGCCCGTGGACTGCACATGCATGATGGCGCGCTGAATCACGCGCTGGAAGCCCAGCGTCGGCTGGGTGTCCACCTCATCGGCGCCACCCACGGTCGGGGTGTTTTCCTTGATGAACTGCGTCAGGCTCTTGCGCAGATCGTCCAGGTTGGCCGAGCAGGCGCGCAGCACTTCGGCAGCGGAAGGGTTGTCCAGCAGGGCCATCAGCAAGTGCTCGACGGTGATGAACTCATGGCGCTGCTGGCGTGCTTCCACGAACGCCATGTGCAGGCTAACTTCAAGCTCTTGCGCAATCATGCGGCCTCCATAATGCACTGCAAAGGATGGCCGGCGCGCCTTGCGGCCGCCAGCACCAATTCGACCTTGGTCGCCGCAACGTCCTTGCTGAAGACGCCGCAGACCCCACGCCCATCGTGGTGGATTTTGAGCATGATCTGGGTGGCCGTATCCAGGTCATGTCGGAAATATTCCTGCAAAACCATGACCACGAACTCCATGGGTGTGAAGTCGTCGTTGAGCAGCAGCACTTGGTAGAGGCGCGGCGGCTCGGTTTTTTGCGTCAGACGCTCAACAGTGGTCGTACCGTCGGCATCTTCACGCCCGGGCGGCAATCCGGGTGGCATTGGCGGTTGACTGGGGAAATCTGGCATGGATTGATTCTATCGAGAGCCACCGATACCCGCTGGCCCTGCGAAATCCATCTTGCGCCGACTGGGGAGAAAACAAGAGTGAAATTAGACCCGCGCCCCGGGCTTTTTCATCAAACGCAGGCACCCAAGGGTCTCCCCCATCCGGGCAGGCCCTGAATTGACAGCGCACAGGCCGCCGCCAAAAATCCGCCGCGGTGCAATAGACACCGGGACGGAGGCGTTATGACGATAGGAACGGTGAAGTGGTTCAACGATGCCAAGGGCTTTGGCTTTATTGAACCCGAAGCGGGCGGCGAAGATGTGTTCGCGCATTTTTCAGCCATCCAGATGGAGGGTTTTCGAACCCTGCAACAAGGCGGCAAGGTGAGTTATGAGCTGGTGCAAGGCCCCAAAGGCCAGCTGGCCCAGAACATCACCCCGCTGTATTCCACGGCCGCTCAAGCGCAGGAAGAACTCAGCGAAGCCGCTTGAGACTGGCGCTCGCTGGTGGCAACACTGGCGAAACGCTGAACACTCGGTCAGCCCGCTGACCCCAGGCGAAGAGGACCCGCCGCCCGGCCATGTGCCACGGCTCAGTCCCCCAAGCAAAAAGGCCCGCAGAGGCGGGCCTTTTTTTGTGCGCTGCAGGTCTCCGGCGCCAGGGCCGGGACGCCAGCTCACATATGGTCGATCATGACCTGACCGAAGCCAGAGCAGGACACTTGCACTGCGCCGTCCATCAGGCGCGCGAAGTCGTAGGTGACCCGCTTGCTGGCGATGGCGGCTTCCAGCGAAGCGATGATCAGGTCGGCTGCCTCCGTCCAGCCCAGGTGACGCAGCATCATCTCGGCCGAGAGGATCTCGCTGCCCGGGTTCACATAGTCCTTGCCGGCGTACTTGGGCGCGGTGCCATGGGTGGCCTCGAAGCAGGCGACCGAATCCGACATATTGGCGCCCGGGGCGATGCCGATGCCCCCGACTTGCGCGGCCAAGGCGTCGGAGATGTAGTCGCCATTCAGGTTCAGCGTGGCCACCACTGAATACTCGGCCGGGCGCAGCAGGATCTGCTGCAGGAAAGCGTCCGCGATCGAGTCCTTGATGGTGATGGGCTTGCCATTCTTGGGGCTGATGAAACGGCACCAGGGGCCGCCATCGATCAGCTCAGCACCGAATTCCTTCTGCGCCAGGGCATAGGCCCAGTCACGGAAGCCACCTTCGGTGTACTTCATGATGTTGCCCTTGTGCACGATGGTCACGCTGGGCTTGTCGTTGTCGATGGCGTACTGGATGGCCTTGCGCACCAGACGCTCGGTGCCTTCACGCGAGACCGGCTTGATGCCGATGCCCGAGGTCTCCGGGAAGCGGATCTTCTTGACGCCCATTTCCTCTTGCAGGAACTTGATCAGCTTTTTGGCCTTTTCGCTTTCGGCCTCGTACTCGATGCCGGCGTAGATGTCTTCCGAGTTCTCACGGAAGATCACCATATTTGTCTTCTCGGGCTCCTTCAGGGGCGAGGGCACGCCCTTGAAATACTGCACCGGGCGCAGGCAGACGTAGAGATCCAGCTCCTGGCGCAGCGCCACATTCAGCGAGCGGATGCCACCACCGACCGGCGTGGTCAGCGGGCCCTTGATGGAGACCACGTAGTCGCGCAGCACTTCCAGGGTCTCGGCCGGCAGCCAGACATCGGGGCCGTAGACACGGGTGGCTTTCTCACCGGCGAACACTTCCATCCACTGGATCTGGCGCTGGCCGCCGTAAGCCTTGGCCACCGCGGCATCGACCACCTTGATCATCACCGGCGTGATGTCCGCGCCCGTGCCGTCACCCTCGATGAAGGGAATGATGGGCTGATCCGGCACATTCAGCGAATGGTCGGCATTGACGGTGATTTTGGCGCCCTGGGCAGGGACCTGGATGTGCTGGAACATGTAGGAGGTACTCCGAAGGGGACGGGATGCCCTCTCGTAGAAGGCAGCCAAAAATTCTAGCGGCATTCAATGACGAAGCCGGGATATGAAAAAGCCGATGCAGGGCACCGGCTTTCTCTCGGGGCCGCTGCCGTTTGCAGGGTGCAAACGACAGCGGTTCAGGCGCTCAAGACGCCGCGGCTGATCAGCCCAGCACCGTGGCCAAGGCGGCATTGAAGCTGGCGCTCGGGCGCATCACTTCGGCCAGCTTGGCCATATCCGGCTTGTAGTAACCGCCGATGTCGGCCGGCTTGCCTTGCACCGCAGCCAGCTCGGCGACGATGGCCGATTCCTTCTCGGCCAGCACCTTGGCCAGGGGCGCGAACTTGGCGGCCAGTTCGGCATCCTCGTTCTGCGCCGCCAGGGCCTGGGCCCAGTACAGGGCCAGGTAGAACTGGCTGCCGCGGTTGTCCAGCTGGCCGGTCTTGGGGCTGGGGTTCTTGTTGTTGTCCAACAGCTGGCCCGTGGCGGCATCCAGCGTCTTGGCCAGCAACTTGGCCTTGGGGTTGTTGTTCTTCAGGCCCAGGTCTTCCAGGCTGACCGCCAGAGCCAGGAACTCACCCAGCGAATCCCAGCGCAGGTGGTTCTCTTCCACCAGCTGTTGCACATGCTTGGGGGCCGATCCGCCGGCGCCGGTTTCGTACATGCCACCACCGGCCATCAGCGGCACGATGGACAGCATCTTGGCCGAGGTGCCCAGTTCCATGATGGGGAACAGGTCGGTCAGGTAATCGCGCAGGATGTTGCCGGTCGCGCTGATGGTGTCCAGGCCGCGGATCACGCGCTCCAGGGTGTAACGCATGGCGCGAACCTGGCTCATGATCTGGATGTCCAGGCCGGCCGTGTTGTGCTCGTGCAGATACATCTTGACCTTGGTAATCAGCTGCGCCTCGTGCGGACGGTAAGCGTCCAGCCAGAACACCACCGGCATGCCGGAGTTGCGAGCGCGAGTCACAGCCAGCTTGACCCAGTCGCGGATGGCGGCGTCCTTGCACTGGCACATGCGCCAGATGTCGCCCTGCTCCACGTTCTGGCTCATCAGCACTTCGCCGGTGTCCAGATCGGTGATGTTGGCCACGCCGTCTTCGGGGATCTCGAAGGTCTTGTCGTGCGAGCCGTACTCCTCGGCCTGCTGAGCCATCAGGCCGACATTGGGCACCGTGCCCATGGTCTTGGGGTCGAAAGCGCCGTGCCACTTGCAGAAGTTGATCATCTCCTGATAGATGCGGGCAAAGGTCGACTCCGGCATCACGGCCTTGACATCCTTCAGGCGGCCATCGGCGCCCCACATCTTGCCGCCGTTGCGGATCATGGCCGGCATGGACGCGTCGACGATGATGTCGTTGGGCGAGTGGAAATTGGTGATGCCCTTGGCCGAGTCGACCATGGCCAGCTCGGGGCGGTGCTCGTGGCAGGCGTGCAGATCGCGCTTGATCTCGTCTTGCTTGCTCTGCGGCAGGGTGGCGATCTTGTTGTAGAGATCGACCATGCCGTTGTTGACGTTGATGCCCAGCTCGTCGAACAGCTTGCCGTGCTTCTCGAAAGCCTCACGGTAGAAGATGCGCACGCAGTGACCGAACACGATGGGGTGCGAGACCTTCATCATGGTGGCCTTGACGTGCAGCGAGAACATCACACCGGTCTGGCGCGCGTCTTCGATTTCCTTCTCGTAGAACTCCAGCAGCGCCTTCTTGCTCATGAACATGCTGTCGATGACCTCACGGTCCAGCAGGGCCACCTTGGGCTTGAGCACGATGGTCTGACCGCTCTTGGTGATCAGCTCCATCTTGACGTTGCGCGCGCGGTCCAGGGTCATGGACTTTTCGCCATGGTAGAAATCGCCGCCGTGCATGTGCGAGACATGCGAGCGCGAAGCCTGGCTCCAGTCGGCCATGCTGTGCGGGTTCTTGCGGGCGTATTCCTTGACGGCCTTGGGGGCGCGGCGGTCGGAATTGCCTTCACGCAGCACCGGGTTCACCGCGCTGCCGATGCACTTGCCGTAGCGGGCGCGGATGTCTTTCTCTTCGTCGGTCTTGGGGCTTTCCGGGTAGTCCGGGATCGGGTAGCCCTTGCCTTGCAGCTCCTTGATCGCCGCCTTCAGCTGCGCCACCGACGCGCTGATATTGGGCAGCTTGATGATGTTGGCTTCCGGCTTCAGGGTCAGCTTGCCCAGCTCCGACAGGCGGTCGGGCACGCGCTGTTCTTCGCTCAGGAATTCCGGGAACTGGCCCAGAATGCGACCGGCCACGGAGATGTCGCTGGTCTCGACGCGAACGCCGGCCGGCGCCGTGAAGGCCTGCACGATGGGCAGGAACGAGGCCGTCGCCAACAGCGGGGCTTCGTCGGTCAGGGTGTAGATGATGGTCGGCTGCGTTGCTGTCATGTGATTTCCAGATCGGCCATCTTCAGGCCCAAGGAGTGGAACGATTAGGGCGCCGATTCTAAGTCAGCGGCGCCGGCTGCGGACTCAAGTCTTATATAAGTCTTGGCATTTCGGCGCCTGGATCAGGCCCACTGGCTGCACACGGCGGCAATCTGCGCCCACACCCCATGGCCCAAGGCCCAGGCCGAGGCGGACGCCAGGCCCAGGCCACCCAGGCGCACGGACCAGCGCAAGCCCTCGGCGCCGCCGTCCTTGGACTGGCGCAGGCGGCGCAGCAGCCAGGGCCCGAGCGCCAGACCGGCTCCCGAGCTCAAGGCAAAACTGGCCATCACCGCCCCACCCTGCGCCGGCCCCGAGGCCAGGGCCGAGAGCAGCAGTGCCGACTGCAAAAGACCACAAGGCCAGGCCACCCAGGCCAGGCCGGCCAGGCCTGCCCGGGCCGCGCGCTTGGGGCCAGCCAAAGCCAAGCCACCTTGCCGCAAACCGGCCACAGGCACTTCGACTTGGCGCGCCACATCCTGACCCAAGCGCTCCATCCAGGCCGGCTGGCGCCCCCGCCACAGCAAGGACATGCCGAGCAGAAAAGCCGCCACGTGAATGAGCACCCAGAAAGGCCGCAGCAGTGCCGTGGCCTGGCCCATCTGGCTGAGCAGCTGCATGCTGGCGGCCGCCACCGCCCCGGCCAGGCTGTAGCCGAGCAGGCGGCCGAACTGAAACGCGAGCGGCGAACGCGCGCCCGCCGCCGCGCAGGTGGCGCCGCACATCGCCAGGCAGTGCGGCGTGCCCGCCAGCCCCATCAGGGCGGCGGACGCGGCCAGGCTGGCGTCAAGCATGGGGATCAGATGATGCGGGAGAAGCGCTCACGGCTGCGATCGGCTTGCAGGTATCGGTCAAACACCATAGCAACTGCACGCACGAAATACCAGCCCATGGGCGTGACCTGGATGGCCCCCGGCTCCAGCACCACCAGGCCTTGCTCGGCCAGCTCGCGGATGCGCTCCATCTCGGGCTTGAAGTACTGCTCAAAGCTGAGCAGATGCGCCAACTCGATGGACTCAAACTCCAGCCGCCCCTGGCACATCAAGGCCATGATGACGGCACGCCGGGCGATGTCGTCCCGCGTGAGGGCCAAGCCACGCTGGATGGGCAACTGGCCCTGATTCAACGCGTCGTAGTACTCGTCCAGGGTCTTGGCGTTCTGGCTGTAGCTGGCGCCCACCCGGCCGATGGCCGAGACGCCGAGCGCAATCAGGTCGCAGTCCGGCTGGGTGCTGTAACCCTGGAAATTGCGGTGCAGCCGACCCTGGCGCTTGGCCACGGCCAAGGAGTCGCTGGCCAAGGCAAAGTGATCCATGCCGATATAGCTGTAGCCATGGCGCTCAAAGCCGCTGATGGCCGCCGCCAGCATGGTGATCTTGTCGCCCGCCACCGGCAGCTCGGCCTCATTGATGCGGCGCTGCGGCTTAAAGCGCTGCGGCAGATGGGCATAGCCGTAGAGCGCGATGCGGTCGGGCTTGAGCGCCCCCACCTGCTCGATGGTGCGAGCAAAGGACTCGGGTGTTTGCAGCGGCAGACCGTAGATCAGATCCACATTGGTGGATTCAAATCCCAGCGAGCGGGCAGAGACCATCAAGGCCTCAACACTTTCGTAGCTCTGCTGGCGATGCACGGCCTTCTGTACCTCGGGGTCAAAGTCCTGCACGCCAAAGCTCAGGCGGTTGAAGCCCAGCTGACGCAGATGGGCCAGGCGCTCGACGCTGACCGTGCGCGGATCCACTTCAATCGACACCTCGGCGCCCGGCGCCAGGCGGAAGCGCTCCAGCATGGCCTGCATCAGCTGGCTCAGCTCCGCGTCGCTCAGGAAGGTCGGAGAACCGCCACCCAAATGCAGCTGCGAGACCGCCGCGCCCCGGCCCAGGTGCTCCAGGGTCAGGTCCATCTCGGTCACCAAGGCCTGCAGGTACTCGGTGGCACGATCATGGTGCTTGGTGATGACCTTGTTGCAGGCGCAGTAATAGCAGACCGATTCGCAGAACGGAATGTGGACATAGAGCGACAGCGGCGTGTTGCCGCCCACCTGCGAACCGCCCGCGCGTTGCGCCAGCGCCTGCTGGTATTGCTCGATGGTGAAGGCTTCGACGAAGCGATCGGCCGTGGGGTACGAGGTGTAGCGAGGCCCGGATACATCGAAGCGTCGCAAGAGCGCTTCGTTGATTTGTGCGGCTGCGGGCGCACCCGCCGCAGCGCCGCTGGCAGGCTTTGTCTCAGGTTGCCGAGGGCCTCGGTCTTGAATGTTCTGTACCATGGGCCGCACTTTGCCAAGGCTTTGGCGAGCCGACTTGACAAGGATCAAGCTCGGCGCGCATTGTCGACCCAACAATGCACCCATGTTTGAGGTGCATCATGCTCATGTCCGTGAAAAATCTGGAAGTCCCGCAGCCCCAGTCTGCTCCGCCTGCTGCCTGCGAATCCCTTAAAAAGCACACGATGAATGCCACCGTCCCTATCAAGTTTGAGCCGCTGAAGGTCGCCTGCTCCAGCTGCAATTTGCGCGAGCTGTGCCTGCCGGTGGGCTTATCCTCCGGCGACCTGGATCAGCTGGACCAGCTGGTGGCCACCCGCCGCAGCGTGGCTCGAGGTGACACCCTGTTTCGCAGCGGCGACGAGTTCCAGTCGCTCTACGCCGTGCGCACGGGCTTCTTCAAAACCTGCGTGTCCTCGGAAGATGGTCGCGACCAGGTCACCGGCTTCCAGATGGCCGGCGAATTGCTGGGCCTGGACGGCATCAGCACCGACCGCCACAGCTGTGACGCTGTCGCACTGGAAGACTCCCAGGTCTGCGTGATCCCCTTCGAACAGCTCGAAGAGTTGTCGCGCGAGTTCACCGATCTGCAGCGCCAGTTCCACAAGATCATGAGCCGCGAGATCGTGCGCGACCACGGCGTGATGCTGCTGCTAGGCAGCATGCGGGCCGAAGAACGCCTGGCCGCCTTCCTGCTCAACCTGACCCAGCGCTTGCAAGCCCGCGGCTTCTCGGCCGCCGCCCTGGTGCTGCGCATGACGCGCGAGGAAATTGGCAGCTATCTGGGCCTGAAGCTGGAGACCGTCAGCCGCACCTTCTCCAAGTTCCAGGAAGAAGGCCTGCTGGAGGTGAAGCAACGGCACCTGCGCATCCTCGACCAGGCCGGCCTGCAAAAGCTGGTCAACAACAGCAACTGCTGAGATCAACGCGCCCGCGGCATGGGCGGCGCAGTCAAACAAAAAGGCCTTCGTGTGAACGAAGGCCTTTTTGTTTGGCGCCACCACGCCGGGCGGGCGAATCGCATTGCGGGATCAACGCGGCCAGCCGCGCGGGTGGGCGTCCTCGGGCAAATCAGGCAAGGTGGCCAGCATGACGCTGACACTGGCTGCCAGGCTGATGACCAACCAAAAGATCATGAAGCTGACGGTATAGACCGCCTGACGCGACCAATCCAGGCGCTCGGCGCCAAACCAGCTCAGATCACTGGGGTCGACGACCGCAAACACCAGAGCCTCCATCACCCCGGCCATGAAAAAGGATGGCCAAGCCACTGCCATGGCCCAGCGGCTACTTTGCTTGGGAACTGCCGATGCGGACGGATCAGCCGCGTCCATGATCACTGCCCGCCAGTGGCTGCATGGTTGCGCGCTTCACGCGCAGGAACCAGGGCCTTGCTACCGCTGGCCTTGTTGGCCACCACCTTGTCCTCCAGCACGGGGTCGGGGTTGTTGATGGCCAAGCTCAGAGTGATGAAGCTGGCCACAATCACCAGCGCCGGGCCGCCAACCACCAGCCACATCATCGGCGTGCGCCACCAGCCAGCGGCCTTGGGGGCCGCCGTGCCATTTTCGGGCTTGAAATTCTGGCTCATGCGTCTCGTCTCCTGTGTGTGTGCCAAGCTTGGTTCAGCGCGGCACGATGAAGGTTGATTTTTCATGCACGACGGTCGCACCGCTGCTGGCGCCGTCGAGGCTACGCAGCTGGAACTCGATCGCGTGCGAGCCCTTGCGATCCTGCGCCGCGCGGGCCGCTGTCTCGGGCGGCACCCGCACCGACAGCGTCAGCCAGCGCGCCTCGGCCGGTGCAACACTGAGCTCAGCCACCTGCTCCAGTTTGATGCCCTCCATGCCGCTGACCGTCACCTGATAACGGTGATTCTGTTCGGTGGCGTTCATGACCTGCAATCGGTAGAGGTTCTCGACATAGCCATCTTCCACCACGCGGGCCAGCACACCACGGTCACGCACCACATCGAGCTTGACGGGGCTGCGCAGGAACAAGAGGCTGGCCAGCAAGGCGGTGCACAACACGAACAAGACCACGGTGTAGATCACCACACGCGGGCGGAACAGGCGGCGCAGCTTTTGCGCCGGGCTCAGGTGTTGCTGCAAGCCGTTTTGCGTGTCGTAGCGGATCAGGCCACGCGGGTAGTTCATCTTGTCCATGACGCCATCACAGACGTCGATGCAGGCGGCACAACCGATGCACTCGTACTGCAAGCCCTTGCGGATGTCGATGCCTGTGGGGCAAACCTGGACACACAGGGTGCAGTCGATGCACGACCCCAGTCCCGCGGCCTTGACTTCGTCCACGCTGGCCTTCTTGCTGCGGGAGCCGCGCGGTTCGCCGCGCTCGGCGTCGTAGCTGATGATCAATGTGTCCTTGTCGAACATGGCGCTCTGGAAGCGCGCGTAGGGACACATGTATTTGCAGACCTGCTCACGCATGAAGCCCGCGAAGCCGTAGGTCGCAAAGGCGTAGAACAGCACCCAGAACCATTCCCAAGGGCCAAAGCTGAGCGTGAACGCCTCAGCCCACAAGGACTTGATCGGGGTGAAATAGCCGACAAAAGTGAAGCCGGTCCAGAGCGCGACGGCGATCCACACCAGCTGCTTGCCGCCCTTGCGCCACAGCTTGTTGAAGCCCCAAGGCGAGGCATCCAGCTTCATGCGCGCCTGGCGGTCACCCTCGAACTGCCGCTCGATCCACAAGAAAATTTCGGTGTAGACCGTCTGCGGGCAGGCATAGCCGCACCACAGCCGCCCGGCCACGGCGGTGAACAGGAACAGGGCATAGGCCGAGATCAGCAGCAGCCCGGTCAGGTAAATGAAATCCTGCGGGTACAGGACCAGGCTAAAAATGTAAAAACGCCGGCTGGCGAGCTCGAAGAGCACCGCCTGCCGGTCGTTCCAAAGCAGCCAGGGCAGACCGTAAAACAGGATCTGCGTGAACCAGACCAGCGCCCAACGCCAGGAGGCGAAGAGGCCGGACACGGCACGGGGGTAGATCTTCTTCTGCGCTGCGTAGAGCGAGACGATCTCTACCACCGCATCCTCGCCATCCGCCGGCTTGGCGGCTGGCGCAGGAGCGATGGCCGGTCCGACGCGGGGCGCCGGCGGTACTGCCCGGGCTTCAGTCATGGTCGATCACTCAAGGGGCCGTGGCCACAGTTTTGTTGTTAGACAGGCTCCAGACATAGGCACCAAGCACCTGGATCTGTTCGGCACTCAGACGGGTCGACTGGGCCGGCATCAGATTGTTTTTGCCATTGTTGATCATGGCCATGACCGCATCTTCACCCCAGCCATGCAGCCAGATCTTGTCGGTCAGGTTGGGCGCACCCAGGGCTTGGTTGCCTTTGCCATCGGCGCCGTGGCAGGCAGCGCAGGCACCGAACTTCTCCTTGCCCTTTTGCGCGGCGATGGAGTTGTGGGCGCTGCCCGAGAGGCTCAGCACATAGTTGGCCAGGTTGCGCACGTCCTCGGGCGTGCCAACGGCGGCAGCCATGGGCGGCATGACGCCGTTGCGGCCGTTGCTGATGGTTTGCACGATGGTCTCGTGCGAACCGCCGTAGAGCCAGTCGCTGTCGGTCAGGTTGGGGAAGCCCTTGCTGCCCTTGGCGTCCGAGCCGTGGCAACCGGCGCAGTTGTTGGCGAACAGGCGCTCACCAATGGCCATGGCTTCCGGGTTCTGGGCCAGCTGCTCCACCGGCTTGCCGTTGAACTTGGCGTACAGCGCGCTCATGGCCTTGTGGGCATCGGCCTGCTCTTTCTCGTACTGACCCGCGCTGCTCCAGCCCAGCGAGCCCTTGTTCGCGCCGAGGCCGGGGTAGGCCGCCAGATAGATGCCGGCGAACACCACCGTCAGCACGAACAGAATCGCCCACCAGCGCGGCAAGGGGTTGTTCATCTCGCGCAGGTCTTCGTCCCACACATGACCCGTGCTGTTGTCACTGGCCATGACGCGGTGGCGAGCGGCGACCAGCAGCAAGACGATGCAGAACACCAGGCCAGCCACCGTCACGCCGGCCACGAACATGGACCAACCGTCAGAGAAAAAATCACTCATTGAGGCCTCCCATCGGCTTCGTCTTGCAAGGCCATGCCGGCCAATTCGTCAAAGTGCGCCTTGTTGCGGCTGGAGTAGGTCCAGACCACGATCACCAGGAACACCAGCAGTGACAGCAGGGTCACCGCCGTTCTCAAGCTATTGATATCCATTGCGGACTCCTTCTTGCTTATTACTTCAGCGCGGTGCCGAGCACCTGCAGATAAGCAATCACAGCTTCCATTTCGGTCTTGCCCTTGACTTCGTCGGCCGCGCCGGCGATCTCGGCGTCGGTGTAGGGCACGCCCACGGTGCGCAGGGCCTTCATCTTGGGTGCCAGCTCAGCCGGGTTCAGCTGAGCGCCGGCCAACCAGGGATAGGCTGGCATGTTCGACTCCGGCACCAGATCCCGCGGATTGATCAGGTGAATGCGGTGCCATTCATCGCTGTACTTGCCGCCAACACGGTGCAGGTCGGGACCGGTGCGCTTGCTGCCCCATTGGAAGGGGTGGTCGTAGACAAACTCACCGGCGGTCGAGTAATGACCGTAACGCAGGGTCTCTGACCGGAAAGGGCGAACCATCTGCGAGTGGCAGTTGTAGCAACCTTCGCGGATGTAGACGTCCCGACCGGCCAGCTGCAGCGGCGTGTAGGGCTTGAGGCCAGGCGCAGCCTCGGTGGTGGAGCGCTGGAAGAACAGCGGCACGATTTCAACCGCGCCACCTGCCAGCACCGTCACCAGGGTCAGCACAATCATCAAGAAATTGCTGGTCTCGATGCGCTGATGGCCACTGGACTTGTGTTCTGTGGATGCCATTTTGTATTTCTCCTTGGATCTCGCGTTCAGCGCTTCAGGCGGCCACCAACGTGGGGATCGGTGCCTTGACGGCACGGCCCACTTGCACCGTCTTCACCACGTTCCAGGCCATCACCAACATGCCGCCCAGGTAGAGCACGCCACCCAGCAGACGGATCACGTAGAAGGGATAGGTGGCCTTGACGCTCTCCACGAAGGTGTAGACCAGGCTGCCGTCCGGATTGACCGCGCGCCACATCAGGCCTTGCATCACACCGGCAATCCACATCGCGGCGATGTAGAGCACGATGCCCAGGGTCGCGACCCAGAAGTGCAGCTCAATGGCCTTCTTCGAGTACATCTCGGTGCGACCAAACATGCGGGGAATCAGGTGGTAGAGCGAACCCATGGAGATCAGACCCACCCAGCCCAGGGCACCCGAATGCACGTGGCCCACGGTCCAGTCGGTGTAGTGGCTCAGCGCATTGACGGTCTTGATGGACATCATCGGACCTTCGAAGGTCGACATGCCGTAGAAGGACAGGGACACGATCAGGAACTTCAGGATCGGGTCGTCACGCAGCTTGTGCCATGCACCGCTCAGGGTCATGATGCCGTTGATCATGCCGCCCCAGCTGGGCGCCAGCAGCACCAGAGAGAACACCATGCCCACCGATTGCGCCCAATCCGGCAGCGCGGTGTAGTGCAGATGGTGCGGGCCCGCCCACATATAGGTGAAGATCAGCGCCCAGAAGTGGACGATGGACAGGCGGTAGCTGTAGACCGGGCGGCCGGCTTGCTTGGGGATGTAGTAGTACATCATGCCCAGGAAACCTGCTGTCAGGAAGAAGCCCACGGCATTGTGGCCGTACCACCATTGCACCATGGCATCCTGCACACCAGCGTAGGCCGAGTAGCTCTTGAACAAGCTCACCGGGATGGCGGCACTGTTGACCAAATGCAGCAGGGCGACGGCGATGATGAAGGCGCCGAAGAACCAGTTGGCCACATAGATGTGCTTGACCTTGCGGGTGCCGACGGTGCCGAAGAACACCACGGCGTAGGAGACCCAGACCAGGGTGATCAGGATGTCGATCGGCCATTCCAGTTCAGCGTATTCCTTGCCGCTGGTGATGCCCAGCGGCAGGGTGAGCGCGGCCGAGAGGATGACCAGCTGCCAGCCCCAGAACGTGAACCAGGCCAGGCCGGGCGCGAACAGGCGCGTCTGGCCGGTGCGCTGCACCACGTGATAAGCCGTGGCGAACAGGGTGCAACCACCGAACGCGAAGATCACCGCATTGGTATGCAGCGGTCGCAAGCGGCCATAGCTCAGCCATGGAATGCCCAGATTGAGTTCCGGCCAGGTCAGCTGGGCGGCAATGATCACCCCCACCAACATGCCCACAACACCCCAGAGAACAGCGGCCAGTGCGAATGCACGTACCACACCATCCTCGTATACGCCTCCGGATGCAATGTCCGGCGCAGCAGTCTTTGCCATTTGTTTTGGCTCCTTGCAGCTTTTAGTTTGACGAGGGCGATTCTTTGCCAGCGCCCGGAGCGGAGGATTGACCTTCATCAACCCCCGCAGCTTCTTCAAGAATACGAACGCCTTCGCGCTCCAGATCTTCGAGTTGGCCGTTGTTAATTGCCCACCCAAACACACCCACGATCACCAGCACCAAGAGCACCGACACCGGGATCAAGAGATACAGAACTTCCATGCTCAGCGTCCGTTCAGATTGCGCGCCAGACGCTGCGCGTTCAAGACCACCCAGACCGAGCTGCAGGCCATGCCCAGGCCGGCAGCCCAAGGCGGCAGATAGCCGGCCAGCGCCAGGGGAATGCAGGCCGCGTTGTAGCCAGCCGCCCAAGCCAGGTTCTGGCGGATGATGCGGCGCGTGCGCAAGGCCAATTCACGCAGCTGCGCCAGATCGGTCAAACGGCCGGACAGCAAGAGCGCATCGGCACTGGCCCGCGCCAGCATGGCGCCCTGCCCCATCACCACGCTGGCATCGGCCCGCGCCAGCACCGGCGCATCGTTGATGCCGTCGCCCACCATCAAGACACAGTGCCCCGCCTCTTGCAGGCGCTGCACCTCGGCCAGCTTGCGCTCCGGACTGGCGCCGCCGATGGCGCGCTGCACGCCCGCCTGCCGGGACAAGGCCTCAGCCCGCGCCGGCGCATCGCCGGACAACAAGACCGTTTCCAGTCCGAGGGCATGCAGGCGCTGCAAAGCCTGGAGCGCATCGGCGCGCAAGCACTCGCCAAACTGCATCAGCAAGACCTGACCCTCTGCCTGCTGGCCCTGGTCCTGGCCCTGGCAGGCAAAAGCCAGCTGCGCGTCGCGGCGCAAATCGGCAGGCAGGGTTTCCGGCAGGCCCGCCGTGGCCACCCAGGCCGGCGCGCCAAGGCGCCAGACCCGGCCCTGGGCATCGCGGGCCTGCAGGCCTTGCCCGGGATGCTCCTGCACCTCGGACCACAGCTTGCCCGCGGCTGTCTCGCTGTCTTGAGTCGGCGCGCTCTGCGATCCCGCGCTCTGCACCAGGGCGCGCGAAAATGGATGCTGCGACTGCTGCGCCAGGCTGCGCGCCGCCGCCAGCAGTTCGGCCGCTTGCGCGGGATCAGCCGCCGCGTGGGCCAGCAAGCTCATGCGGTCCTCGGTCAGGGTGCCGGTTTTGTCGAGCACCACGGTGTCGACCTTGCACATGGTCTCCAGCAGATCCATATGGACCAGCAACAAGCCACGGCGAGCCAGGGCACCGGTCGCGGCCAAACGCGCGGCCGGCGCCGCCAGAGACAAAGCGCAGGGACAAGTGACGATCAACACCGACACCGCCACCCAGACCGCACGACCGGGCTCGATCTGGCTCCACGCTGCTGCGGCCAGGCCGGCCAGCAGCAACACGGCCCACAGAAAATAGCCCGCCACCCGGTCCGCCAGCTCGACCATGGCCGGGCGCTGGCTCATGGCCTCGCGCATCAGGCGCTGGATGGCTTCATGGCGGGTGTCGGCGCCAACGCGGCTGACCCGCACCCACAGCGGTGCTTGCACATTGATGCTGGCCGCCACCACCTCGTCGCCCACGGTCTTGGCCACCGGCTGAGACTCCCCGCTGAGCAAGGCCTCATTGGCCGCACTGCTGCCGCGCTCCACACGACCATCGGCCGGAAAAGCCTGGCCCGCCACGATGCGCACCAGGTCCCCCACGCGCAGGCGGATGGGCGCCACGCGGCTGACCGAACCATCGGCTTCGATGCGCTCCACCGCATCCGGCAGCGCCGAGTTGGCCGCCTCCAACGTACCCGCCGCCCGATGGCGCGCCCGCAGCTCCAGCCAGCGCCCGGCCAGCAGGAAGGTGACGAACATGGTCAGCGAGTCGAAATACACCTCGCGGCCGAACAGGCCACCCGGCTCAAACAAAGCCCCGCTGCTGGCGACAAAGGTGACCGCCAGCCCCAGAGCCACCGGCACATCCATGCCCAGGCGGCGCGCGCGCAGCTGCTGCCAGGCGGCGCGGAAAAATGGGCCGGCCGAGAACAAGAGCACCGGCAGGCTCATCACCCAGCTGGCCCATTGCAGCAGGCGCTCCAGATCGGGGCTCAGATCCCCGGGCTCGGCAAAATAGGCCGGCGCCGCCATCATCATCACCTGCATCATCAGGAAGGCGGCGACAAAGAGGCGCCAGACGGCCTGGCGTTGTTCGCGCTCACGCAACTGGCGGGCTGGCGCAGCCACATCGGGCGCAGCGCCGTAACCAGCTCGCTCGATACGCGCCAGCACTGCAGCCAGTCGATTCTGCGTGGGCAGCCAGCGCAGGCTCAGGCGCGCGCTGGCCGCATTGACCACGGCGCCCTTCACCCCCGGCAGCTCCAACAAGGCCCGTTCGATGATGCCAGCACAGGCCGCGCAATGCAGGCCGGAGAGCTGGAACTGAGATTCCGCCACCGACTCACCACCCGGCCAACGCGTGAAGGGCGCCAACAAATCGGGGTCATCCAGGGGCGCAATCGCCGCAGGCGCGGAGCCTGCGACAGGCTGACCCGCCCTGGCCTCGCCGGCAAGCTCTGAAGGAGAAATAACTGGAGCGGTAATGGGGATCATGGTTCGGCAGCCGTAGTCGTAATCTAGGCCCGAACTCCTCGCCTCGTCATGACATTTATCAAGGCCGTGTCGCAAAGCTGCTTCATTCCACGCAGCAGGCGACCCCAGAAAAAAAGAGGCCGGCTAACGCCGGCCCCTTTCGAAATCTAGGCGACTCGCGATTTCAGGCGAAGTTCGCCGCAGCAAAGTCCCAGTTGACCAGATGGTTCAGGAAGGTCTCCACGAACTTGGGACGCAGATTGCGGTAGTCGATGTAGTAGGCATGCTCCCACACGTCGATGGTCAGCAGCGCGGTGTCGGAGGTGGTCAGCGGCGTGCCGGCAGCGCCGGTGTTGACGATGTCCAGGCTACCGTCGGCCTTCTTCACCAGCCAGGTCCAGCCGGAACCGAAGTTGCCCACGGCGCTCTTGGTGAAGGCTTCCTTGAAGGCATCCAGGCTGCCCCACTTGGCGTTGATGGCCTCGGCCAGAGCGCCGGTCGGTGCGCCGCCGCCGTTGGGCTTCATGCAGTTCCAGAAGAAGGTGTGGTTCCAGATCTGGGCGGCGTTGTTGTAGATCGGGCCGCTGGACTTCTTGACGATCTCTTCCAGGCTCAGGGCTTCGAACTCGGTGCCCTTTTGCAGATTGTTCAGGTTGACCACGTAGGCGTTGTGGTGCTTGCCGTGGTGGAACTCCAGCGTCTCGGCGCTGTAGTGAGGGGCCAGGGCGTCCTTGGCATAGGGCAGTGCGGGCAACAGATGTTCCATATCAACTCCTCAGGGCTGTATTGAGAGAAAGAAAACGAGGCTCCGGCAGCAAGGGCCAGAACGTTGCGGGCGATTGTAGGCAGCTTGGTTGGCTTTGACGGGGCGGCGGTGATAACCCTTCAGTCGGCGGGCTTGGCAGACTTGGCGGACTTGGGCCGGGGCGCCAGCACCTGCATCTGCGCCTCACCGTCGGCCAGCACAGCATGGACCCGCTGGCCCGGCTGCAGCTGCTGCACCGAGATCAGGGCCCGGCCCTCGCCATCGTCCAGCCAGGCGAAGCCGCGGGCCAGCACCTGCTGTGGGTCCAGGGCCGACAGCCGCGCCTGCAAGGCCTCGAGCCGCAGCACCTGCGCCCGCAGCAGCTGCGGCGCCGCACGGCGGTGGCGCTGGCTCAGATGTTCCAGGCGCTGGGCCTCGGCCGCCTGCACCCGAGGCAAGGCCTGACCCCAGCGCTGGGCCAGCAAGGCCAGGCGGCGGCGCTGACGGGTCAGCACCTCGGTCGGCCGGGCCAGGCGCAGGGCCGCGCGGTCCAGGCGCTGGGCCAGGCCGTCCAGGCGCTGCTCCAGGCGGCGGCTCAGGGCATCGGAGATCGCAGCCAGGCGCTCCAGATGCGCCTCGCGCGAGGGCGCGGCCAGCTCGGCCGCGGCGGTCGGCGTGGGTGCACGCAAGTCCGCAGCCAGATCGGCCAGAGTGACATCGGTTTCATGGCCAACGCCGCAAATCACCGGCAAGGCACTGAGCGCCAGGGCCTGCACCACGCGCTCGTCGTTGAAAGCCCACAAGTCCTCCAGCGAGCCGCCGCCCCGCACCAGCAGCAGGGCATCCACCTCGTGCCGCTCATTGGCCAGCTCCAGGGCCCGCACGATCTGCGGCGGCGCCTGCTCACCCTGCACCAGGCAGGGATAGATCACCACCTCGACATGGGGCGCACGGCGCGCCAGCGCGGTCAGCACATCGTGCAAGGCCGCCCCGGCGCGCGAGGTGACCACACCCAGACGGCGCGGGAACACGGGCAGTGGCCGTTTGCGGTCGGCATCGAAATAGCCCTGCGCCTCCAGCCGCGCTTTCAGACGCAGGAATTGCTCATACAGCGCGCCCGCGCCGGCGCGGCGCATGCTTTCGACGATGAACTGCAGCTCACCGCGCGGCTCGTAGAGCGTGACCTTGCCGCGCAGCTCGACCAACATGCCCTCTCCCGGCGAAAAGTCGAGCAGGCCCGCGGCGCGGCGGAACATGGCACAGCGCAGCACCGCACCCGCACCATTGGAGTCCTTGAGGCTGAAATAACAGTGGCCGCTGCCCGCGCGCATGAAGCCGGAGATTTCGCCGCAGACCACGCAGACCGAAAAGCGCGCGGCCAGGCTGTCGCTGACGGCCGTCAGCAAGGCCTGCACACCCCAGACCATGCGCTGCGGCGGGCCGCTGGAGCGGTCAAACATGCGGCACCCTTTCGCTCTGAGCAGCCGAGAACTCCACAGAGAGCGCGATCATGGACCGGCCGGAAGTCGAGCCCGTCACGCCGTCGTCATACGCACACAAGCGCTTGTTTTTCAAGTGTTTTTTCTGCTTAAGAATGAGGCAACTTAGCCCAGAGCCTGGATTTTCGGGCCCTGGCGGCATGAAAACTCAGCTTGCCCACAAAGTTATCCACAGCGAAAGTGGATGAGTGTTCGGCGCCGATTTTCGCCGCCCGCCACGCAGCGCGCACGGCAACTGATGGTCAACCCCAGGCTCGCTTGAAAGGCCCGCGCTTCGGGCCATAATCGCCCGCAATCGCGAGGCGCCCAACAGGGGCCCCGCCCCGCGGCAGGTTTTTCAGCAATCGCAGCATTCAACGACAGGGGTTGTCTTTGTTTTCGATCATACAAGCCGCCGGATGGCCGATTTGGCCCCTGCTGATCTGTTCCGTTATTGCCCTGGCCCTGATCATCGAGCGCTTCTCCAGCCTGCGCCGCAGCCGCATCGTGCCGCCCCGCCTGCTCGATGAAGTGCTGGGCATCAGCAGCCAGTCCCTGCCCACACCCGATATGGTCAACCGCCTGGCCGAGCATTCCCTGCTGGGCGAGTTGCTGGCCTCGGGCCTGCGCGCCGTCACGCTGGAGCCGCAGCTGCCAGAGGCCAAGCTGCGCCAGGTCTTCGAGCTGGCCGGTCGCCGCGCCATCCACCAGCTGGAGCGCTACCTCAACACCCTGGGCACCATCGCCACGGCCGCCCCCCTGCTGGGCCTGCTGGGCACGGTGGTCGGCATGATCGAGATCTTCGGCAGCCAGACGCCTGGCGGCGGCAACCCGGCGCAGATGGCGCACGGCATCTCCATCGCCCTCTACAACACCGCCTTCGGCCTGATGGTGGCGATTCCCTCGCTGATGTTCTACCGCTACTTCCGTGGCCGCGTGGAAGAGTATGTGCTGGAGCTGGAGCAAAGCAGCGAGCGACTGCTGAGCCAACTGCAGCGCTACACGGCCTGAGCCTGCGGCGGAGTTGCCACGATGAAATTCAGACAGCGCCGCAGCGAAGAGCCGGAGATCAATCTGATCCCCTTCATCGACGTACTGCTGGTGGTCCTCATCTTCCTGATGCTGTCCACCACCTACTCGAAGTTCACCGAGCTGCAGATCGCGCTGCCGGTGGCCAATTCCGAGCAGCTGAAAGAGCGGCCGCAGGAAATCATCATCGCCGTCTCGGCCGATGGCCGCTACGTGATCAACGGCCAGGCGGTGGAAGGCCGCACGGTGGAGCTGCTGACCGCCTCGCTGACCCAGGCCAGCCAGGGCCGGCCGGAGACCATGGTGATCGTGTCCGCCGATGCCTCGGCCGCCCACCAGTCGGTGGTGAATGTGATGGACGCGGCGCGCCGCGCTGGCTTGTCCCGCCTGACCTTCGCCGCGCAAACCAGCGGCCAGTGATGGCCGCCGAGCAAGAACCGTCCGCGCCGCCTGCCGGCGCGCCGCGCCCGCCGGCGCCCCTGCCCCGGCCCCTGCCCCAGCCTTTGTCTCCGTCCCTGGCGCAGACCCTGCAAGCGCAGTGGCTCACGGGTGGCGCCCTCTCCACCAGCTTGCTGCCGCTCTCGGGCCTCTACCGCCTGCTCTGGGCTGGCCGCAGCCTGCTCTACCAGTTGGGCATCCTGAAACCCGAAGCCCTGCCCGTGCCGGTGATCGTGGTGGGCAATTGGATCGTCGGCGGCGCCGGCAAGACGCCCACCACCCTGGCCCTGCTGCAACTCTTAAAGGCCCGGGGCATCCGGGCCGGCGTGGTCTCTCGCGGCTACGGGCGCGAGGACGATGCGGTGGCTCTGGTGCAGCGTGACAGTGCCGCCCGCCAGGTCGGCGATGAGCCCTTGTTGATCCATTTGCGCAGCGGCGTGCCCGTGGCCGTGGGCCGCGACCGGGTGGCCGCCGCACGCGCGCTGTTGCAGGCCCATCCGGAACTGCAGTTGCTGATCAGCGATGACGGCCTGCAGCATGGCCGCCTGCCGCGCGCACTCTCGGTCCTGGTCTTCGACAGCCGCGGCATTGGCAATGGCCATGTCTTGCCGGCCGGCCCGCTGCGTCAGCCCTTTCAGGCACAGCTGCCGCCGGACCACCTGGTGCTGTACAACGCCGATCGGCCGAGCACCGCCCTGCCCGGTTTTCTGGCTGAGCGCATGCTCGCGGGTGCGGTGTCCCTGCAGGACTGGTGGGCCGGCAAGCCGGCGCAGCTCGAACACCTCCAAGCCTTGCGCGGGCGCCCCCTGGCCGCCGCGGCCGGCATGGCCCAGCCGGCGCGCTTTTTTGACATGCTGGAGGCCTGCGGCTTGACGCTGCACGCACGCCACGCCCTGCCCGACCACTACGACTTCGCCGAGCGCCCCTGGGGCGCCGAGCCGGGTGATCTGTTGGTGACGGAAAAGGACGCAGTCAAACTGCGCCCCACCGAGGCGAGCACCGCAAGCGGCCCGCGCATCTGGGTGGTGGCGCTAGACTTCCGCCCCGAAGCCGCCTTTGCGCAAGCCTTGCACCAGCGATTGAGCACCCTGGGCCTGGCCAGCGCCACGGCCTAGTTGGCGCGGCGGAACAAATCATTGATGAACGATGCACTGCAGTTGAAGATGGGGATGACGATGGATAACCGCTTGTTGGAAATGTTGGTCTGCCCCTTGTGCAAAGGTCCGCTGGAACATCTGCGCAGCCCCGATGGCGGCCGCGAGCTGATTTGCCATGCCGACCGCCTGGCCTTCCCGGTGCGCGATGGCATCCCCGTAATGCTGGAAAACGAGGCGCGTGCCTACGACCCGGATGCCGAGAGCCACAAGCCTGTCGCCCTATGAGTTTCACCGTCATCGTGCCGGCTCGTCTGGCCTCCACCCGCCTGCCCAACAAGCCGCTGGCCGATATCGAGGGCCTGCCCATGATCGTGCGCGTGGCCCAGCGCGCCGCCCAGTCGCGCGCCAGCCGTGTGGTGGTGGCCAGTGACGCGCCAGAGGTGCTGCACGCCTGTGCCGCCCATGGCATCAAGGCGGTGCTGACCCGTGCGGACCATGTCTCCGGCAGCGACCGCCTGGCCGAAGCCTGCGCGCTGCTGGGCCTGGACGGGCAGGACCTGGTCGTCAATGTGCAGGGCGACGAGCCGCTGATCGAGCCGGCCATGATCGACGCCTGCGCCGAGTTGCTGCGCCAGCGACCCGAATGCGTGATGAGCACGGTGGCCCATGGGCTGGACGACACGCCCGAGGGCCAGGCTGAGTTCGCCAACCCGAATGTGGTCAAGGTGGTGACCGACAAGAACGGCCTGGCGCTGTACTTCTCGCGCGCCCACATCCCCTTCTGGCGCGATGGTCAGGCCACAGGTGCAGCACGCGCCCAGCCCGGCTCGGCCTTGCGCCATGTCGGGCTCTACGGCTATCTGGCCGGTTTTCTGCGCCGCTTCCCGCAGCTGGAGGTCAGCCCGCTGGAACAGATCGAATCGCTGGAACAGCTGCGCGTGCTCTGGCACGGCGAGCGCATCGCCGTGCACCTGAGTGCCGAGCGCCCCGGCCCCGGCGTCGACACACCCGAAGACCTGGAGCGCGTGCGCGCCGTGTTTCGCGCCCAGGCCGCCAAGTGAAGCGCGGGCACGGAGGCACGGCTCCTGCGAAGCCCGGGGTTACGTGAAGACAACAAGCGGGGTTTGCGTCAGTCTGGCGTAGGTCAGCGCATGCTATCCTCGCCCGCTGTTGAAGAGGGCCTTGCGTGCCTTCCATGCTGCATCAAGGAGACCCATGCGACTGATTCTTCTGGGCGCCCCCGGCGCCGGCAAAGGCACCCAAGCTGCCTTCATCTGCCAAAAATTTGGTATCCCGCAAATTTCCACCGGCGACATGCTGCGTGCCGCCGTCAAGGCCGGCACCGAAATGGGCCTGGCCGCCAAGAAGGTCATGGATGCCGGCGGCCTGGTCAGCGATGACATCATCATCGGCCTGGTCAAGGAACGCATCACCCAGCCCGATTGCGCCCAAGGTTTCCTGTTCGACGGTTTCCCCCGCACCATCCCGCAAGCTGATGCCATGAAGGCCGCCGGCGTGAAGCTGGACTATGTGCTGGAAATCGACGTGCCCGACAGCGCCATCATCGAGCGCATGAGCGGCCGCCGCGTGCATGTGGCCTCGGGCCGCACCTACCACGTCAAGTTCAACCCGCCCAAGGTGGAAGGCAAGGACGATGCCACCGGTGAAGACCTGATCCAGCGCGACGACGACAAGGAAGAAACCGTCAAGAAGCGCCTGGAGGTCTACCAGTCGCAAACCCGCCCCCTGGTCGCCTACTACTCGCAATGGGCCGCGAGCGGCGAGGCCGGCGCGCCGCAGTACCGCTGCATCGAAGGCATCGGCTCGGTCGACGACATCACCCAGCGCGCCTTGGCCGCCCTGAGCTGAGCATTTTTCCTTCTCGAGCAAAGCCGCTTCAATGCGGCTTTCTTTTGACCAATAATTGACGTTTACGTCAACGTCAACCAACCCTTCTTTCAAAGGATTGAACATGGACATCGCAGGCAAGGTATTCATCGTCACCGGCGGCGCTTCGGGCCTCGGTGAAGGCACGGCACGCATGCTGACGGCACACGGCGCCAAGGTCGTGATCGCCGACCTGCAGGTCGAGCGCGGCGAGGCCGTCGCGGCCGAACTGGGCGGCGCCTTCGTCAAGGCCGACGTCAGCCAGGAAGCCGACGGCCAGGCCGTGGTCGCCAAGGCCCTGAGCCTGGGCAAGCTCTTCGGCCTGATCAACTGCGCCGGCATCGCCCCGGCCGCCAAGACCGTCGGCAAGGACGGCGCCCACGCCCTGGCTCTGTTCAGCAAGACCATCACCGTCAATCTGATCGGCAGCTTCAACATGATCCGCCTGGCCGCCGAGGCCATGAGCAAGAACGACCCCGAACCCACAGGCGAGCGCGGCGTGCTGATCTCGACCGCCTCGGTCGCGGCCTACGACGGCCAGATCGGCCAAGCCGCCTACGCGGCATCCAAGGGCGGCGTGGTCGGCATGACCCTGCCCATCGCCCGCGACCTGGCCCGCAACGGCATCCGCAACATGACCATTGCTCCCGGCATCTTTGGCACGCCCATGCTCTTCGGCATGCCGCAAGAGGTCCAGGACGCACTGGCCGCCGGCGTGCCCTTCCCTTCGCGCCTGGGCACCCCCGCCGACTACGCCAAGCTGGTGCACCAGATCATCACCAACGAGATGCTGAACGGCGAAGTGATTCGCCTGGACGGTGCCATCCGTCTGGCACCGAAATAATTCGTTCATTCGACGGCATCGCGCTGCAACCGTCCGGCGCGCCTCAAACAAAAAAGGGCCCTGGCGCAAAGCCAGGGCCCTTTTTCTGGTCTCTGCTCTCGCTCAAGCAACCGAAGTCTGACCTGAGCGAAAGCGAGTCAACACATGCTCAATCAGCGCTTGGCGCTGCGGCTGTGGATGCCCCACAGACGAGCCAGATCGGCTGAGCCGTCCGTACCCTTGACCGAACGCCAGGTGGCCTGCGCCTTGGACGCGTCGCCCGCCATCGACTGAGCCAGGCCCAGGTAGAGCTTGGCATCATCCGGACGAGCCAGATTGCCCTTCTCGATGCCCTGCTCGATGTACTTGACGCCCTTGGCCGCATCGCCGCGGAAAGCCGTGGCCAGACCCAGGGATACCAGGGCGTTGCCATCCTTGGCAGCCTGAGCGGTCTTTTCGACCTCGGGCAGAGCAGCCTTGGCTTCGCCGATGCGCTTGACCATCAGGTCGTTCAGGCGCTTATGACGCTCACCTTCTTTGCCCTGGCCCAGGACATTGGCCGCAAAGCCCTTGTCCACGACCTGCTTGCCTTCCTCGGGATAGCCAGCCTGAGCCGCCAACTGAGCCATTTCCATGTAGTCGTTGGCGTCCTTCAGATTGCCAGTGGCCAGCTTGAGACGGTAAACATCCAGGGTGAAACGATCAGAGAAACCCTTCTTGCTCTGAAGCGCGCCCAACACCTGCGTCCACAGTTCCTTGCGCGGGTAGTAGTTCAGCAGTTTAGCGATGGCCAATTGCTCGGCGTTGCCGTCCTTCTGACGGATGGCGGCACTCAGCAAGAGGTTCAGTTTGTCCTGCGAAGGCGTACGACCCGCCTTTTCATCGGCAGCAATCTCGGCCTCGGTGTCCTTGATGATGGAACCCATGTCACCGGAATTGAACTGCGCCGAGGTCAGGACCTGCTTCATGGTGGGGCTGTTGCCGCCTTCCTTGAAGTAGCGCTGTGCCCAGGTCAGGGCACGGGCATTGTCCTTGTTGCGCAGATAGGTACCTGCGATCGACTCGATGTAGCGCAGCTGCTCGGCGCCCGACAGCTTGCCGCTGGACTTCAAAGCCTCAAAGGCCTTGACCATGGACTCGGTGTCACCAGCGCCCGAAGCGGCGGCCATGCGCATCGCTTCGATGTTGTAGTTCTCGGTGGCATTGCGGCCACTGACAGCTTCAGCCTCGTGCACCTTGGCCAGGGCGTCCTTGTACTTGCCGGACTTGATCAAGGCGACGGCATCTTTCAGCGCCTTGCCCACCTGAGGACGCACACCCTCAGCCTGAGCATGGGCTTGCACCACGCCCAATTCGCCTTGGGGGGCGTTGCCCAACACAAACGCCATGGCGCCAATAGCGACCGAGGCCAATGTCCTGATCTTCATCGTCTTCTACCCTCTTTGCGAAAAAAAACGCGCCGCCCTTGACGGACGGCGCGCTGTTCTTTTGTCGTCTCAGATCACGGCTTGCGCCGTCTCACTTGACGTACTGTTCGTTGCCGACCATGGCCATCTTCTTCACACCCAGCCGTTGGGCGGAAGCCATGACAGCTGCGACAGCACCGTACTCAGCCAACTTATTGGGCTTGATGTGCACTTCGGCTTGATCCGCTTCGGCAGCCACCTCGGCCAGCTTACCTTCCACGGCTTGATGATTGGGCATCTCGTTCTCATCCCAATACACCTTGCCGTCAAAGTCGATCAACACCACATGAACCACAGGATCCTTGAGTGGGACCGAGTTGCTCGGAGGCGGCATATCCAGATTCACCGAATGCAACTGGATCGGGATCGTGATGATCAGCATCACGATCAGCACCAACATCACGTCGATCAAGGGCGTGGTGTTGACGTCCATCATGACTTCGGGCTCGTCGCCACCGGAGGAGCTACCTACATTCATTCCCATGCTATTCGCTCCTCGCTTCAACCACCGCGCGCAGGCGGTTCGGTGACGAAGCTGACTTTCATGATGCCGGCACGCTGGCAGGCATAAACCACACGGCCCACGGACTCGTAGCGCGACTTGTCATCGCCACGGACATGCACCTCAGGCTGCGGATTCAGAACCGCCACCTTGCCCAGACGCTGCACCAAGGCATCGACATCAGGCACCAGAGTCGTGTTCCAGTAGATCTCGCCGTTCTTGGTGACCGAGATATCAATGTTCTCCGGCTTGGTCACGCGGACGACGTTGGTTTCCTTAGGAAGCTCAACCTTGACCGTGCTGACCACCGCCGGGATGGTGATGAGGAAGATGATCAACAGCACCAACATCACGTCCACGAGGGGCGTGGTGTTGATGGTTGAGACCACTTCATCATCGCCGGAAGAAGATCCGACGTTCATTCCCATGATGGGTTCTCCGGGTCAGCGCTGATTAGCGCTTGGCAACTTGACGGTTGCCCATCAGGACGCCGTGCAGGTCACCTGCGAAGGCACGAACTTGGCCCATCACCGACTTGTTGCGGTTCACCAGCCAGTTGTAACCCAGCACGGCCGGCACAGCGACGCCCAGACCGATGGCGGTCATGATCAGCGCTTCACCCACAGGACCGGCCACCTTGTCGATGGATGCTTGGCCAGCAACGCCGATGGCGGTCAGGGCTTGCAGAATACCCCACACGGTACCGAACAGACCGATGAAGGGAGAGGTCGAACCCACGGTCGCCAGGAAGCCCAGACCGGTTTGCACGCGGCTTTGCACTTCAGCCACCGAGCGCTCGATGTTGGTCGAGACCCAGGTGTTGTGGTCGATGTTCTCGGTCAGGGCGCCTTCATGGTGCTCCGAAGCCTCGATCGCGTTGGCGGCGATGTAGCGGAAAGCGCTGGCTTCCTTCAGGCTCTTGACGCCTTCGGCCAGGCTGGCCTTCTTGAAGAAGGTGGCGCGCACGTCCTTGGCTTCGTTGGCCAGCTTTTGGGTGTCCCACAGCTTGGTGATCAGGATGTACCAGCTGCCCATGGACATGATCAGCAGCAGGGCCAGAACGCCCTTGGACACCATGTCGCCGTGAGCCAGCATGGCTTGCAGGCCGTAGGGGTTGTCTGCAGGCTTGGCAGCGGCTTGCGCCACGGGGGCAGCTTCAGCAGCAGGAGCGACAGCCTCAGTGGGAGCAGCAGCGGAAGCAGCAGCTTCTTGAGCTTGCACAGGCGAAACAGCCATTGCCGCAGCAAAAGCGATGGCGGCGAACAGGCCGGAAATACGAGAAATCATGGAGTCAACTCCTGCGAATGAAATCGAAATCGGTTTGAGAGAAATGGAGCCGGGCACTGCCCTGCCCCAGTGTTGGGTCTTGCAGAACTCTAGCCTGTCGCGGCTTTATTCGATGCGGAACTGGAATTCCTGCTCGAACACGTGGTCGCCGGGGCACTCGTAAGTGTCGCGCAGCGTTTCCTCGATGGCCGCAATGATGGCGCGCTGTGCCTTGCGGTCCACGCCCGGGCGCAGGCTTTGCACTTCGATGCTGGCCACACGACCCGACTTGACCGTAGCGGTGACCTTGTACAAAGCCTCACCGCTCCAGTTCACCGACGGCACTTCCGGCTTGCCCATCTTGGTGCAAACCATGCCTGCGGTCTTGGGGCCCGTGCGAACCGGGGCCGGGGCCGGGGCAGCAGCCGGAGCCGGCGGCGGCGCCGGGCGAACCGGCTGAGCTGCCGGAGGCGCCACCTGGGTCGACGCAATGGCCGGTGCCGGCGGAGCGGGCGCGGTCACCTGGAATTCCGGCGGCGGGATGAAGGGCGGCGGAGGCGCCTTCAGGTCCGGCGGCGGCGGAACGACCTTTTCAGGCTCCGGCGGCGGCTTGACCTTCTCTTCAATCACCTTGGTCTCGATGGGACCCTTGACCGCCTCAATGGCTTTCCGGGCCAGTCCACTTGCCAACGCCCACGCGATCAACACGTGGATCAAGACCACGATGCCAATACCCGTGAAGCGTGACGAGCCTTGCTTATCCTGCGCAAAGTTCATGCGCGCTCCTTCTTAAGACTGCGAATTTCTTTCATCAAGACACGTGGGTTCATCACCCCTGCGCAGCGCCCGTCTCGAACGTTCGGGTCCCACAGTCTGCCAATTTCTGAACCATCACCACCCGACAAAGGCAGATCGATTCTCTCTATCGGCACTTGCGGCACCACCTACAACAAAAATGCCCGTCAGCTTGCGACCGCGGGCTTGAGCTCGGCATCTACCCGAAGCCGCGTCAGGCGGAGTCGGACATCTACACAAGCGCCTGCGATCATAAACGAGTTCCAAAGCCCCGAAGCCGTGGGGATTACCCCAGGAGCTGACAAGAGCATGACACCCGAAGCCCGCGCTAGGCATTGATCTTCGACGAGCCGCAGGCCTTACTGGTATTTTAGTGGTATCGAGCCAGATCCCATCACCCATCGAATCAGGGTTTACGCTGATTCGATCGTGAGGAAAGGCAAAGTTGTGAAACAAGTACACATCCCGCAGGAATAGCGGTTTGCGCTTGCTACACCGTCTGTCGATCCGCACCATGGCCCTCATCTGGCCCGGGCACAGAGACACGGAACACGGAGACCTAACGGCGAGAGCACAAGGACACGCACCGAGGCCATCACTCTCACTCGAAATGGCTCCGTTTCAGGGGTGCCACTTCATGTCTCGCGCCAGCCGGCACGGACGGCTCTTCCGACGCTAGATGGCTGCCGCTTGGTGACTCAATGCGAATGCGCATGATCCTCATCCGCATGGCGGTGTTTGGGATCCCCTTGCCAACCCATCATCACATCGCGGCCTTCCACCACCAGTTCCACCTTGGCGCCAACCGGCAGGCAGACCTTGGTGTCGACATGACCGAAAGGCAGACCCGTGAGGATCGGCGTCTTGGTGCGCGAACGCACCGCTTCAATCGCATGCTTGAGCGTGTAGCCGCGGTCCAGCGGCGACTTCTTCCAGGCGCTGAATTCACCCAGCAGCACGGCCTTCTGCGCATCCAGCACACCCGCCTGCTGCAGCTGCAGCAGCATGCGCTCGACGCGATAGGGATGCTCGCCCACATCTTCCAAGAAGAGCACGCCGCCCTTGATGCGCGGGAAATGCGGCGTGCCCAGCAGCGAGCTCAGCACACAGAGATTGCCACCCCAGAGCTGGCCCTTGAGGCCCAGGCCGGCAAAGCCCTTCTCGGTGCGAAAGCCCACGGCCTCGAGCAGGCCGTCCATGGCCTCGACGAAGCAGTCCTGGGTCACATCGTCCACGCCGCCCTCGTCCTTGCTGCGGCCGAAATCACCGCAGGCCAAGGGGCCGGCCCAGCTCTGTGCCTTGGCATGGGCCAGCAAACCCATCTGCAGCGCGGTGATGTCGCTGTAACCCACCCAGCGCGTGCCCTGCTCCACGCTGCGCGCCAGCAGCTTCCAATCGATCTGATCGAGCAAACGGGTCAGGCCGTAGCCGCCGCGGGTGGCCAAAGCCACGCTGGGCGCCGCGCTGGCCACGCGATGCAGGGCCGCCAGGCGGGTGGCGTCATCGCCGCCAAATCGCTGATGGCGGGCCAGGGCGTCTTCGTCAACGCTGACCGCAAAGCCCAGCTTCTCCAGGCGCTTGGCCGCGCGCTTGAGTGCTGCGGCATGGGCCAGCACGCCGGCGGGGGTGTAGAGGGTCAGGCTCGGACTTGCGCTCATGGCTGGGATTCCGGTGAGGGTTCAGAAGACGAAGAAAAATCGAGATGGGTCACGTCGCCGGTCGGGATGGCATCGGGCAAATCGCTGTCGCCGGCCGCAGCACGCGCGGCGGCGCGGCGCTGGCGGGCGGCGTCGCGCCGCTGGGCAAAAAACTCGCGCAGCAGCTTGGACGAGGCCTCGGCCAGCACCCCGCCCTGGATGCAGGTGTGGTGGTTCAGCTGGGGCTGGGCAAACAAGTCCAGCACCGAACCAGCCACGCCGGTCTTGGGGTCATGGGCGGCGAACACCACCCGCTTGAGCCGGGCATGCATCATGGCCATGGCACACATGGCGCAAGGCTCCAGAGTCACGAACAGCTCGCACTCGGGCAGGCGGTAGTTGCCCAGCAAGGTGGCGGCGTGGCGCAAGGCCACGATCTCGGCATGGGCCGTGGGGTCGTGGGTGGTGATGGGCCGGTTGTAGCCGGTGGCGATCACCTGGCCGGCGCGCATCAGTACCGCGCCGACCGGCACCTCCCCTGCAAGCCAGGCATTATGGGCCTGGTCCAGCGCGATGCGCATGGCGTATTCATCGGCGGCGGAAACCGCAGCGGCGGACGAGGAAGATGAGAGCAGGATTTCAGACATGGTCGGCCCGGCGCAGTGTAACAAGCGACCTGCCCCGCCCCGGGAAATCCCTTGCTCGCCTTGCCAACGCCGGCGCCACTCAGGGCTGAGCCTCGGAGGCGCGCGCCGCGGCCTGGTCCACCAACTGTTGCAGCTCCTGGCGTACCGCCTCGGGGCGCACGGTGCCGGCCTGCACAGCGCCAGGGTCCGATGAAGCGAGCCCGGCCGCGGATGCCGCTGGGCTGCCCGACGCCGCCGGTGGCTGCAAGGAACGCGCCTGCTGCTTGACCATGAACAAGACCACCGCCAAGGTGATCACCAAACCCAGAATGCTGAACGCTGCGCGCATCGAGAAACCGCCTCCTGCGGAAAACAAAAGCTCGAGAAGCCGCCAGCCTAATCGAGCGGACCATGCAGCCGGGCATCCAGCCGATCATCCAGTCCCGCCTCGCGCATCTTGCGGTACAGCGTGTTGCGGCTGACGCCCAGCCGGCGTGCCGCTTCGCTGCGGTTGCCCTGGGCCAAGGCCAGGGCCTGCTGAACGCAGCGGCTGGAGGCCAGGCGCAGGTCCAGCTCCAGCGGCGCCGCCTCCTCTTTCACCTGCTCCGGCTGAACAGGCTCAGCCCGGGCCAGGGCTTGCAACTCTTCGGCCATGTCGTCGGGCAGGTGGCTCCAGCCGATCTGTGCCTCGTCGGCATCGAGCAGCGCGCAGCAGGTGCGCAGCACATTGGCCAGCTGGCGCAGATTGCCGGGCCAGCGATGGCGGCCGAGCAGCGCCAACACATCGGGCTCTACGCTCACACTGCGGCTCGGCTCTGCCTCGGCCAGCAGGCGCTGCACCAGGGCCGCAAAATCGCTGCGCTCGCGCAGCGGCGGAAGTTGCAGGCTGAGCCCGTTGATGCGGTAGTACAAATCCTCGCGAAAGCGCTGCGCGTCCACCTCCTCGCGCAAGCGCCGATGGCTGGCGCAGATCAGCGCAAAGTCCACGGCCACCGGCTGCCCACCGCCCAGCGGCGAGACCTGGCGCTCCTGCAAGACCCTCAGCAGCCGCGCCTGCAGCGCCAGCGGCATGTCACCGATTTCATCAAGGAAGAGCGTGCCGCCATGCGCCCGGCGCAGCAGCCCTGGCGCCCCATCCTTGAGCGCCCCGGTGAAAGCGCCCGGCCGGTGGCCGAAGAGCTCGGCCTCGATCAGATGCTCGGGCAGCGCCGCGCAGTTGATGGCCACAAACGGCCCGGCGCGCCGCGGCCCGCTCTGGTGGCAGGCCCGCGCCAGCAACTCCTTGCCGACGCCCGACTCGCCCTGCAAGAGCAAGGCAATCGGCTTGGCCAGCACGCGACGCGCCCGCTCGATCAGCTTGTGCACGGCCGCGTCACCGGTGTCGAGCGCGCTCAGTGCATCCGAGGCAGGGGCAGGCGCAGACGCTGGCGATGCCGTCGTAAGCAAAGCCGTGGCAGCCGGCGGCGCCACGCGTGGGCGGGGCTGCAGGGGCCGCGCACCATCGAGCCGGCCGTAGATCAAGCTGCCGTCCACCCGCTGCAGGCGCCGAGGCTGCGAACCATGCGCTCCATGCACACCGGCCAGCAGCTCCTGCATGCGCAGCCCCAGCGCCGCCTCCACCGTGCAGCGACCGAGGGCACTGGGCGCCAGGCCCAGCCACTCGAGCCCCAGGCCGTTGGCGCCGAGGATGAGGCCGTCATCGGCCAGGGCCAGCAAGCCCTCGGTGACCGTGTCCAGCCCCTCGGGCCGGCTGTGCAGGCGCAGCACCAGGCCGCCGCCATGACGCGCCACAAACAGCTGGTGCTCGATCATGCGCGCGGCCGAGCGGGCCAGGCCCAGGGTGTGGGGGTGGTAGCCACGGCGGTCGCCCGAGATGTCCAGCACCCCAAGCAAGGCACCGCTGGGGTCGACGATGGGCGCAGCGGCGCAAGTCAGGAACCCATTGCGCTCCAGATAATGCTCGGCGCCGTTGATGACGACGGGCCGGCCATCGGCCAGCGCCGTGCCGATCGCATTGGTGCCGCGCCATTGCTCAAGCCAGACGGCGCCGGGCCGCAAGGCCACCCGTGCGGCCTTGTCGGCAAAGCCATCGTCGCCCAGCGCGTGCAGCAGCATGCCTTGCGGGTCGGCCAGGATGACCAGGCTGTCGCTGGCCCTCACCTGCTCGGCCACAAACTCCATCACCGGCCGGGCCTGGGCCAGCAAGGCGCGGCGCTGCTCCAGGGCCCGCGCCAGCTGGGCGGCCGACGCGTGCGGCACACCCTGCGACCGCCCCTCGGGCGCCAGACCATAGGCCCGGCTGCGCTGCCAGCTGGCATGGAGCCGGGCATCGAGCAAGCCGGCGCCCAGCTCACCGGTTTCCAGCAGCTGCCGGCGCGCCTGTCGCAGGCGGCTGGGCGGCGTGCGCAAGCTCATCAAGGCATTGGCTGCAGTCATCGCGTTTGTCTCCGTGATCGGCCCTTGTGAACGGGCTCTGAATCGGACGCGGCTCAGGTGTTGGCACCCGAGCCGCAGCGCGACCTTAACAGGCTCATGGCGCTTGCCAAGCCCTTGAGCTGGTTTTGCCCGCTTCCAGCACAAGTGGACGTGAAAGCTGTGCCACGCGAGGCGGTCACCTGTCCTCTTTCGTGACAGTGGGGCGACACGGTGCGCAGCCAGCCGTACCGGCCAGTCGTTTCGCCCCGCGCAGCAGCAGCCCCTTACGCCCAAATTCCGAGCAAACCACAGCCTTGGCACGCTCCGTGCAAGAAACCCTGCGGCTGGCCTGCTTGCCTCCAACCCCGCAACTCAGCATCTGGGATGGAGACGGAGCGGGCCCAGACCTTGAGACCCCAACACAACACACGGAGACCGACATGCTTTACGCCAGCCCCAACACCCCCGGCGCCACACTCGCCTACAAAGCGCAGTACGACAACTTCATCGGCGGCCGCTTCGTGCCGCCGGTCAAGGGCGAGTACTTCGACGTCGTCACCCCCATCAGCGGCCAGGTCTACACCCGCGCCGCCCGTTCCACCGCCGAGGACATCGAGCTGGCCCTGGACGCCGCCCATGCCGCCACGGCCCAGTGGGCCGCCACCAATGCCGCCACCCGCGCCAACATCCTGCTCAAGATCGCCGACCGCATCGAGGCCAACCTCGAGTTGCTGGCCTATGCCGAGACGGTGGACAACGGCAAGCCCATCCGCGAAACGCTCAATGCCGACATCCCGCTTGCCGCCGACCATTTCCGTTACTTCGCCGGATGCCTGCGCGCGCAGGAAGGCGCGCTGAGCCAGATCGACGACCACACCGTGGCCTATCACTTCCACGAACCGCTGGGCGTGGTCGGGCAAATCATCCCCTGGAACTTCCCCATCCTGATGGCGGCCTGGAAGCTGGCGCCTGCGCTGGGCGCGGGCAACTGCGTGGTGCTCAAGCCGGCGGAGTCGACGCCCATCAGCATCTTGGTGCTGACCGAGCTGATCGCCGACCTGCTGCCGCCCGGCGTGCTCAACATCGTCAACGGCTATGGCCGCGAGGCCGGCATGCCGCTGGCCACCAGCAAGCGCATTGCCAAAATTGCCTTCACCGGCTCCACCGCCACCGGCCGCGTGATTGCGCAGGCGGCAGCCAGCAACCTGATCCCGGCCACGCTGGAGCTGGGTGGCAAGAGCCCCAATGTCTTCTTCGACGATGTGATGGCGCAGGACGACGCCTTCCTCGACAAAGCGATCGAAGGCCTGGTGCTGTTCGCCTTCAACCAGGGCGAGGTCTGCACCTGCCCGAGCCGGGCGCTGATCCAGGAGTCGATCTACGACCGCTTCATCGAACGCGCACTCAAGCGCGTGGCCGCCATCAAGCAAGGCAGCCCGCTGGACACCGACACCATGATGGGCGCCCAGGCCTCGGCCTTGCAGATGGACAAGATCATGTCCTACCTGGAAGTGGGCAAGCAGGAAGGCGCTCAGCTGCTGATCGGCGGTGGCCGCAAGCAGATGTCGGGCGAGTTGGCCGGCGGCTATTACATCGAGCCCACGCTGTTCAAGGGCACGAACAATATGCGCGTGTTCCGCGAAGAGATCTTCGGCCCCGTGCTGGCCGTGGCCACCTTCAAGGACGAGGCCGAAGCCCTGCAGATCGCCAATGACACGCCCTACGGCCTGGGCGCCGGCGTCTGGACACGCGACGGCAGCCGCGCCTACCGCATGGGCCGCGCCATCCAGGCCGGCCGGGTCTGGACCAATTGCTATCACGCCTATCCGGCGCACGCGGCCTTCGGCGGCTACAAGGAATCCGGCATCGGCCGCGAAACCCACAAGGCCATGCTGGACCATTACCAGCAGACCAAAAACCTGCTGGTCAGCTACTCACCCAATGCTCTTGGCTTCTTCTGAGCATCCAGCGCCGCTGGCTTGAAACAAAAAGGCGGCCTTGCGGGTCGCCTTTTGCGTTCACTCGGGGCTTGAACCAGGGGCTCAAGACCTGAGAGATCATTCCCACTCGATCGTTGCCGGCGGCTTGCTGGACACATCGTAGGTGACGCGGTTGATGCCGCGCACTTCGTTGATGATGCGGCCCGAGGTGCGCTTGAGCAGGCTGTAAGGCAGCTCGGCCCAGTCGGCGGTCATGAAGTCGCTGGTCTGCACGGCGCGCAGCGCCACGACGTAGTCATAAGTGCGGCCGTCGCCCATCACGCCCACGCTCTTGACCGGCAAGAACACCGTGAAGGCCTGGCTGGTCAGCTCATACCAGCTCTTGCCCGTGGTTTCATCCTTGGTATTGCGCAGCTCTTCGATGAAGATGGCGTCGGCACGGCGCAGCAGGTCGGCGTACTCCTTCTTCACCTCGCCCAGGATGCGCACGCCCAGGCCGGGTCCCGGGAAGGGGTGGCGGTAGACCATCTCGGGCGGCAGGCCCAGGGCCACGCCCAGGGCGCGCACCTCGTCCTTGAAGAGCTCGCGCAGGGGCTCCAGCAGCTTCAGGCCGAGCTGCTCGGGCAGGCCACCGACGTTGTGGTGGCTCTTGATCGTCGTGGCCTTCTTGGTCTTGGTGCCACCGCTTTCCACCACATCGGGGTAGATGGTGCCCTGGGCCAGCCACTTGGCGCCTTTGGCGCCGGCATCGGCCGCCTTGAGCTTGGCGGCCTCGGCCTTGAACACATCGACGAACAGGCCACCAATGATCTTGCGCTTCTTCTCGGGGTCGGTGACACCGGCCAGCTGGCCCAGGAAGAGCTCGCTGGCATCCACGCGGATGACCTTGGCGTGCAGCTTGCCGGCGAACATGTCCATGACCATATCGCCTTCGTTGAGACGCAGCAGGCCGTGATCGACGAAGACGCAGGTCAGCTGGTCACCGATGGCGCGGTGGATCAGGGCGGCTGCAACCGAGGAATCGACGCCGCCGGACAAGCCGAGAATGACCTCTTCGTCACCGACCTGCTCGCGGATCTTGGCCACGGCTTCTTCGATGTAGTCACCCATGATCCAGTCGCCCTTGCAACCGGCGATGTCGCGCACGAAGCGGGTCAGTATTTCCTGGCCCTTGACGGTGTGCGTCACCTCGGGGTGGAACTGAACGGCGTAATAGCCCTTCTCTTCGTTGGCCATGCCGGCGATGGGGCAGCTGGGCGTGGAGGCCATCAGCTTGAAGCCAGGCGGCATGGCCGTGACCTTGTCGCCATGGCTCATCCAGACCTTGAGCATGCCATGACCTTCCAGCGTGGCGTGGTCCTGGATGCCGTCCAACAGCCGCGTATGGCCATGCGCCCGCACTTCGGCATAGCCGAACTCGCGGTGATCGCTGGGTTCGACCTGCCCGCCCAACTGCACGGACATCGCAAACATGCCGTAGCAGATGCCCAGCACCGGCACACCCAGGTCCCAGACGGCCTGCGGTGCGCGCAGCTCGTGGTCCTCATAAGTCGAGGCATGGCTGCCCGACAAGATGATGGCCTTGGGCGCGAAGCTGCGGATGAACTCGTCCGAAACATCGTTGGGGTGGATTTCGCAGAACACCGCCGCCTCGCGCACGCGGCGCGCGATCAGCTGGGTCACCTGGGAGCCGAAATCGAGGATCAGGACTTTGTCATGCATGGTCGGGCTTTCACTCTCTGTCTGGATTCTGAATTCAGGGGCCGGCGGGGGCGGCATCGGCGTCGGGCGCTTGCTGAGGCAGCTGGGCAAAGTGCCGCCAGGCGAAGAACAGGGACAGCGCCTGCAGCGCGGCGCAGAAGTAGAACGGGGCGCCAATGCGCCAATCGCCCTTGGGCAGCTCGCTGACCAGGTAGATCAGGCCCAGGCCCAGCACCGGCGCGATCACGGCCATCAGGCTGTTCAGCGAGGAGATGGCGCCCATGGTCTCACCCTGGTTGCGGGCATCGGCGGCATTGGAAATCTGGCTTTGCAAAGCCGGGCCGGCGGCATAGCTGAGCACGCCCACGCCGATGGCGGCGTACATCATCCAGCCGGCGCTGGACAGGCCCCAGATGGTGTTGGTCAGCACGGCCGAAGCCAGGCCCAGCAGCACCAGGCGGGCAGCCGACACCCGCTTGAGGATGTGCTTGAGCAGCACGCCCTGCACCAGCACCGCCATCACACCGACGGCAAACAGGGACAGGCCGTTGTCCTTGGGTCCCCAGCCGAATTTGTAGGTGGTGTACATGACCCAGCTGCTTTGCAGAATCATCTGCGCCAGGCCGCTGAGCGCCAGCACATAGACCAGGGGGCCCACGCCTTGCAGATCGCGCACACGGCTCAGGGATTTGAAGGGGTTGGCGCGGCGCCAGTCAAAGGCGCGGCGGTTCTCTGGCTGCAGCGACTCGGGCAGGACGAAAAAGCCATACATCCAGTTCAGCACCGCCATGCTGCCGGCCACATAGAAAGGCAGGTGCAAGTTGATGTCACCGAGCAGGCCGCCCAGCACCGGGCCCAGGATGAAACCCATGCCGAAGGCGGCGCCCAGCATGCCGAAGCGCTTGGCGCGCTCGGCCGGCGGCGTGATGTCGGCCACATAGGCATTGGCCACAGCGGCATTGGCCTGCATGGCGCCCGAGAACAGACGCACCACGATCAACATCCACAGCGCATCGGCCATGGCGGTGACGAAGAAGCTCAGCGCCAGACCCGAGAAGCCGATCAGCATGACGCGGCGGCGGCCGTAACGGTCCGACAGGCCGCCCAGAATGGGCGAGCCAAAGAAATTGGCGATACCGAAAGCAAAGGCCACAGCCAACTGCGCCAGGGTGTGCTCGGAGGGGTTGTGGGTGAAGGTGCCCACCAGCGGCGGCAGCACAGGGATGATCAGGCCGATGGAGATCATGTCGATCAGCACGGCAATCAGGATGAAGCCCATGCCGGCCGAGCGGCCCTTGCCACCTGCTGCTTGACCGCTGCCTTCTGTCATCACTCGCTCGCTCAATCGATGTCCTTGCTTGCTAGCTAGCTCTCGCGGCTTGAAGCCGCATACGAAGAAAGGGGCCGCGGCCCCTTTCTTGAAGTTCACCGGCGCCCGGCCTTGCCCTGAGGCCTCGGCGCCGGCGGCGGGACTTCGACCCGCCTCACTCGGAACGGTAGTTCGGTGCTTCCTTGGTGATCTGCACGTCGTGGACATGGCTTTCGCGCATGCCGGCCGAGGTGATCTCCACGAACTCCGCCTTGTTCTGCATGTCGGCAATCGTTGCACAACCGCAGTAGTGCATCGAAGCCTTCAGGCCGCCGGCCATCTGGAAGATGACCTGCACCACCGAACCCTTGTAGGGCACCTGACCTTCGATGCCTTCCGGCACCAGCTTGGAGGTGTTGGGATTGTTGGCTGAGGTGTCCTGGAAGTAGCGATCGGCAGAACCCTTGGCCATCGCACCCATGGAGCCCATGCCGCGGTAGCTCTTGTAGGAGCGGCCCTGGTACAGGATCAGGTCGCCCGGGGCTTCCTCGGTGCCGGCAAAGGCGCCGCCCATCATCACGCAGTCGGCGCCCGCGGCGATGGCCTTGGCCAGGTCGCCCGAGAAGCGCACGCCGCCGTCGGCGATCACCGGCACGCCGGTGCCGCGCAGGGCGGTGGCCACGTTGTCGATGGCCGTGATCTGCGGCACGCCCACGCCAGCCACGATGCGGGTGGTGCAGATGGAACCGGGGCCGATGCCGACCTTGACGCCATCGGCGCCCGCTTCCACCAAGGCCAGCGCTGCTGCGCCGGTGGCGATATTGCCGCCGATCACGTCCACGCCGGGGAAGTTCTGCTTGACCCAGCGCACACGCTCCAGCACGCCAGCGCTGTGGCCGTGGGCGGTGTCGACGATCAGGGCGTCCACGCCGGCCTTGACCAGCATGGCCACGCGCTCTTCGGTGTCATCGCCGAAACCGACGGCAGCACCGACGCGCAGCTTGCCTTGAGCATCGCGGGCGGCATTGGGGAAACTGGTCTGCTTGGTGATGTCCTTGACGGTCATCAGGCCGCGCAGTTCGAAGGCGTCGTTGACGACGACCACGCGCTCCAGCTTGTGCTTGTGCATCAAGGCCTTGGCCTCTTCCAGCGACGCGCCTTCCTTGACGGTGACCAGGCGCTCGGCCGGGGTCATCATCTCGCGCACCGCCAGATCCATGCGGGTCTCGAAGCGCACGTCACGGCCGGTGACGATGCCGACGACGCGCTTGCCCTCCAACACCGGGAAGCCCGAGACGCCGTGTTGGCGCTGCAGCTCCACCACTTCGCGCACCGTGGTCGAGGGCGTGATGGTGAAGGGCTCGAGCACGATGCCCGACTCGTAGCGCTTCACGCGCGCCACTTCGATGGCCTGCTGCTTGGCGCTGAGGTTTTTGTGAACGATGCCGATGCCGCCCTCTTGCGCGATGGCGATGGCCAGACGCGCTTCTGTCACCGTGTCCATGGCCGCAGAGACCAGGGGCAGGTTCAGATGGATATTGCGGGACAGCCGGGTGGCGAGGGAGGTGTCGCGAGGCAACACATGGGAGAACGCTGGCACCAACAAAACATCATCGAAGGTGAGCGCTTTTCCTAAAAGGCGCATGAGGGAAGCTCCAGACGCAAAGCGGCATTATACGGAAGACTGGCACCGCCTTGCCCGCGCCGGGCTGTGACAACCCGAATTTGCGCAAATTGACGCAATTTTGCGAACCCGGTTTCACCAGACCCAGGGCTACACTTTGCCCATGCAAACGCCCCGGTTCGCCCACCACGCCCACCTGTCCCCACGCGCCTCGCAAACCCGGCGTCCAGCGTGGGTTCTGGCCCTCTCCACGCTGTGCCTGCTGTGCTGCGCCCTGCCCGCCCACGCGCAATGGAAATGGCGCGATGCCAGTGGCCGCATGCAGATCAGCGATCTGCCACCGCCGAGCGGCACACCCGACAAAGACATCCTGCAGCGCCCGGCCGGCTACAAACCGCCGCCGGTGTTTGTCCTGCCGTATGCCAGCAAGGCGGAAGCCGCCGCCAGCGCCGCCGCTGCAGCCTCGGCCAACGCCCCCAGCAAGGCCGAACTGGATCGACAGGCGCGCCAGCGCGAGCAAGAAAAGCTCGAGAAGCAGCAGGAACGCGAAGCCATCGAAAAACACAAGCAGCAAGAGCGCCGCTACGCCGAGCAAAAGCGCGAGAACTGCAGCCGGGCCCAGGAGAATCTGCGCATGCTGCAGGACGGCATGCGCATCAGCCGACGCAACGCGCAAGGCGAAAACGTGATCCTTGACGACCGCCAACGGTCCGAAGAAATCCAGCGCACCCGAGCCATCGTGGCAAGCGACTGTGGCGGCAACTGAGGCTCCCAACGAGCAATCAGCCCCCCTTTCGCGAGATCAACGGCGGGTCTTGCCCGCCAGCGGCCGATGGCGCGAGACGATGCGCTCGCCTCGGTCCTTGTAGCGCTGCCGACGCGCCTCCTTCGGGTCCACGGTCAGGGGCCGATAGACCTCGATGCGATCCCGCTCACGCAAGACCGTGTCTGCCGGCTGCTGCCGCCCCCAGATACCCAGCTTGAACTCCGCCAGGCGCGCCTGCATGGGCTGAAACTCAGCACAGGCTTGCAAGGCTTGGCCCAGGGTGCAACCCAGCGGCAGCCGCAGATCAAGGCGGTGAACGGTGCCCGCCTGCGGGCTCCAGACCAGCTCCACGGCGATCAAGGCCTGTTGCCCTTCGACGGGCTCAGCGAGGGCCATAGACACTTTCAGCGCGCTGCACAAAGCGATCGACAAAGGTGTTGGCAATGCGGTCGAACACCGGGCTGACCACCGCCTCCAGCGCCGCGCTGGAGAAGGCGTAGCGCAACTCGAACTCGATCTTGCAGGCCACCGCCTCCGGGCTGTCGCTGCCTGGTTTTTGCAGGGGGTGGAAATGCCAGACCCCATCGAGCGAGGAGAAGGGGCCGTCGACCAGGGTCATGCCGACGCTGCGATCCGTCTCGTGGGTGTTGCGGGTGGTGAAGGCGTGGCGCACGCCGGCGTAGGACAGCGACAGGCGGGCCGTCATGGCGTCGCCCTGCTGCTCCAGCACCTCGGCGCGCTCGCACCAGGGCAGGAACTCGGGATAGCGCTCGACGCCGACCACCAAGTCATACATCTCGCGCGGCGAGTACCAGAGCAGAACAGACTTCCTAACGTGTTTCATAGCGCTTCATACAATGGGCGGATTGTATTGGCGCGCCCAGGCCCGCCCAAGCCGACCCGGCCGCCCACCCACCAGCGAGTTTCATGTCCACTGCTGCCTCTGCCCACCACCACGGTTCACGCCCGCCCCCAAAGGCCAAGCCGGCCGTGTCCAGCGCCCCGATCGCCGAAAACCGCCGCGCCCGTTTTGACTACTTCATCGACGAGCGGCATGAATGCGGCATCGTGCTGGAAGGCTGGGAGGTCAAGGCCATCCGCGCCGGCCAGGTGCAGCTGACCGATGGCTATGTGCTGATCAAGAACGGCGAGCTGTTCCTGATTGGCTGCCGCATCAACCCGCTGCGCACCGCCTCCACCCATGTCAGCCCCCTGGCCGACCGCACCCGCAAGCTCTTGATGAGCAAGGGCGACATCCGACGCCTGATCGGCAAGGTGGAACAGCGCGGCTTCACCCTGGTGCCACTGAACCTGCACTACAAAGGCAGCTTCGTGAAAGCCGAAATCGGCCTGGCCAAGGGCAAGGCCGAGCACGACAAACGCGACACCGAGAAAAAGCGCGATTGGGAACGAGAAAAAGGGCAGCTCATGAGACACGCGACAAAGTCGCGGGGCTGAGGCGCGTAGCGACTCGCTGCCCTTTTCACTAAAAGGGACAGCTGATACGCCACGCGACCAAGTCGCGCAGCTGAAGCCGCCTCCCTCAGTCTTTCAAGACCTCCAGCGCCTGCGCCAGATCGGCGCGCAAGTCGGCCTCAGCCTCCAGGCCGATGGCAAATCGCACCAGATGCCCGTCGCGGTACGGCAAGCCCAGCGAACGGCTGCGGCTCATGTTGTAGGGCACGGCCAGGCTCATGGGGCCGGCCCAGGAGTAGCCGATGCCGAAGAACCGCAGCGCATCGACAAAGGCATCGACCTGGGCCGCGCTGTACCGAGGCTGGAACACCGCCGAGAACAAACAAGCCGCCCCGCCGCTGCTGACCTCGCGCCAGTGCGCATGCCCGGGCGAGCCAGGCAGAGCCGGATGCAGCACCTGAGCCACCGCCGGCTGGGCCTGCATCCAGGCGGCCAGCGCGCGCGTGGTCGCATCCTGGGCGCGGTAGCGCAGCTCCAGCGTCGGCAGGCTGCGCAGCACCAGCTCCACATCGTTCTGCCCCAGGCCGTAGCCCAGGTGCTCGTGCATGTAGTTCATGCGCTCATGCAAGGCCAGGTCGCGGGTACAGACCGAACCCATCAGCACATCGGCGCCGCCCGAGGGGTATTTGGTCAGCGCGTGCATGGAGATGTCCACGCCCAAGCCCGGCTCGCTGTCCGGCAGCAAATCAAAGGCCTTGAAGGCGACACCAGCGCCCCAGGTGTTGTCCAGCACCGAGGTGATGCCGCGCTCGCGGCAGACCCGCAGCAGGCCGACCAGATCGGGGAACTCCAGGGTGATGGAGCCCGCCGCTTCCAGCCAGACCAGCTTGGTCTTTTCACTGATCAGGGCGGCGAATCCAGCCACATCGAGTGGGTCGTAGAAGCGATGCTGGATGCCGAACTGCGGCAGCAGCGATTCGCTCAAGTAACGGTTTTGTCCATAGACATTGTCCGGCACCAGCACCTCGTCGCCCGGCCGCAAAAAGCTCAGCGACACCAGGGTGACGGCCGCCAAACCGCTGGGCACCAGCAAGCAGTGCTCGGCGCCCTCGAGGCCGGCGATGCGCGCCCCCAGCGTGTAGCTGGTCGGCGTTCCGTGCAGGCCGTAGCGGTAGCTCTTGCCGTCACGCGGGCGGTATTGGTGCAGATCGGCGGTGTTCTTGAACAGCACCGTCGAGGCCTTGAACACACCCACCGGATGCGCAGCCCAGCCCTCGGGCGGCTGGTAGGGATGGTGGATCTGCTGGGTGGCCAATGCGAGGTCTGGGGCGGGGGCGTGTTTGCTCACGAGGGGGTCCTGAAGAGGCGCTGAAAAACAAAGCGGGCCGAAGCCCGCTTTGATTCTGACTCAGATTGAACCGTGCTCAGATCGGCATGCCGATCAGGTCATGGCCCTCCACCGCGACGATGCGCGCGCGGGTGAACTCGCCCACCTTGAGCGTCTTGCTGGCCTTCTCCGGCGGCAGCAGGCGCACGGTGCCGTCGATCTCGGGCGCATCGGCATAGGTGCGGCCGACACCGCCCTTGCGGCCGAGAGCCGGCGCGGAATCGACCAGCACCTGCATGGTGGCGCCGACACGGGCCCGCAGCTTGTCGATGGACACCGCTTCGGCGATCTGCATGAAGCGCGCACGACGCTCTTCACGCACCTCAAGCGGCAGCGCACCGGGCAGCTCATTGGCGGTCGCGCCGGTCACCGGCGAATAGGCGAAGCAGCCGGCGCGGTCAATACGAGCCTCGCTCATGAAATCCAGCAGGTACTGGAATTCCTCTTCGGTCTCACCAGGGAAGCCGGCGATGAAGGTCGAGCGGATGACGATGTCCGGGCAGGTTTCGCGCCACCGCAGGATGCGCTCCATATTCTTTTCGCCGCTGGCCGGGCGCTTCATGCGCTTGAGCACATCGGGGTGAGCATGCTGCAGCGGCACATCGAGGTAAGGCAGGATCAAGCCTTCGGCCATCAGCGGCAGCACCTCGTCCACATGCGGATAGGGATAGACATAGTGCAGGCGCACCCAGGCGCCGTACTGCTTGGCCAGCTCGCCCATTTGCGCGACCAGGTCCAGCATGCGGGTCTTGACCGGCTTGCCGTCCCAGAAGCCGGTGCGGTACTTGACGTCCACGCCGTAGGCACTGGTGTCCTGGCTGACCACCAGCAACTCCTTGACGCCCGACTCGAACAGCGCCCGTGCCTCGTTCAGCACATCGCCGACCGGGCGCGAGACCAGATCGCCGCGCATGCTGGGGATGATGCAGAAGGTGCAGCGGTGGTTGCAGCCCTCGCTGATCTTCAGATAGGCGTAATGCTTGGGCGTCAGCTTGATGCCGGCAATGCCGCGCGACTCAGGCACCAGATCGATGAAGGGATCGTGCGGCTTGGGCACATGGGTGTGCACCGCATCCATCACCTCTTGCGTGGCATGCGGGCCGGTCACGGCCAGCACGCTGGGGTGCATTTCGCGCACCAGGCTGCCGGCATCGCTGCTGCTGGTGCCGGCCTTGGCGCCGAGGCAGCCGGTGACGATGACCTTGCCGTTCTCGGCCAGGGCTTCGCCGATGGTGTCCAGACTTTCCTTGACGGCATCGTCGATGAAGCCGCAGGTGTTGACGATCACCAGGTCGGCGCCGGCAAAGGTCTTGGAGGTTTCATAGCCCTCGGCCCGCAGCTGGGTGAGGATCAGTTCCGAATCGGTCAAGGCCTTGGGGCAACCCAAGGACACAAAGCCGATCTTGGGGGCAGCGCCCGCGGCAACGGCTGCTGGGCTGGGGGTGATGGTTTCGCTCATCCCCGGATTTTGCCTGAGCCCGGCCTTGCAGGCGCCTCCGGGGCGCCAAGCGCCCTACTTCTTGCCGCCAAACCCCGGCATTCCGGACATGCCCGACATCACCGGGAACATGGCCCCGGCCTGCTTGAGCTGCTCCTGCATCTGTTCGATCAGGTTCTTGCTCTGCTCGACATAGCCCCCCATCAGGTTCTGCATCACCGGCGCTTGGGCGCCGAGGAACTGGGTCCAGAGCTCGGGGCTGAAAGCCAGGCCCTGGCTTTGCTCAGCAAACTTGCTCTGCAAAGCCGTGAAGGTCTGAACGTTCTTTTCGAGATAGTCGCCCATCACGCCCTGCATGGCATGGCCATAGAAGCGGATGATCTGCTCCAGTGCATTCGTGCTGAACATGGGCACGCCGCCGGTTTCTTCTTCCAGAATGATCTGCAGCAGGATGCTGCGGGTCAGGTCTTCGGCGGTCTTGGCGTCGCGCACCTCGAAGGCCTGGCCGTCCAGCACCATCTTCTTCACATCGGCCAGCGTGATGTAGCTGCTGGTCTGGGTGTCGTAGAGACGGCGGTTGGGGTATTTCTTGAGCACGCGCACGGCGGGCGCTTGCGCTTCGCGGTCGCTACCCGCCTCGGGAGCCGAGCCGGCTGCTGCTGCTGCTGCTGTCTTGCTGCCTCTGCGGGCCGTCACCATGAATGCTCCTTGTCCGACCGGCACAGGGTGTTGTGCAGGTGCAGCAATATTCTAGGAGCCCGCGCGACGTGCTCCGGCGGGGATTTCCCCCGTAAGCGGCCCGGCCGCCGCCACCGCCGACAAATCCAGGCGCATGCGGCTCATGCTGACCAGCGTCTGATCGGCATCGGCCGCGTGACAAGGCAGCGGCGCCAGCAGCCGCAGGCTCAAGGCATTGGCCACATCGATGCGGCAACCGACACGGACCGGCACATCGCGACCCTTGGGTGCCGGCTGGCCATCGACCAAGGTGGCACTGTCCGACAAGGCCCGCAAGACCATGCCCTGGGCGCCGCGGCGCAGTTCGAAATGCCAGCGGCTGATCTGCAGCGCCTGCATGGGATCGGCATGAGAGAGCACCACATCATTGGCCGGCACACCCTCATGTTCGCGCAGGCGGCCAAAGCTGATGATGTCCAGCAAGGGCAAGGCCTGTGCTTCCTTGGCATCTCCGATCAAGACATGGGTCGGGAACTGGCTGCGATCGCGCCAATCAAAGGCCATCAGCTCGACCGCCGCCGCCACATCCTTGAGCAGCACCGGCGCCAGGGGCCGGCATTGCACGCGCCAGGCGGCCGGCAACTCTTGAAAAGCCTCGCGGCTCAGGCGCACCTCACCGGGCTCAGCCGAGGCCACCACGCGCGCACAGAAGTTGACGGCATCACCGGACACCGACTGCCCATCGCTGAGCACCCGCCCCCAGTGCAGGCCCATGCGCAGCTGCAACTGATGCGAGCGCGCGCGGCTGAGGTTTTGTTCGCTGAGCTGCACCTGCACTTGCTGGATGGCCCGCAGCGCGCGGCCGCAGTCCTCAAAAACCACAAAGGCGCCGTCCCCGGCGGTGTCAACGATGCGCCCATCGTGGGCCAGGACTGCCGCCTCCAGAAGGTCCAGATGCAACTGCTGCAGCTGCCGCCCGGCGGCATCGCCGAAACGCTGGAAATACGAGGTGGAGCCCACCATGTCCGAAAACAGCAGCACCAGGCTGCGCTCGAAGCGCCGCTTCAACTCCTGCTCCAACTGCGCCTGCAGACGGATGATGTCCTTCAAGCTCAGCTGATCGAGCTGGGCAAAGCAGGAGGGAGTGACAAAAGCACTGTCAGAAGCACTCATCGGTCGGGCTCAAAAACGCGGGGACATCCATGACGATGGCCGCATTGGAGCACAGGAGCAGAACATGGCTGCGGCACTGCACGCTTCGTTACATCCGCGCCGCCAGCCCCGCCCTCTAAGCCGGGCAACACAAACCGGCCCGAAAAGCAAAAAACCCGGGAGATCTGAGATCTACCGGGTTTCTGCTTCAACGTTACTTGAGTAACGCCTACCGTCTTACTTACGTATTTTGGTAGGCGCGATTGGACTCGAACCAACGACCCCCACCATGTCAAGGTGGTGCTCTAACCAGCTGAGCTACGCGCCTCAAGAGCTTCGCAGTATAGAACAGATTTTTAGGGTCTGTCTAGTCTTTGCGAATATTTCTTCATTATCTTCTTCGCGCGCCCCTCACGCCGCTGACCTGGGCCACGCTGCGCAGCACCTGGGACAGGCGGCCGGAGTCGGCCACTTCGACGGTGAAGTTCATCCAGGCCGTGTCGCTGCGCGCCGATTTGACCGACTGCGTGTTGACGGCGATGACATTCATCTTCTCCTTGGCGAAGACTTCCAGCACATCGCGCAGCAAGCCCTGGCGATCGTTGGACTCGACCACCACATCGACCGGGTACAGGGCCGGGCCCTTGGCGCCGCTGCCGGCCGCAGCCGCCCCACCCCACTCGACCTCGATCACCCGCTCGCCGGCCTGCTGGGCCATCTGGCGGAAGTTGCTGCAGTCCAGGCGGTGGATGGCCACGCCCTTGCCGCGGGTGACATAGCCCCCGATGGCGTCCGGCGGGGCCGGCCGGCAGCAGCGCGCCAGATTGGTCAGCAAGGAATCGACGCCCACGACCAGCACGCCGCCGCGTGGGCCGCTGCGGGTGGGCTTGGTGCGGCGCTGAGCCAGCAGCTCGTCGTTGTCGGGCTCGGGGGCGGGCGGGCGCAGGAGCTGCTCGATATTGCGCAGAGAGTATTCATCCTTGCCCACCACCTCGAACAAGGCCTCGGCATTCTTGAAGCCGAGGCGCGCGGCCAGGTCTTCCAGCTTGACCGCCGTCTTGCCCTCGCGCTGCAGCAGCTTTTCCACCGCCTCGCGGCCACGCGCCGCCGTCTGCGCCTGGGCCAATGCGTTGAACCAGGCGCGCACCTTGGCGCGCGAACGCTGGCTTTGCAGATAGCCCAGCTCGGGATTGAGCCAGTCCAGCGAGGGACCGCCCTCCTTGGCCGCGGTGATCTCCACCGTCTGCCCGCTTTGCAGCGGCGTGTTCAGCTGCACCATGGCACCGTCGACCTTGGCGCCGCGGCAGCGGTGGCCCAGATCGGTGTGGACGGCGTAGGCGAAATCCACCGGCGTGGCGCCCGCGCTCAGCTCGATGATGGTGGCCTGCGGCGTGAACACATAGATGCGATCGTCGAACAAGGCCTGTCCGCCGCCGGCCTCGGCCGGGGCCTCGTCCTTATGGCCTTCGACGAAATCGCGCTCCCAAGCCAGCAGCTGGCGCAGCACGGCCTTGCGGGCCTGCGCCACCTGGTCCTCGAACTCGCCCGCCGCGCTGACGCCGGCATAGCCGCGCGCCCCGGCCTCCTTGTAGGCCCAGTGCGCGGCCACGCCATGCTCGGCATGCTCATGCATGGCCTGCGTGCGGATCTGCACCTCCATGGCCCGGCCGTCGGCGCCCTGCACCACGGTGTGCAGGGACTGATAGCCATTGGGCTTGGGCCGGGCGATGTAGTCGTCAAACTCACCGGCCACCGGCGTGAACTGCTCATGCAGACGGCTCAGCACGGCATAGCAATCGGCCACGGTCGGCACCACCACCCGCAGGGCGCGCAGATCGAACACGCGCTCCAGCTGCAGGCTCTTGCCCTGCATCTTCTTGTAGATGCTGTAGAGGTGCTTGGGCCGGCCTTGCACCTGCGCCTGCAGGCCATGGGCTTGCAGATCGGCCTGCAGAGCGGCGCGGGTGGCCTCGATGCCTTGCTCGCGCAGCACCCGGGTTTCGTCCAGAGCCCGCGCAATTTCGCGGTAAGCCTCGGGCTGGGAGAAGCGGAAAGACAAGTCCTCCAGCTCCCATTTGATCTGCCAGATGCCCAGGCGATTGGCCAGGGGCGCGAACACCTGCTGGGTCTCCTGCGCCAGACTGGCCGGGCAAGGCCGCTTGGAGGCGGCAAAGTAGCGCAGGGTCTGCAGACGCGAGGCCAGGCGCAGCAGCACCACGCGCAGATCGCGCGAGAAGGCCAGCAGCATCTTGCGCACCCGCTCGGTCTGTTCGCCGCGGCGCTCGTCCTCCACCCGCGCCTCACGCGCCGCGCGCTGGATCTGCACCAGGCGCCGGGTGTGCAGCACCAGGCTGGCATAGGACTCGCCAAAAGCCTTGGCGACGATCTCCTCGGGCTTGTGCAGGTACTCACCGGCATAGACCAGGTAGGAGGCCGCCTGCATGGTCGGCGCCGCGCCGATGCCGGCCAGGATGGCGGCCACGCCATCAGCATGGGCCAGGGCGTCCTCACCGGTGTCCAGCGGCTGGCCGGCCAGCAAGGGCTCGGCAAAAGCGCGTGCGCGGGCGAAGGGCAAGGCCTCGGAGGGCAAGCCACCCTCGGGCGTGTCCAGCAAAGCCACGATGGGCGCCGCCTGAACCAGGGCCGGCGCCTGGGTCGTCAAACCAGTTTTCATGCCGCCTCGAGAAAGTCCCGCACCCGCGCGATTTGATCGGGCTGCACCAGGGTCGGCGCATGGCCCACGCCGGCGAACTCATGCAGCTGAGCGCGCGGGCCGCGCTGGGTCATGGCCTGCGCCGTCTCGGCGCTCAGCAAATCCGACGTCGCGCCGCGCAGCAGCAGCGTCGGGCAGCGCAGGGTGTCGTAGGCATACCAGAGCGCCGCCGAGCCCGCCTGGGCCAGCTCGGGCGTCACGGCATGGAAGGCCTGGGCGATCTGCGGGTCGTAGTGCAGCTTGAAGCCTTCGCCCTCGGGCTTGAACATGGGCGCGGACAAGCGCGCCCATTGCTCGGGCGTGTGCGGGCCGAAGCTCTCCGAAATACTCCAGAGGTAGGCCGTGCCCTCTTCCACGCTGGAGAAACGCCGGGGCTGGCCGAGGTAGCTACCAATGCGCTGCAAGGCGTCGAACTGGATGCTCGGCCCCACATCGTTGAGCACCAGGCGGCGCACCGGGCTGCCGGGCAAGGCGGCCAGGCCCATGCCGATCAAGCCGCCCATGGAGGTGCCCACCCAATCGACCTGCTCGACATCGAGCCGGGCCAGCAAGGTCACCATATCGGCGACATAGGCCGGCACCTGGTAGCCGGCCGCCTGGGCCAGCCAGTCCGAGCGACCGCGGCCCACCACATCGGGGCAGATGACACGGTAGCGTGCGCTCAGGACCTCGGCCAAGGCATCGAAATCCCGCCCCTGGCGCGACAGGCCGTGCACACAGACCAGCACCGGCGCCTTCTCGCCCGCCGGCAAGGCAGCACGGCAGGGCCACTCCCAATAGGCCATGCGGTGCAGACCGCCCTGCCCCAGGCATTTCACGAAATTCAGTTGTGGTTCGGCCATGATTGAGATCCTTATAAAGTCCATCCTAGCAACCCTCGAAAGGATTCCCGATGCTTCAAGGCAAATGCGCCGTGATTACTGGCTCCACCAGCGGTATTGGTTTGGGCATGGCGCTGGTTCTGGCACGCCAGGGCGCAAACATTGTGCTGAACGGATTTGGCGACCATGAAGGCCCGCGCACCGAGGTGCTGGCCGCCGGCCAGGCCCAGGGCATCCGCGTCGGCTACCACGGCGCCGACATGAGCAAGCCGGCCGAGATCGAAGCCATGATGGCCTATGCCGATCAAGAGTTCGGCGGCTGCGACATTCTGGTCAACAACGCGGGCATCCAGTATGTGGCGCCGGTCGAGAGCTTCCCGGTCGAGCGCTGGGACGCCATCATCGCCATCAACCTCAGCTCGGCCTTCCACACCACCCGCCTGGCCCTGCCTGGCATGAAGCGCAAGGGCTGGGGCCGCATCATCAATGTGGCCTCGGTGCACGGCCTGGTGGCCTCGGCGCAGAAATCGGCCTATGTGGCGGCCAAGCATGGGCTGGTGGGCTTCACCAAATCGGTGGCGCTGGAGATCGCCACCAGCGGCGTGACGGCCAATGCCATCTGCCCGGGCTGGGTGCTGACCCCGCTGGTGCAAAAGCAAGTCGATGCGCGCGCCGTGGCCGACGGCGTGGACGGCGAAGAAGCCAAGCGCCGCCTGCTGGCGGAAAAGCAGCCTTCGCTGCAGTTCACCACGCCCGAGCAGCTGGGCGAGCTGGCCGCATTCCTGTGCTCGAACGCGGCCAGCAATGTGCAAGGCCAGGCCTGGAGCCTGGACGGCGGCTGGACGGCGCAGTAAGGTCGAGATAGACCTCAGGCCACCGCGCCCGCCCTGCCCAACCCTCAGCGGTTCACCGCCTCACGCACCAGCAGCACCGAGCCATTGACCGTGGCGCTGACCGTGGCCTGGCCGGCCTCGGTCGGCAAGGCCATCTCGGCCGAAGCAGCCATGGCCTTGAAGCGCATCTGGGGTGCGGCCATGGGCTGGGCGCCGTTGGCATCGGTGTTGACATTGACCTCACCGATCTGGAAGCCGGGGTAGCCAAACTGCTTGGCGTAATCGGCGGCGCGGGTCTTGTACAGCGCAATGGCCTGGGCCACCACGTCCGACTCCACCTTCTCGCGCTGGGCCTTGGACAGGCTGTAGCCCACCCGCGCAATGCTCATGCTGCTGATGCGGCCGGTCAGCTGGGCGATGGCCGCACTGTCACGGCCTTCCACCACCAGCTCGGCACTGCCCTGCCAGCCATTGATGCCGCCCTTGGTGGTGTAGCGCGGGTAGAGCGAGAAATTGCCGGTCTGCACCTCGACCTGGCCCGGCTTGGCGATCTTGCGCGCCTCGGCCAGGGCGCTGTCCAGGGCCTGCTTGAGCGCCTGCTGCACGGCGGCGGCATCGCTGCCCTCCTTGCTGGTGCTGAAGACCACGCCCAGCACATCGCGGGTCACCTCGACGCTGGCCGTGGCCGAGAGGTTGAGGCGGTCGCGCGGCAGCTGGTCGCCCGGGGCGGCCTGGGCTCCGGCTTGCAGCAGCAAGCCACCCAGGGCGGCGGCGACGATCTTGCGGGTCTTTGAGTTCTTCATGGGACAAGTTCTCCTTGGAAAAGGCTGGGAAAGCCGGAACAGCTTAGCGGCTGCCACTTAGCTGGTCACAACGCTGGAGCTTGCAAGTTGGATGTCTAAAAAATTGTTAACCAGCTGTAACGCTGGCCGCAGCGCGGCGGCAAAGGCAAAAAACCGGCTGACAATGGCTCTGTTACAAATTCAGAGCTCCCAGGACTTGGCCATGACCAGCACCAGCACCTCCCGGCCCAACCGCATCTTGGTCGTCGACGACGACGCCCGCATCCGCGACCTGCTGCGTCGCTACCTGACGCAAGAAGGCTTTGAAGTCCTGCTGGCCGAAGACAGCCGCTCACTCAACAAGCACCTGACCCGCGAGACTGTGGACCTGATGGTGCTGGACCTGATGCTGCCCGGCGAAGACGGCCTGACCATCTGCCGTCGGCTGCGCGCCGCCAGCGACAACACCCCCATCATCATGCTGACCGCCAAGGTCGAAGAGGTGGACCGCATCGTCGGCCTTGAAGTCGGCGCCGATGACTACCTGGCCAAGCCCTTCAACCCGCGCGAGCTGCTGGCCCGCATCAACGCCGTGCTGCGCCGCCGCCCGGCGCTGGAAGCCCCCGGCGCACCTTCGAAGGAGCCGATGACGGTGACCTTCGGCCCCTTCGAGTTCGACCTGGCCCAGCGCCGCCTGGCCCGAGACGGCGAGGTGCTGCCCCTGACCACGGGCGAGTTCTCCATGCTCAAGGCCTTGGTGCGCCACCCGCGTCAGCCGCTCTCGCGCGACAAGCTGGCCCAGCTGGCCCGCGGCCGCGATTTCGAGCCCTTCGACCGCAGCCTCGATGTGCAGATCTCGCGCCTGCGCAAGCTGCTGGAAACCGACCCGACCCAGCCGCGCTACATCCAGACTGTCTGGGGTGTGGGTTATGTCTTCGTGCCCGATGAAGCGAACTGATGGCCTGACGCATTGACCGCCCAGCGACCGGACCACATGCCCAAACCAGAGTTCGCTCTGAACCTCTTCTGGCGCACCTTTGCCCTGCTGGCCCTGCTGCTGGCCGGCGGCGTGCTGGCCTGGCAACAGACCTTCAAGGTGCTGGAGGCCGAGCCTCGTGCGCTGCAGGCCGCGCAGCAGCTGGCCGGCTTGGTCAACCTCAGCCGTGTGGCGCTCGAAGGCAGCGATGCCATCAACCGCGTCACCACGCTCAAATCGCTGGCCCGCAGCAACACCGTGCAGGTGCGCGTGGCCGAGGACAGCGACCGCTGGCAGCCCTACGACATCAACACCTTCGCCCGCCGCCTGGTGACCGAACTGCGCCAGAACCTGGGCCAGGATACGGTGGTGGCGCGCAGCGTCAACGACGATGAAGGCCTGTGGGTGCGCTTCAGCATCGGCCCCGATGCCTACTGGCTCAAGACCAGCGCGGCGCCGGTCTCGGTCAGCCTCTCGGGCAAGGGCTGGTGGCTGGTGATTGCCTTGATTGCCAGCGTGCTCGGCTCGGCGGCCATCACCCGCTTGATCAATCAGCCCCTGCGCGCGCTCAGCGAGGCGGCCCACCGCATCCGCGAGGGCGAGTACGACTCGCGCCTGGACGAAACCACCCGCACCAGCGAGATCCGCGATGTCAACACCGGCTTCAACCGCATGGCGCGCGAGCTGGCCAAGGTCGAGGAAGACCGTGCGGTGATGCTGGCCGGCATCTCGCACGACCTGCGCACGCCCCTCGCCCGCCTGCGCCTGGAGGCCGAGATGAGCGTGCCCGATGAGCAGGCACGCCAATTCATGGCCCAGGACATCGACCAGCTCGATGCCATCATTCACAAGTTCATGGACTACGCCCGCCCCAACGAGCTGCGGCGCGAACCGCTCGAGCTGGCCGCGGTGGTGGAGCGCGAGGCCCAGGCCTTCCGCTGGCCCGACCAGATCCGCATCGCAGTGGCCCTGCCCTCGGGCACCAAGGTCTGGGCCGACGAAACCGAGCTGGCGCGCGTGCTGCTCAATCTGTTCGAGAACGCACGCCGCTACGGCCACGCGCCCGATGTGCCAGCCCTGGTGGAAGTGACCTGCACGCAGAACGGCCCCTGGGTCACCCTGCAGGTGCGTGACCACGGCCCGGGTGTGCCGGCCGACATGCTGGCCCGGCTGACCACGCCTTTCTTCCGCGGCGACGCGGCGCGCACGGCGGCCAACGGCGCCGGCCTGGGCCTGGCCATCGTCGAAAAATCGGTGCTGCGCCTGGGCGGGCAGCTGCGCATCGGCAATGCCGTCGACGGCGGGCTGCAGACCCTGATTCGCCTGCAGCGCGCGAACTAAAACCCCGTCAAGCCAAGGCCACCAGCAGGCAGACCGCCCGCGTCTCGATCGCCTTGCCCTCACCCACCGGGCCCATTTTCTCGGCCGTCTTGGCCTTCACATTGACGCGCGCCAGCTCGACGCCCAGCACCTCGGCCAGGCGGCTGCGCATGGCCAGGATGTGCGGCGCCATCTTTGGCGCTTGCGCAACGATGGTGCTGTCCAGGTTGACGATCTGCCAGCCGGCAGCGCGCACCTGGCGGTAGGCCTCGGCCAGCAGCACCATGGAATCGGCGCCCTTGAACTCGGCCGCGGTGTCGGGGAAGAGCTTGCCGATATCGCCCAGGGCGGCCGCGCCCAGCAAGGCGTCGGTGATGGCATGGGCCAGGGCATCGGCATCCGAGTGGCCCAGCAGGCCATGGCTGTGCGGGATGGTCACGCCGCCCAGCACCAGGGGCCGGCCTTCGACCAGGGCATGGGTGTCCCAGCCTTCACCGATGCGCAGCGGCGGCAGCAAAGAGGCGGAGGACGATGTGGCGGCAGCATTCAGGGACATGACGAGTGGGCGCAAGGCCGGCAAAGAGTTCCAATGCGGGGGAGCTTAGCGCATCACTTCCGCCATGCTGCCCTCGGCCCGCCGCGGATTCGGCTGGCGCCGCGTCTGAACGCGCTATCGTTCGCCCCGGCGCCACCTGACTGATTCATCCCTCTCGAACACCCATGCCTTTGCTGCCTCGCTTGTTCTGTCTGACCCTGGCATTGGGTCTCGCTCTAGGCTGTACCGGCAGCCCGGCGCAGACCGTGCTGCCAGGCGACCCTCCGATCGCGCCCATTCGCGCCGATGGGCAGCGCGCCAAGATTGGTCTGGTGCTGTCGGGTGGCGGGGTGCGCGGCCTGGCCCATATCGGTGTGCTCAAGGTGCTGCGCGAACGCAAGATCCCGGTGGATCTGGTCGTTGGCACCAGCATGGGCGCGGTGGTGGGCGGCGCCTATGCCTCGGGCCGCAGCATCGAGGAGATGGAAGCCTTTGTGCAACACACCGACTGGCCCAGCGTGCTGGCCGACCGCCCGCCGCGCCAGAACCTCAGCTTCCGGCGCCGGGAGGAAGATCAGACCATCCCCTCGCGCCTGGAACTGGGTGTGGATCCACGCGGCGGGCGCACCACCTTGCCACCCTCGGCCGCGGGCAATAGCGCGTTGGAGGCTGCGTTGGAAAGCCTGGTGCGCGGCGAACAGGCCGAGACGCCGATCAGCCAGCTGCGCCTGCCCTTCCGCGCCCTGGCCACCGATTTGCTCAATGGCGATCTGGTCGAGATGGTGGACACGCCGCTGTTCCTGGCCATGCGCGCCTCCATGGCCGTGCCGGGCGTGTTCTCACCGGTGCGTGTGAACGGCCGCGCGGTGGTGGACGGCGGCCTGGTGCGCAATCTCGGCGTCGATGTGGCGCGCAAGATGGGGGCCGACATCATCATTGCTGTCAATGTGGGCTCACCCCTGCTGGAAGAGCGCGAGATCACCAGCGCGGTCGGCGTGGCCAACCAGATGCTGCAGATCCTGACCAATCAGAATGTGGCCCAGTCGCTGCGCGAGTTGCGCAGCGTCGATGTCTTGATCGACCCCGATCTGGGCAATATCAGCTTCATGGACTTCAGCCGTTTCGAAGAGGCCATGAGATCGGGCGAACGCGCCGCCCACGCCGCGCTCGAACGATTGACTCCACTGGCGGTGGACGACGAGCATTTCGCGCGCTACGAGCAAGGTCGGCTGCGCGAGCCCGCCCCGCTGAGCCAGCAGGCCCTGCCCCTGGCCAGCCTGAAGATCGAAGGCACCCAACGCAGCAACCCCAAGGCCTTGCGCGAAGAACTGGGGCTGCATGTGGGCAAGCCCGCCAGCCCTGAGGACATCAAGCGCGCCACGGCTGCCTTGTACGGCCTCGGCGACTTCGAGCGCATCGACGCGCAAGTCAGCGATGTGGAAGGACAGCGTCACCTGACCCTGCATGTGCAGGAGGCCGAGTGGGCGCACAACCGCCTGCGCTTCGGCCTCAGCCTGAAAAGCAATTTCGGTGACACCAACGGCTTCACGATCAGCGCCATGCATGTCAGCACCTGGCTGAACCGCTGGGGGGCCGAGCTGCGCAGCTCGGCCAGCCTGGGAGAGAACCGCGGGCTGAGCTTTGATCTGATCCAACCCCTGGGAGCCGGTTCGCCCTGGTACCTCAACCTGGTCAGCAACACCGAGAGCACGAACACCGATTTGCATGATGCCTTCGGTCGGCGCAGCATGCGGCTGAGCGTGGGCCAGGCCGGCACCGAGCTGGCGATCGGTCGCCGCTTGTCCAACTGGGGTGATGTGCGCCTGGGTGCAGTCCGGGCCTCGGGTTCGGTGCGCGCCGTGATTCCTGAGCCCGCAGAGAACCCCAATCTGAAGTACCGGGTCAGGGGCGCTTTTGCCGAGTTGCGCACCGACACCCTGGATTCCCTGGCCTTCCCCAGCCGCGGGCACATGGTTTCGCTGCGCTTGCAATACGCGTCCACCACGCACGGCACGGACGCCTTGAACGCCGGCGCCATGGGCCTGGCCGCCTTCCGTGCCGGCCGCTGGGCCGGCCATGTCTACACCGAATGGCAGCACGCAGCCCTGGGCAGCGCAGGGGGCAGCCTGGGCGGTTTCTTGCGCCTTTCAGGCACCAATGAAAACTCACTGGAGGGCCGCACGCTGGGCTTCGGCCGCCTGGTGATGGCGCGCCGCATCGGCGAGATGCCCATCGGTTTGGGCGGCGCCATCCGCGCCGGCATGTCGCTGGAATTGGGCGGCATCATCCGCGACCGAGAGCTGTTCGACCGCAGTCAGCTGAAACTGGCCGGCAGCACCTTCCTGGCTTTTGACACGCGCTTCGGTCCCTTCTACCTGGCGCTGGGCGGCACCTACAAGGGCCAGGGCACCGCCTACCTCTTCCTCGGCCCGACCTGGTAGGCGGGGCGCCGGAGCGCCCCGCCCCGCCTCGCGGATGCCTCAGCTCGCCTTCTTGACCCGGCGCATGGCCGTGAACTGCTCGAACTCCCAGGAACGCAGGCCCAGCAGCAGGGTGAAGCCATCTCGCTCGCTGGGCTGCAGGCGCTGATCGTCCTGGTGCAAACGCGCCAGTTCAGCGGCCAGCTGGCGGATCTTCTGCACCAGCTCCTGCGCGCTCGGGTTGGACAGACGGCCATGCACGCAAAGCAACGCCTCGCCGTCACCATCGAAACGGCCCGCGAAATAGTCGTTGACGACGTATTTACGGAAGAAGTTCTGCACCGGGCCATCGGGCAGCCAGTGGAAGGCGATGGACACGCGCATGCGGTAGCGGTTCAGCGGCTTGAGCTCGATCAGTTCCAGGCGGTCGAGCTTGACCAGGTAGCGGATGCACTCGGTCTCGCTGATGTCATAGGTCTCGATGATCTGCTCCAGAGTCCAGTGACCCAGGCAGCAGATCGCCACCAGCAGCAGCTTGGGGTCGCTGACCAGGGAGCGTTCCTGCGCCAGCGTCAGCGTGTCGGCATGCGGCGTGGCGTCCGCCGCCTGACGCAGGACATCCTCCATGGCCACACCGACGGCCTTGCAGATCTGGGCCAGGCGAGACAAGCTCATATCGCCTTGCGAGAACATGCGCTTCATGCTGGACTCGCTCATCTCCAGGCGCTGGCCCAGCTGCTTGTAGGTGATGCCGGCGGCGCGCATCTCGCTGCGCAGGACCTGGATCAGGACTTCGGGGCTGCTCATGGTGACTCTCTCCTCTCGCTGGGCTCAAATTGGTAGCGTATCGTAATACCTAATTACAAGAATTAACAAGTAAAGTTCAGTTTTACGAATCCTCAGGATGAACTGCAGCTGGGCGCGATGAACTGCAGCTTCGCACCGGAGCCCGCTCGGACGAGCTCAGCGGCTGCGCAGCAGGCGCTCGGCCAGGGCGAAGTCCGCCGGCCAGGTGACCTTGAAGTTCTCCATCGGCGACTCGACCAGCAGCGGCGCGTGACCGAGTGCCTCGACGGCACTGGCCTCGTCGGTGACCGAATCGCCGGCCATCATCAGCGCCGGCTTGAGCATGCCAAGGCGAAACATCTGCGGTGTCTGGGCGGCCCATTTGTGGCGCCGATCCACGGTGGCGGCCACGCGGCCAGCTTCGGCCTGCTTGAGCGTGTCGGCCAGGGGCAAGGCCAGCAGGCCGCCCACCTCATCCTCGGCACAGGCCTCGATCAGGCGCAGCACCCACTCGGGCCGGATCAAGCAGCGCGCCGCGTCGTGCACCAGCACCCAGTCGTGCGGCTGGGCGCCGCGCGCCATCAGCTCGGTCAGACCGGCGCTGACGGTCTCGGCCCGGCTGGCACCGCCGACCCGGGCCACCCAGGCACGTTCGCCCTGGAACTCGGGAATGGCCGCTTCGAACAGATCGTCCTCTGGCGAGAGCACCACCAGGGTCGCCTCCAGCGCCGCCACCTGCGACAAAGCGTCCAAGGTGTGGGCCATCATGGGCCGCCCGGCCAGCGTCACGTACTGCTTGGGCCCGGTCGCGCCGGAGCGAGCGCCGATGCCAGCGGCCGGCACCAGGGCGAAGCAGCGCGGCTGCAGCCCGATGGGGAAATGTGTCATGGCGCGGATTCTAGGACCGTGGATGGAGGCGTCGCTGAGGCCCCGCCGCCGTTCCAGCCCTGTCCGATGCGGGTCGATCCTGTCCGCTCCTGTCCGCTCCTGTCCGGCATCGGTGTCCGCCGCAGTGTCCGCGGACACTGCGGCACCGGCCCCTGAAGGCCGCCAAGGCCCATGCCACCGAGCTTGGCGCCATCTCGAAGAGCTGGCATGCAGCTTGCAATGATTCAGGCAAAGCCCCTCCAAGGAGACCCTGACACCATGATTCGAGACACCTCTGCTCAGGACCAGGTCTTGAGCCCCCGTCGACGCAGGCTGCCATCCCGCTGGCTGCTGGCCACGGTCGGCCTGGCCGCCTTGCTGGCCCTGGCCTACACCGTGCCCAAGCTGCGCGATCAAGTCGGCGGCCAAGGCGCCTCTTCGGTCAAGCTCTCGCGCCTGAGCCTCTCGACCGCAGAAATCGGTCCGCTGACGCGTGAAGTCAGCGGCGAGGGCAAGGTGGTGGCCGCGATCAGCCCCACGCTCTATGCCGGCAATGCCGGTACGGTCAGCCTGACGGTGCAAGCGGGCGACCCCGTTCAGCGCGGCCAGATCCTGGCCCGCATCCACAGCCCCGAGCTGGCCGCCCGCCTGGCCCAGGAGCGTTCGAACGCCGATGCCTTGAAGAGCGAATGGCTGAGGGCCGAGGCCGACGCCCGCCAGCAGCGCGCTCAAAGCCAAAGCAATCTCGAGACCGCCACCATCGCCCAGCAAAGCGCGCGCAACGAGCTCAAGCGCCAGACGCAAGCCTTCGAGGCCGGCGCCACCGCCCGCGCGCAGGTCGACCAGGCGCAAGACGCCCTGGCCCGCGCCGAAGTCGCCCTGCGCCAAGCGCGCGGCTTGCTGGACCTGAAAGACGAAGCCAGCAAGTTCGAGCTGCAGGCCAAACGCCAGGCCTTCGAGCGCCAGCAGCTGAATGTGCAGGACCTGAGTCGCCAGGTGGATGAGCTGGCGGTGCGCTCGCCAGTGGACGGTCAAGTCGGCCAGCTTTTCGTCACCGAGCGGGCCAGCGTCGCCAAGGACGGTCGGCTGCTCTCGGTCGTGGACCTGAGTGCGCTGGAAGTGCAGATGCAGGTGGCCGAGAGCTTTGCCCGCGAACTGCAGGCCGGCATGCCCGGCACCATCCAGGGCAATGGCCAACAGTGGAAGGGCGTGGTCAGCTCGATCTCGCCCGAGGTGGTCAACAACGAAGTGGCCGCACGGCTGCGCTTCCAGGGCCAAAGGCCCGAGCAGCTGCGCCAGAACCAGCGCCTCTCGGTGCGCGTGCAGCTGGACCACCGCGACCGCGTGCTCACCGTCGCCCGCGGCAGCTTTGTCGATGAAGGCGGCGGCCGCTTTGTCTACGTGCTGAAGGACGGCCAGGTGCAACGCCGCGCCATCCGCCTGGGCGCACAGGGCCTCGCCCGCGTCGAAGTGCTGGAAGGCCTGCAGCCCGGCGAGCAGATCGTCAGCAACGGCGGCGAGCTGTTCCAGGGTAAGGAGCGGGGAGTAGTGAGTGAGTAGCTGAACTCTTTGGGTGAACAGGTGAACGGGTGAACAAGTGAATCACTCCCCTGCCACCACCCACTCACCCATTCACCTGTTCACCTGTTCACCTGTTCACCTGTTCACCTGTTCACTCGCTCTCCCCACACCCATTCACACCCAACCGGTACCCACCCATGCTCCACATGCAATCCCTCGCCAAGGTCTACCGCACCGAGATGGTCGAGACCTATGCCCTGCGCAACTTCAACCTCGAGGTCAAGGCCGGTGAGTTCGTCGCCGTGACCGGGCCCTCGGGCTCGGGCAAGACCACCTTTCTGACCATCGCCGGCTTGCTGGAGGCCTTCAGCGGCGGCCGCTACGAGCTGGACGGCGTGGACGTCAGCGCCATGGACGACGACGCCCGCTCGCGCATCCGCAACCAGAAGATCGGCTTCATCTTCCAGGCCTTCAATCTGATCCCGGATCTGAACGTGCTCGACAACATCGAGGTGCCGCTGCGCTACCGCGGCATGGGCGCGGCCGAGCGCAAAAAGCGCGCCACCGAAGCCCTGGCCCGCGTGGGCCTCTCGGCCCGCGCCAAGCATTACCCGGCCGAGCTGTCCGGCGGCCAACAACAGCGCGTGGCCATCGCCCGCGCCCTGGCCGGTGAACCCAAGCTGCTGCTCGCCGACGAGCCCACGGGCAACCTCGACAGCAGCATGGCGCGCAGCGTGATGGACCTGCTGGAAGAGCTGCACCGCGACGGCGCCACCATCGTCATGGTCACCCACGATATGCAGCTGGCCGCGCGGGCGCAGCGCAATGTCCATGTGATCGACGGCCAGGTGGTGGACCTGGCGGCCGAGCTGCGCATGGATCCTTCCTTGCTGCAAGGTCAGAGCCAGGCCGTCCAGATGCCATGAGCACCACGATGAGTCTGACCCCTTTCAGCTGGCGCCAGCTGGCCGCAGCCGCTCTGCTGAGCCTGGCTGCCACCGCGGCGGCGCAGGCGCAAACGAGCCAGGATCTGCTCCAGGTCTACGCCCAGGCCCGCGCCGCCGACCCGCGCCTGGCCCAGGCCCAGGCCTTGCGCGGCGTGCAGCAGGAAAGCGCGACCCAGGCCCGCGCTGCCCTGCTGCCACAGTGGAACCTGGAGCTGGCCGCCAGCCGCCAGCCCGGCGGCGCCCACCAGCAGCAGCTGAGCAGCCGCATCAGCCAGGCGCTGTTCGATCTCAGCCGCCTGCGCGAATGGGATGCCGAGAGCCGCCTGCTTTCGGCTGAAGACGCCCGGCTGCAAGCGGCCGAGCAGGCCCTCTGCGCTCGCGTGGCCAGCGCCTATTTCGGCGTGCTCTCGGCCCAGGCCGCGCTGCGCAATGCGCAGGCCAATGAGGCCGCGTTTGCGGCCCAGGTGGGGCAGGCGCAAAAGCGCTTCGAGGCCGGCTTGTCGGCCGCCGTCGATGTCGAGCAGGCACGCACCTACCACCAGCTCTCGCGCGGCAGCAGCTTGCAGGCACAGGAGCAGCTGGACGATGCCCGTGCCGCCCTGGCCGAGATCACCGGCCAGGCACCCGCCGATCTGCAGGGCCTGAGCCCGGCCCTGCGGGCCCAACCGCCCCAGCCCGCCTCTCGCGAAGCCTGGGTCGAGCAGGCGCTGCGCCAGAACCCGGCCCTGCGCGCCGAAGCCCTGCGCCTGCAGGCCAGCGAAGACCGCATGGCCGCCAGCCGCGCCGCCCACCTGCCCAGCCTGAGCCTGGGCCTGGACAGCCAGCGCCTGCAGGGCGCGGCCGTGCCCGCAGCCCTGGCCGGGCGCAACGAGCACACCGTGGCGCTGCGCCTGAACATCCCCTTGCTGGCCGGCGGCGCGACGCAGGCGCAGAGCCGAGGCGCCGTGCACCAGCGCGATGCCCTGCGTGAACAGCTGGAGCAAGCGCGTCGCGCCCTGCAACGCGAAACCCAGGCCCAGTACCAGGCCGTGCTGCTCAGCGCCCAGCTGCTGGAGAGCACCGCCGCCGCCGTGCAGGCCGCCAACGAGGCCCTGGCCGCCACCCGCGCCGGCCAGGCCCTGGGCACGCGCAGCATGACCGACCTGCTGCTGGCGATTCAGTCGCAGACCGCCGCACAGGGCGCGCATGAACAAGCGCGCCACCGCCATGTGCTGGCCACCGTGCTGCTGCAACAGGCGGCCGGCCAGCTGAACGAGGCCAGCCTGGCCCAAGTCAATCAATTGCTGCAGCCCCGCGCGGGCGCAGCCGAGGGTTCCCCATGAGCATGCTGAACTACTACTTCGATCTGGCCCTGCGCAGCTTCCGCGCGGCCAAAGGCCTGAGCCTGCTGATGATCCTGGCCCTGGGCTTGGGCATCGGCGCCTGCATGACCACGCTGACGGTCTTCCACGTGCTGGGCGGCGACCCCATCCCGGGCAAGAGCGAGCGCCTGTTCAATGTGCAGCTGGACGCCGAAGCGGCCGACCCCAGCTTCAAGCCGGGCGACGAGCCCGTGCGGCAGCTGACCCGCTTCGATGCCGAGGCCTTGCTGCAAGCCAAGAAGGGCCGGCGCCAGGTCATGATGACCGGCGCCCAGGCCACGGTCTTGCCGGACGACCCTGCGCTCAAACCTTTCGTCACCACGGCACGCTGGACCAGCGCCGACTTCTTCACCATGTTCGAGGCGCCATTTGCCTACGGCAGCGGCTGGGATGCGGCCGCCGATCAGGCCGACGCGCGCGTGGTGGTGATCTCGCACAGCCTGAATGAAAAGCTGTTTGGTGGCGCCAACAGCGTCGGGCGCGAGATCCGCCTGCGCGAACAGGGCTTCCGCGTCGTCGGCGTGCTCAAGCCCTGGCGGCCCGTGCCCCATTACTTCGACCTGACCCAGGGCGCCTACACCCAGCCCGCCGAGGTGTATGCGCCGATATCCACCTCGTTCCGGCTGAACATGGGCAGCTCCGGCAATATGAACTGCTGGGGCGACCTGGATGGCAAGCACCCGCGTGATCTGAACGTGCCCTGCGCCTGGCTGCAGTACTGGGTCGAGCTGGACTCGGCCGCTCAAGCCGCTGAGTACCGCAATTACCTGCTGCAGTACTCCGAGGAGCAAGGCCGCGCCGGGCGTTTCGAGCGGCCGGCCAATGTGCGCCTGCGCCCGGTGATGGAGTGGCTGGATCATCAACAAGTGCTGCCCAGCGATGTGCGCCTGCAGGTCTGGCTGGCTTTTGCCTTCCTGCTGGTCTGCCTGACCAACACGGTGGGTCTGCTGCTGGCCAAGAGCCTGCGCCGCTCGGCCGAGATCGGGGTGCGCCGCGCCCTGGGGGCCACGCGCCGCGCCATCTTTCAGCAATTCCTGGTCGAGGCCGGCGTGCTCGGCCTGATCGGCGGCTTGCTGGGCCTGGCGCTGGCGGCGCTGGGCTTGTATCTGGTGCGCCTGAGCCCGGCGCCCTATGCCCGCCTGGCCGAAATGGACTGGCCCATGCTGGCCCTGACCCTGGCCCTGGCCCTGCTGGCCAGCCTCGCCGCCGGCCTGCTGCCCGCCTGGCATGCCGCCGGCATCAGCCCGGCTCGTCAACTGAAAACCCAGTGAGGACTCAATCCATGGAACTGATGCCCATCCTCTCCACCCTGCGCCGCCACAAGACCGCGGCCGGCCTGATCGTGCTCGAGGTGGCGCTCACCTGCGCCATCGTCTGCAATGCCCTGCACCTGATTCAACAGCGCGTGGAGCGCATCCAGGCCGAAAGTGGTCTGGCTGAATCTGAGTTGGTGACCCTCTACCTCAGCGGCATCGGCAAAGCCGACAATGTCGACGAAATCACCAGCCAGGACCTTCAGGCCCTGCGCGCCCTGCCTGGCGTGAAAAGCGCCACCATCATCAACCAGGTGACGTTCGGCAACAGCAGTACCGTCAGCGGCATGCGCCAACAACCGGAACCCAATGGCGAAGGCATCGCCGTGCCGCAATACGCCAGCGATGAACATGCGCTGACGACCATGGGCCTGAAACTGGTCGAGGGCCGCAACTTCCGCGCCGAAGAAATCGTGCTCGACAACGCCTTCAACGGCCCCGGCGAGAACCCGCCGCGCCCTCGCCAGGTCATCATCAGCCAAGCCCTGGCGAAACGTCTGTTTCCCGGCAGTTCAGCTCTCGGCAAACAGGTGTACGTCTTCGGCGATGCGCCGATCGAGGTGATTGGCGTGGTGCAGACCTTGGGAGAGGTTCATCCGGGCCCCCAAGCCCAAGGACCGAACGAAACCGGAGGTGCAGGCCGGTACGGCATGCTGCTGCCGCTGCGCAACAGCTATCGCGGAGGCTTCTACGTGATGCGCGTAGACCCGGCTCAACGTGATGCGGTGCTCAAGGCGGCCACTCCTGTGCTGGAGTCCATCGGCGGCAAGCGCATGGTGCGCGAGGCGCGCACGCTGGAGGAGATGCGCAGCAGCTACTACGCGCAGGACCGCGCCATGATCTGGCTGCTCGGCGGCGTCTGCGTGGCCCTGCTCCTGGTCACGGCCCTGGGCATCGTCGGCTTGGCCAGTTTTTGGGTGCAGCAGCGCACCCGCATGATCGGCACCCGGCGCGCCCTGGGTGCCACACGCGGGCAGATCCTGCGCTATTTCCAGCTCGAGAACCTGCTGCTGTCCAGCGCCGGCATTGCGCTCGGCATGGGCGCGGCCTACGGCATCAATCTGGCCCTGATCCGCAGCTATGAGCTGCCCTTGCTGCCGGCCTATTACCTGCCGGTGGGCGCGCTGACGCTTTGCTTGCTGGGCCAGCTGGCCGTGCTGGGCCCGGCGCGGCGCGCCGCAGCCTTGCCGCCGGTGGCAGCCCTGCGTTTCTGAGCCCCGCGCCCCAGCGTCCTCTTGCTATGCTCGCCACCCCATGAGACATGTGCTGATCATCGATGACAACGCCGGCGTGCGCGAGGCCCTGGCCCTGCTGCTCTCCCTGCACGACATCGAGCCCCTGCTGGCCGATAGCCCGGCCCAAGGTCTGGCCCTGCTGGCGCGGGCCCGCCCTTCCGTGGACCTGGTGATCCAGGACATGAACTTCAGCGCCGATACCACCTCGGGCGAAGAAGGCGCGGCCCTGTTCCGCGCCATCCGGGCCCAGCACCCCGACCTGCCCGTCATCCTGCTGACTGCCTGGACCCGGCTGGAGGCGGCGGTGGAGCTGGTCAAGGCCGGCGCGGCCGACTACCTGGCCAAGCCCTGGGATGATCACAAGCTAGTGGCCACGGTGGAGAACCTGCTGGAGCTGGGCGAATCCAACCGCGCCCTGAGCCAGGCGCGCCAGGCCCGCCAGGCTCGCCGCGCACAGCTGACGCAGCGCCTGGATCTGGCCGGCCTGGTGTTCGCCTCCGATGCCATGCTGAGCACGCTGGAGCTGGCCGCACAGGTGGCGCGCACCGAGCTGCCCGTGCTGATCAGCGGGCCCAATGGCAGCGGCAAGGAGCGGCTGGCGGCCATCGTCCATGCCAACTCGGCCCAGCGCACAGGTCCCTTCGTGGCCCTGAACTGCGGCGCCCTGCCCGCGGATCTGATCGAGGCCGAGCTCTTCGGCAGCGAAAGCGGCGCCTACACCGGCGCCCACAAGGCACGCGAGGGCCGCTTCGAGGCGGCCGATGGCGGCACGCTGTTCCTCGATGAAATCGGCACCCTGCCCCTGGCCGGCCAGGTCAAGCTGCTGCGCGTGCTGGAGACCGGGCGCTTCGAACGCCTGGGCTCCAGCCGCACGCGCAGCAGCCAGGTGCGCGTGATCAGCGCCACCAATGCCGACCTGAAAGCCATGGTCGCCGAAGGCAGCTTCCGCGAAGACCTGTACTACCGGCTCAATGTCTTTGAGCTGCGCCTGCCCCCGTTGGCCGAGCGGCGCGAAGACATCCTGGTGCTGGCCGAGCATTTCCTGGCCGGCGCGGCCACCTTGTCAGAAGCAGCGCGCGAGGCCTTGCTGGCCCACCGCTGGCCGGGCAATGTGCGCGAGCTGAAGAATGTGATGGCGCGCGCCGGCCTGCTGGCTGCCGGCGCCAGCATCCAGCCGCAGCACCTCGGTCTGCAAGCGGCAGCGCCAACGGCCGCCTCGGCAGCCGGCCATCGCAACCTCGACGAGCCCAGCCGCGAAGCTGTTCAGGCCGCCCTCACGGCCGCTGGCGGCGTGGTCAGCCGCGCCGCCCAGGCCCTGGGTCTGTCGCGCCAGGCGCTGTACCGGCGCATGGAGCGTTATGGCATGGCCGAAGCCAGCTGAGACCGATTCATGCAATGGCGACTCTTCCTGGCCCTGCTGGCCGCGGCCCTGCTCGGCGCGGGCGCGCAGGCCCTCATCCAGCAGTGGCAGTGGCCGATCTACAGCCTGCTGGTGCTGGCCCTGCCCCTGTATGGCCTGAGCGGCCAGCTGCTGGAGCCGCTGCGCCGCTTGCTGCGCGCGCTGGAGGGTGCGGTGCTCAGCTACCGCGATGGCGACTTCAGCATGTCCATCGCCGCCGGCCCCAGCGGCCCGCTGCGCCAGGCCGAGCTGGCCGCCTTGCTGCGCGCCCACCAGGAGCTGGGCCTGGCCCTGCGCGAGCAACGCCAGCAGCTGGCCCGGCGCGAGCTGCTGCTGGACACGGTGGTGCAGAACACGCCCCTAGCCTTGCTGCTGCTGCAGGAACCCGGCGGTGAAATCAGTTATGCCAATATTGCCGCGCGCCAATTGCTGGCCCAGGGGCGCAGCCTGGCGGGCCTGAGCCTGGCCAGTCTGCTGGATGACAGCCCCGAGGCCTTGCGCCTGGCCCTGGCCGGCGGCCAGGACCAGGTCTTCGGCATGAGCGAAAACGGACAGGAGGAACTCTTCCACCTCTCGCAACGCAGCCTGCAGCTGCAAGGCCAGCCGCACCGCCTGCTGCTGCTGCGGCGCATGACGCGCGAGCTCTCGCGCCAGGAGGTGGCCAGCTGGAAGCGGGTGATCCGCGTCATCAGCCATGAGCTGAACAACTCGCTGGCCCCCATCTCCTCGCTCTCGCACAGCGGCGCCGAGCTGGCGCGGCGCGGCCAGACCGAGCGCCTGGAGGCAGTGTTCGCCAGCATCGGCGAGCGCTCGCGCCAGCTGCACCGTTTTCTGGCGGCCTATGCCGAGTTCGCCAAGCTGCCCTCGCCGCACTGGCAGACCGTGGATTGGCCGGCCTTCCTGGCCGGCCTGCTGGCCCAGCACCCCTACCGGCTGGAGGGCGCCGTGCCCACCCGCCCGGCCCGCTTCGACCCGGGCCAGCTGGCTCAGGCCTTGATCAATTTGCTCAAGAACGCCCAGGAAGCCGGCGGCCCGCCCGAGGCGGTCAGCCTGGCCGTGGAGTGGCAGGCGCGCGAGCTGTGCTTTGTCGTGCGCGACCGCGGCTGCGGCATGAGCGAGGCGGTGCTGGCCCAGGCCTTGCTGCCCTTTTACTCGACCAAGCGCAGCGGCGGCCAGCATGGCGGCAGCGGCCTGGGCCTGGCCCTGGCACGCGAGATTGCCGAGGCCCATGGCGGTCGCATTGGCCTGAGCAACCGAGAAGGCGGCGGCCTGGAGGTGAGGCTCTGCCTGCCGCAGTGAAGACCTAGACTGGATGCCCACAGCTCGAGGCAAGGGAGAGTCCATGGAATTCGCGCAGATGCAAGAGACCTGGCTGGCCATGGCGCCCGATCGCCGGGCGCTGTGGTGGCAAGCTGCGGCCGCTTTCGCCCTGGCGATGCTGCTGCCCTTGCTGCTGGAGCTGCTGTACTTTCGCCGCCGGGCCAAGGCGGGCAGTTGGTTGAAGCTGCGCCTGCTGTCCCTGCTGATGGCGCCGCTGTGCTTCGCTGTGGTCTGGCTTCCCGCGCGGGCGGTCTCCGGGCCCATGGCCCTGGGGGTGTTCTACCTGCTCTTGCTGACCGTGGGCCCAGGCTTGTGGTTTGGCAGCCATGCCTGGCTGGGGCGGCGCCTGCGGCCGCCGATGAGCTGGCTGGAATCGCTGGTGATGGCCGTGCTCGGCCTGGTGCTGCTGTTCGGCCTGCCCCTGATGGCCGCCCAGATGGCGGAGATGGAGATGGCCAAGGAAGCGCGCCAGCTCAGTGCCAGCCCCCGGCAAGCGCCCGACGAATCGCTGCTGCCCCACCGCGTGCTGCCGCCCAAGCTCTACCGCATGCCGGGGGTCGGCCTGGTCTGGACCCAAAGCCTGATCGCGCCCGAGGGCCTGCGCCTGCTGAGCATCGACCAACGTGTGGCCGGGCCCTGGTATCCCAGCGCCGGCGTCAGCCATCCGCAGTTCTGCACGCAGGGTGGCGATCTGCATCTGATGTGGTCGTCGCAAGAGCCGACACCCCAGCTTCGCTTGCACTGGCGTGACGCTTACGGACAGAAACACAAGGCGTCACACTTCCCGGCGACCAGGCCCACGGCGGAGGGCAGCGAGGCCGAGGAGTTTCGGATCGGCTTCCGTCCCCGCGGCCTGGACCCCAGCGCCCCGATCCCGCGCAGCCGTGTGTATCTGAGCATGATCCTCGGAGCGGGACCGGAGCCCTATATGCGCGCGCTCAGCCAAAACGACCCCGAGGACCCACAGGACAGCGATTGCATCCTGCCCGGCTATCAGCGCCCGAAGATCGGGCATGAGGGCGACATCGTCCAGGTCGGCCTGACGTTCCAGGCACCGAGCGGCCAGCCATGGCTGCGCGCGGACTTTCGGCGCTGACGCGCGCAGCTCGGCTCCCAAACGCGGCTGAGCGACAATCGCCGCCCCATGCGCATCGAAGACATCCGCCAGCGCTTGCGCGCCCTGGGCGCCAAGCCGCCCCACGAACTCCGCCTCCTGCGCGACTGGGTGCGGGCACGCCCGCACGAGCGCAGCCGGCGCAAGCCCGAGAACTTTCTGCCCCTGGCCCTGCGCGATGGCCTGGAGGCACTGGATGCCGAGTTGCAGGGCCTGACCCGGCTCGTTTCCAACCACCCTGGCGAGGACGGCTCGGCCCGCCTGCTGCTGGCCCTGCGCGACGGCATGACAGTGGAAAGCGTGCTGCTGCCACGCGAGGGCTTGTGCGTGTCCAGCCAGGTCGGCTGTGCGGTCGGCTGCCAGTTCTGCATGACCGGGCGCGAGGGCCTGATCCGCCAAGTCACCAGCGCCGAAATCATTGCGCAAGTGGCCCTGGCACGCAGCCTGCGGCCGGTCAAGAAGGTCGTGTTCATGGGCATGGGCGAGCCGGCCCACAACCTGGAGCATGTGCTGGAGGCGATCGAATTGCTGGGCCTGGAGGGCAATATCGGCCACAAAAACCTGGTCTTCTCGACGGTCGGCGACCCGCGCGTGTTCGAGCGCCTGCCCCTGGGCCCGGTCAAGCCAGCCCTGGCCTTGTCCCTGCACACCAGCCGCGCCGATTTGCGCGAACGGCTGCTGCCACGCGCGCCGCGGCTGACACCGGAGGAGCTGGTCGCGCTGGGCGAAGACTACGCGCGCAAGACCGGCTATCCGATCCAGTACCAGTGGACCTTGCTGGACGGCATCAATGACACGGCCGAGGAGCTGGACGGCATCGTTCGCCTGCTCAAGGGCAAGTACGCCATCCTCAACATGATTCCCTACAACAGCGTGCCCGAGCTGCCCTTCACCCGGCCCAGCTGGGACAAGGCCGAAGGCATCGCCCGCGCCCTGCACCAGCGCGGTGTGCTGACCAAGTTGCGTGATTCGGCCGGCCAGGATGTGGACGGCGGCTGCGGCCAGCTGCGCGCCCGGGCGCTGGCCAGCGATGGCAGCGCCAGCGACGCAGTGATCCGCGTGCAGCGGCGCAGCGCCGGGGCGCACTGAGCCGCAAGCGCCGGCCCGGCCCCGGCCCTGGTCCCGGCCCCAAGTCTCAGTCCTCAGGCCTCAGGTCTGCAGCTTGAACACCGCCATGGCCTGGACCAGCTCATTGGCCTGACCTTCCAGGCTCTCGGCTGCAGCGGCCGACTGTTCGACCAAGGCCGCGTTCTGCTGCGTGGTCTTGTCCATCTGGGTGATGGCCTCGTTGACCTGGGCCACACCGCGGCTTTGCTCCTGGCTGGCGGCGCTGATCTCGCCGACGATGTCGGCCACACGCTTGATGGCGCTGACGATCTCGCCCATGGTTTGACCGGCCTGATCGACCAGATCGCTGCCCTGCTCGACCTGCTCGACACTGGCGCTGATCAGGGTCTTGATCTCCTTGGCCGCACCGGCGCTGCGTTGCGCCAGAGCGCGCACCTCGCTGGCCACCACGGCAAATCCGCGGCCTTGTTCGCCGGCCCGCGCAGCTTCCACGGCCGCGTTCAGGGCCAGGATATTGGTCTGGAAGGCGATGCCGTCAATGACGGCGATGATGTCCGAGATCTTGCGCGAGGACTCGTTGATGTCCTTCATGGTGCTGACCACCTGGCCGACGACATCGCCGCCTTGTTCGGCCACCATGGACGCATTCATGGACAGCTGCTTGGCCTGCTGCGCGTTGTCGGCGTTATGGCGCACGGTGTGGCTGAGCACATCCATGGTCGCCGCCGTCTGCTGCAATGCGGAGGCCTGCTCCTCGGTGCGAGAAGACAGGTCCAGATTGCCCTGCGCGATCTCGCTGCTGGCCCCCGAGACCCGCTCGGCATTGCCGCGCACGCCGCCAACCAAGGAAGTCAACGCCTGCCGCATCTCTTTCAGGGCCTCCAGCAAGGGCGAAAACTCATCGCGCTCCAGATCCGGCTCAGGGTGGGCCAGATCGCCGTCCCGCACCCGCTCTGTCAGCTGCCGAGCCAAGCGCACACGGCGCTTGAGCAAGCGCGCCACGTGCACGGAAAACACCAGCAAGGTCAACAAGGACAAGAGCGCCAAACCCACCACCAGATGCCAGGTGCTGCGGGTCTGATCCTGCATGCTTTCAATGTCCTCTTTGAGGGTGCGCTCCTGGTAGTGCACCGTATCGGCCAGGATGGCCAGCACCTCGTTGCGGGCCGGAATGGTGCGGTCGACCAGGTAGGCAAAGGCCTCGTCATTCTGGCCTGCCTTGATGAGGTCGACATTGGCCATACCCGCCTGCCAGAAGCGGGCCAGGGGTTCGGCCAATTTGGCAAACCGTGACTTGCCTTCCTCGGTGAACAGATCGTCCTGGTAAGCCTTGAGCAGCTTGTCGATGTCCTGGCGCTTGGCGCTGATGTCATCGACGGCGCCCTGCAACTCGGACGGATTGCGCGCCAGCATGGCGTGGCGCAGCTGCAGAGAGACCCGGGTGATGTTGAGCTCGACATCGCCGATGCGCGACAGCTGGGGCACCCGCAAGTTCTGCGTAACCTCCGCAATTTGATCCACCCGGGACAGCTTGAGGTAGGAGACCAAAGCCACACCCCCGAGCGACAGGGACAAAACCAGCGCCAAGGCATAGAGTCGCGCGGCAATTCCAAACCGCACCTTGCCATTCACCATCGGATCACCTCAATTGACCTCAAACACATGGGTGGGGAGTCTCAGACCTGGGGCACCCTGCGGCAAGTGCATATTTATCAAATTTGTCATTTCAAATCTTGAATTGACCCACATCAAATATTCCGAAAATCACCGCATCCAGGCCCCGTTTTCGCCTTGACAGCCGCGAGCAGGCGCCGAAGACTGCCCATCGTGCGCCCTGAAGGCAGCCAAGCCCGGGGTTCCATCGTCTCTTGAGATCGATCCATGAACCTCAACACGACGCAACCCGCCTCAGCGCCCTTGACGCCCCTCTCGGCGAAAGCGCTGCGCACCGTGCAAGGCATGCGCGAACAGGTGACCCTCCAAGCCAGCCTGCGCCTGAAGCAATGGCAGCTCCAGTTCGCACAACAAGGGTCCGCGGCCTACGCACCCACCAGCGAAGCAGAGCTGCGGCAACACCTGGAGTTCCTGATCCCCAGCCTGGCCACGGGCAACAGCCGACCTTTTGCCAATTACCTGCGATGGCTGCGCAGCGTGCGCCAAGCTCGGCGACAAGCCTGCGAACCCTTGCGCGACGGCCTGCTCTGCATGGCCGAGTGCCTGGCTCCCCATTTGGGCCCCGAGCGAAACACCCTCGATCTTTTGTTGCAGGACTCCCTCGACGCGTCCGAAGCGGCCGGGTCCACGCGCGAGCGCCCTGAACCTGAGGACCATGGATTCGACATACAGCCCCACTTCGAGGACGCTTTGTTGCAAGGGGATCGGGCCGCAGCCTTGGCCTTGATGGTTGAGCTGGAGACACAGGGCTTGGCACTGGTCGAGATTGAAGTGCGGCTGATCGCACGCAGCCTGCAAAACATCGGCCTGCGCTGGCAGCGCAATGAGATCTCCGTCGCCCAGGAGCACCTGGCCACCGCCACCGCCAGCACGGTGATGGCCGATCGCTTTGCCCACCACCCATTGCCACCGCTCAACGGCCAACGGGCCTTGCTGGCCTGTGTCCAGGGCAACCGACACTCGGTGGGCTTGAGCATGGTGTCCGATGCATTGGAACTGGCGGGCTGGGAGGTTCAATGCCTGGGTGCCGACACGCCGACGCCCGATCTGGTGGCCCAAGTGCTCGAATGGCGGCCCGGCTTGGTCGCGCTCTCTCTGGCTTTCTCCAGTCATTTGCTGGAGGCCCGCGAAGCGATCACCCAGATTCGCAAAGCCTGCGGCCAGGCGGCACCCCGAATCGTGGTGGGGGGGGACGCCCTGAACCAAGAGCCGGGCTGGGTTGATTTTCTGGGGGCGGATGGCTATGCACGAGATGCCCTGGGGGTGTTGCACGAGTTGCCGACTGACCCACCCTTGCCCACGACGGATTTGAGCGCACCAGTCTGCTGACCCGCGCCTATGGCTCCACCCTCGCGCCCCAGACACGGTGAGTCCCAAACGCGGTCGCCTGAAGAAGAGGCGTTGCGAATGGAATGGCTGGAACGCAGCCAAGCCACGGTGATGCTGCGCTTCAATGGCGAAGGCCAGTTGCTGCAGGCCAACGCGGGCTTTTGGCGTCTGCTGCAGAACCCCCAGGCGGCAGCGGGCGGCTCATCAGGTACTCCATCGATGCCTGACCTGCACCTGGACCCCGACCTCCGACAGATCCTGGTACAGCCCCCACTGGCTCAGCTCACTAGCCTGATGCCCGATGATCAAGGCCTGCTCTACCAAGGCCGCCTGAGCCTGGGTTGGCCCGATCAAAGTCTTCACAGCGTGATGGGCCAGGTCTTTGCGCTGCCAGAGCAACAGCTGCTGCTGATGGCCGAGTGCGATATCGCTGACCTCGAACGCTTGCAAAGCAAGGTGCTGGGCCTGAACGAAGACCTGGCCCAGTCGCAACGAGCGCTGGTTCGGGCGAACCGCAAGCTGGAGCAGCAGGTGCAGCAGCTCGACGAGGCCTTGCGGGCCAGCCTGGTCCAGGAGCAGGAGCTACGCATCGCCTCGATCGCCTTCGAGACCCAGGAGGCCATCTTCATCACCGATGCCGAGCTCAAGCTGCTGCGGGTGAACCGGGCCTTCTGCCAACACACCGGCATCCAGGCCGAGCAGGCCGTGGGCGCGCACTGGAGCTGGATGCTGTCGGCCCGCCACGAAGCCAGCTTCAGCGAGGCCTTGCTGGGCGAGCTGCGCCGCCAGGGGAGCTGGCAGGGTGAGTTCTGGTGCCGCACGCGCACCGGCGAGGATTGCCCGGAATGGCTGACCCTGACCGCCGTCAAGGACAGCTGGGGCCAGCCCCTCAACTATGTGGGCAGCTTCCTCGACATCTCGGAGCGCAAGGCGGCCGAGGTGGAGATCTTCAACCTCGCCTTCTACGACCCGCTGACCCAGCTGCCCAACCGCCGCCTGCTGCACGACCGGCTGCAGCACGCCATGTCCCTGCACAAGCGCAACCACAGCTGCTGCGGCCTGGTCTTTCTGGACCTGGACAACTTCAAGATGCTCAACGACACCCTAGGCCACAGCTTTGGTGACGCCTTGCTGGTGGAAGCCGCAGGCCGGCTCAAGAAATGCGTGCGTGACACCGACACCGTGGCGCGCCTGGGCGGCGATGAATTCGTGCTGTTGTTGGAAGGCCTGACGCTGGGCCAGGCCGAAGACCAGGTGAAGCGCGTCGTCAGCCAGGTGGCGGCCCAGATCAACCAACCCTTCCGCCTGAGCATTGCCGACGCCCAGGGCCAGCGCTTGCGCACCAGTCATGAATGCAGCGCCAGCATCGGCGTGGCCCTCCAGCAGCGCGCCGACGACAGCGCCGAAGAGCTGCTTCGCCATGCCGACCTTGCGATGTACCAGGCCAAGGCCGCGGGCCGCAACCAGGTGCGCTTCTTCGAGCTGCAGATGCAGACCGCACTGTCCACCCGCGCGGCGCTGGAGATCGACCTGCGCGAGGCCATCCGACTGGAACAGTTCGAGCTGTACTACCAGCCCCAGGTTGATGCCCAAGGCTGCATCCTCGGTGCCGAGGCCCTGATCCGCTGGCGCCACCCGGTGCGCGGCTGGGTGTCGCCGGCCGAGTTCATCCCCCTGGCCGAGGACAGCGGCCTGATCCTACCGATCGGCCTTTGGGTGCTGCAGCAGGCCTGCCAAGTGCTGGCGCGCTGGGCCACACTGCCCGCCCGCCAGGGCTTGAGCCTGGCGGTCAACGTCAGCGCCCGCCAGTTCCGGCAGGCCGACTTCATCCCCTCGCTGATCAGCTGCCTGCAGGCCAGTGGCGCCTCGGCCCAGGCCCTGAAGCTGGAGCTGACCGAATCCACCCTGCTGGCCGACGCGGCGGAGTCGACCGCCAAGATGATGGAGTTGCGCGAGGCCGGCTTGCAGCTGGCCCTGGATGACTTCGGCACCGGCTTTTCCTCACTGGCCTATCTCAAGCGCCTTCCGCTGCAGCAGATCAAGATCGACCAGGGCTTTGTCAAAGACCTGCCGCACGACGCCAACGATGCCTCCATCACCCGCGCCATCATCGACCTGGCCCGCAACCTCGGCCTGGAGGTGATTGCCGAAGGCGTGGAAACGAGCGCCCAGCGCAGCTTTCTGCAGGCCTATGGCTGCCAGCGCTTTCAGGGCTATCTGTTCGGCCAACCGATGCCACGGGCAGCCCTGGAGGCCCTGCTGGACGCCCAGGCCCTGCCCGCCCACTGGCAGGCACTCGATGCCCCACCCTCCGAGCCTCGTACCGGGTCGCACTCGGAGCCGGGCTGAATCCCGGGCCGCCGCCGTCTGACATCAGGCCCCGGCCAGCGCGGCCGGTTGCGCTTCCCTACAATCCGCGCAGCCCCGCTTCGGGGCTGTTTCCATTTGTGCGCACGCCATGCCCTCGTCCCTGCAGTTCCCCCTGATCCAGCCCGGAAAAAAGTTCAGCCTGCCCCGACCCACGGGCTCGGCCGATGCGCTGCTGCTGGCGCGCTACGCCCAGCAGCAGCTGGGCGCCGGCCGGCTGACGGCCATCATCACCGCCGAGCCGGGCGACACCCAGCGCCTGGAGGATGAGCTCAAGTTCTTCGCGCCCGGGCTGCGCGTGGGCGTCTTCCCCGATTGGGAAACCCTGCCCTACGACACCTTCTCGCCCCACCAGGACCTGATCTCCGAGCGCCTGGCCACGCTCTGGCAGCTGCTGCAAAGCCGCGGCAAGCCGGCGGACGAGAGGGAGCTGGACGTGGTGCTGCTGCCGGCCACCACGGCCCTGACCCGCCTGGCCCCGCCCAGCTTTCTGGCCGCCACCACCTTCAACTTCGCGCAGAAGCAGCGCCTGGACGAAGCCAGCCTCAAATCCCAGCTGACCCTGGCCGGCTACAACCATGTGGCGCAAGTCGTGTCGCCGGGCGAGTACGCGGTGCGCGGGGGACTGATCGACCTCTTCCCCATGGGCTCGCTGGTGCCCTACCGGGTCGACCTCTTCGGTGACGAGGTCGATTCCATCCGCACCTTCGACCCCGACAGCCAGCGCAGCCTCTACCCGGTGCCGGCGGTGCGCCTGCTGCCGGGCCGCGAGTTCCCCATGGACGAAGCGGCGCGCCAGACCTTCCGCTCGCGCTGGCGCGAAAAGATGGAGGGCGACCCGAGCCGCTCCCGCATCTACAAGGACATGGGCCAGGGCATCGCCACCGGCGGCATCGAGTACTACCTGCCCCTGTTCTTCGAGCAGACCGCCAGCATCTTCGAGTTCCTGGGCGAGCATTGCGCGCTGGCCCTGCACGGCGAGATCGACGAGGCGCTGGGCCGCTTCTGGACCGACACCCGCGAGCGCCACCGCTTTCTGCAGCACGACCCCGAGCGGCCCATCCTGCCGCCCGAGGAGATCTACTTCAAGAGCGAAGAGTTCTTCAGCCTGACCCACGCCCACCCGGTGCTGGCCGTGCGTGGCAAGGAGGCGGTGGACTATGCCCGGCCCCTGCCCGATGTGTCCGTCGAGCGCGGCGCGCAAGAGCCCCTGGCCCGCCTGGCCGCCCATCTGCTGAGCACGCCGCACCGCGTGCTGCTGCTGGCCGAGAGCGAAGGCCGGCGCGAGAGCCTGCTGGAGCTGCTGCGCGACAACAGAATAGATCCCCCCTCGGTCAGCAGCCTGGCCGATTTCGAAACCAGCCCGGAGAAGTTCGCCATCACGGCGGCTCCCTTGGCTGCGGGCTTTTTCTGGAACGACCCCGAGGGCGGTCAGCAGATTCAGATCTTCACCGAGACGGAACTCTTCGCCACCACGCCCACCACGCGGCGCCGGCGCAAGCAGGAGCAGGTCTCCGACGTCAACGCCCTGATCAAGGACCTGTCCGAGCTCAAGGTCGGCGACCCGGTGGTGCACAACAACCACGGCATCGGCCGCTACCAGGGCCTGATCAATATCGACATCGGCGACGGCGCCAGCGAGTTCCTGCATCTGGAGTACGCCGACAAGGCCACGCTCTATGTACCGGTGGCCCAGCTGCACCTGATCAGCCGCTACACCGGCGTCTCGGCGGACGAAGCGCCGCTGCACCGCCTGGGCTCGGGCCAGTGGGAAAAGGCCAAGCGCAAGGCCGCCGAGCAGGTGCGCGACACCGCCGCCGAGCTGCTCAACCTCTACGCCCGCCGCGCCGCCCGCGAGGGCCATGCCTTCCGCTACTCGGGCCACGACTACGAGGCCTTCGCCGCCAGCTTCGGCTTCGAAGAAACGCCCGACCAGCGTGCCGCCATCCATGCGGTGATCCAGGACATGATCAGCCCCAAACCCATGGACCGCCTGGTCTGCGGCGATGTGGGTTTTGGCAAGACCGAGGTGGCGCTGCGCGCGGCATTCGTCGCGGTGATGGGCGGCAAGCAGGTCGCCATCCTCGCGCCGACCACCTTGCTGGCCGAGCAGCATTACCAGAACATCGCCGACCGCTTCGGTCGCTGGCCGGTCAAGGTGGCGGAGATGAGCCGCTTCCGCTCCAGCAAGGAGATCAAGGCCGCGCTCGAAGGCCTGGCCGATGGCACCATCGATATCGTGGTCGGCACCCACAAGCTGCTGTCCAGCGAATGCAAGTTTGCACGTCTGGGCCTACTGGTGATCGACGAGGAACACCGCTTCGGTGTGCGCCACAAGGAGGCGATGAAGGCCATGCGGGCCGAGGTCGATGTGCTGACCCTGACCGCCACGCCGATCCCGCGGACCCTGGGCATGGCACTGGAAGGCCTGCGCGATCTGAGCGTCATCGCCACCGCGCCGCAGCGCCGCCTGGCGATCAAGACCTTTGTGCGCAGCGAGACCAGCGGCACCATCCGCGAGGCCATGCTGCGCGAGCTCAAGCGCGGCGGCCAAGTCTACTTCCTGCACAACGAGGTCGAGACCATCGAGAACCGGCGTCAGAAGCTTGAAGAGCTGGTGCCCGAGGCCCGCATCATCATCGCCCACGGCCAGATGCCCGAGCGCGAGCTGGAGCGTGTGATGCGCGAGTTCGTGGGCGGCAAACACAATGTGCTGCTGTGCTCGACCATCATCGAGACCGGCATCGATGTGCCCAGCGCCAACACCATCATCATCAGCCGCGCCGACAAGTTCGGCCTGGCCCAGCTGCACCAGCTGCGCGGCCGCGTCGGCCGCTCGCACCACCAGGCCTATGCCTATCTGATGGTGCCCGATCTGGAAGGCCTGACCAAGCAGGCCGCCCAGCGCCTGGACGCCATCCAGGGCATGGAAGAGCTGGGTTCGGGCTTCTACCTGGCCATGCACGATCTGGAGATCCGCGGTGCCGGCGAGATGCTGGGCGAGCACCAGAGCGGCAACATGATGGAGATCGGTTTCCAGCTCTACAACGAGATGCTGGCCGAGGCGGTGCGCTCGCTCAAGGCCGGCAAGGAGCCGGACCTGCTCTCGCCCCTGGGCGCCACCACCGAGATCAATCTGCATGCCCCGGCCCTGCTGCCCGACGCTTACTGCGGCGATGTACATCAGCGCCTCTCGCTCTACAAGCGCCTGGCCACGGCCGAGAAGAGCGAGCAGATCGACAAGCTGCTGGAAGAGGTGACCGACCGCTTCGGCAAGCTGCCCGCCCAAGGCCAGACCTTGTTCGACACCCACCGCCTGCGCGTGCTGGCCAAGCCCTACGGCGTGCTCAAGATCGACGCGGCCCCCTCGGTGATGAACATCAACTTCCGCCCCAACCCACCGATTGATGCCATGCGCGTGATCGAGCTGGTGCAGAAGAACAAGAGCATCAAGCTGGTCGGCAACGACAAGCTACGCATCGACAAGGCGCTCTCCGATCCCAAAGACCGCGCGCAAGCCATCCGCGAAGTGCTGCGGCTGCTCGGCCAACCCCTCAAGCAGGACTGAGTTTTTTATTGATATGCAAGATCTCGTGACCCAAGGCTTCACGCCGCCGCTGCGCCTGGCCGACTTCCGCCTCGCCGCCTTCGACATGGACTCAACCCTGATCAATATCGAGTGCATCGACGAGATCGCCGCCGCCGCGGGCAAGAAAGAGGAAGTGGCCGCCATCACCGAAGCCGCCATGCGCGGCGAGATCACGGATTTCAAGGACAGCCTGCGCCGCCGCCTGGCGCTCTTGCAAGGCGTGCCGGTGAGCGCGCTGGAGCATGTGCTGCAGGAGCGCCTGCAGTTCAACCCCGGTGCGCGCGAGCTGTGTGCAGCGCTCAAAGCTGCGGGCTTGAAGCTGCTGCTGGTCTCGGGTGGCTTCACGTTTTTCACGCGTTATGTCGCGGCCGAGCTGGGCATGGACTGGGTGCGCAGCAATGAGCTGGAGATCGAAGACGGCGCTCTGACCGGCGCGCTCGTGATGCAGCCCTGGGGCGAGATCTGCGACGGCGAAGAAAAGCGCCGCATGCTGGAGCAATGCGCGGCCGAGATCGGCGCCCTGCCCGCCCAGTGCATCGCCGTGGGCGACGGCGCCAACGACCTGCCCATGATGGGCGCGGCCGGCCTGTCGGTGGCGTTTCATGCCAAGCCGCGGGTGCGCGAGCAGGCCATGGTGGCCATCAACGCGGGCGGGCTGGATCGCCTGCTCGAGGTCTTGCGCTGAACCCCAACATCGCCGCCCGACCTTGAAGATCTGGACCTACCACTACCCGGTCGACCTCGACGGCCAGCGCTACGAGCTGCGCTTCGAGGCCGGCTTGCGCGGCTCGCGCCTGCTGCTCACCCACGAGGGAAAAACGCTGGAAGACCGGCAGGACTTCGGCCGCGAACCCTATCGCCTGCATCGGCTGCAACTGGACACGGCACAAGGCCCCTTGGTCTTCGAGCTAGGCCCGCGCACGGTGCTCAGCTACGGCGTCAAGGTGTCGCGCCAAGGCCAGGTGCTCTACCGCTCCCACCCCGACCCCTTCGCCTACCTGGCCCGGGTGCAGGCCATGATGGCCAAGCGCCAGCGGGAAGCCTCGGCGCCGGGCGCACCCGATTTCTCTCGCCTCAAGGGCCAGGCGCCCGCGATCGCCGTGGACATTGCGCTCGGCCTGCTTTTCTTCGTGATGGGCAAGCTCGGTGATCTGCGCACGGCCGCCCTGGTGACGGCCGCGGTGGGCCTGGCCTTGCTGCCGCTGCAATGGGCGATCCACCGCTTCGCGCCGCCCGCGCGGCGGGTCGATCTGCTTGGTGGCATGGCCTTGTTCGGCGTGGTGGTGATGCTGCTGTCAGCCGGCTTCTCCTGGTACTTCGAGTCGGAGTTTCTGGTGCAACTCAAGGCCAGCGTGATCGGCGGCCTGGTGGCCTGCGCCTTCGGCGTGGACGCGCTGGCCGGCGGCCGCTGGCTGGGCAAGCGGGTGATGACGTACCTGGTCTACAGCGATATCGACGCGCGCCGGCTCTCGGCTGGCATGTGTGCCATGGGCCTGGCCCTGGCCGGCGTCAATGCGGCCGTGGCCAGCCTGATGTCCAAGGACGCCTGGCTTTGGTACACGCTCTGGGGCGATCTGCTGCTGGTCTTCGTGCTGTCCAATCTGGCCATCCACTGGGCGCGACGCAAGCCCGGCCCGCGACCGGCCTGAATCGTTCCGTTCTCACTGAATTCGCTCCTGACCCCTCGCCATGCGCCACACCGTTGAACTCCGCCACGCCAGCCGCCTGCTCAACACCGGCCCAACCGTGCTGGTCAGCAGCCGCCACGGCGCGCAGCAGGATGTGATGGCCGCGGCCTGGAACATGCCGCTGGATTTCGAGCCGCCCAAGATCGCCGTGGTGATCGACAAGAACACCTTCACCCGCGGCCTGATCGAGGCCAGCGGCGAGTTCGTGATCGCCGTGCCCTGCGTGGCGCAGGCGGCCATGGTCACCGGCGTGGGCCACTGCAGCGGCCGCGATGTCGACAAGTTCGAACGCTTCGGCCTGCGAACCCAACCGGGCTCGCAGGTGGCGGCGCCCCTGATCGAGGGCTGCCTCGCCTGGCTGGAATGCCGGCGCATCCCCGAGCCCGCGCAGGAGCAGCGTTATGACCTGTTCCTGGCCGAGGTGGTGGCCGCCTGGGCCGAGGACTGGGCCTTCACCGAGGGCCACTGGATCGAGCCGAGCGACGCGAGCCGGCGCTGCATGCACCACCTGGGCGGCGGCCGTTATTTCAGCAGCTCGGGCCTCATCGACACCCAAGCCGACACCCAAGCCGACTCCTGAGCCGCTATCAAGCGGCGTGCAGGGCCTGCTCGCTGATCACCACCCCGTCGGCATCGGCATACAGCCACTCACCGGGCCGCACTGGCAGGCCATGCAGATGCAGGACCAGATCGCTCTGGCCCTGAGCTTTGCGGTCGGTGGGCATGGGCACATGGCCGAGAGCCAGAATGCCCAGCGGCGTGGCGGCCAGCTCGGCCAGATCGCGCACGCAGCCATGAATCAAAAGGCCGGCCCAGCCATTGGCAGCGGCCGCCGCTGCCAGATTGCCACCCAACAAAGCGCGGCGCAGCGAGCCCGCGCCGTCCACCACCAGCACCTGGCCATGGCCCGGGCTTTCCACGGCTTCCTTGACCCGGCTGTTGTCCTCGAAACACTTCACCGTGCGAACAGGCCCGGCAAAGCGGCCCAGGGCCCCATAGCTGCGGTACACGCCCGGCAGCACACGCAGGCGGCCGGACTCGTCGGACTTGAAGCGGTCGCAAATATCGCAGGTCGAGAATTCCATGTCGGGGCATAGGCTCCGGGTCAGTTCACAACAGGGCCAAGAGCAAACTCAGGCCGGCGGCAAGACCTTGATGCGCGCATCCTGATACTGCACCACCTGGCCGGCGCGGATCTTGGCGGTTTTGCGCAATTCTTCGCGCCCGTCCACCTGCACATGGCCCTCGCTGATGACGGCCCGGGCACGCCCGCCGCTCTCCACCAGACCGTTGGCCTTCAGCAGCTTGTCCAGCTCAATGAACTCGCCGCGCAATTCGAAATCGATGTGTTGCATGGCGGCATTGTCCCAGAGTGGCATGCGCTGCCTGTTGGGCCCAGCCGCTCACCCTCTAAACTCCGCGACGCCCACCCCTCCGGCGCTCGGCCTGCAGTTCAGTGGCCCGGGCCTTCAGATCCACAGATCCAGCCCACGGCAGTTTCGCCGCTGAACCATGATTCGACACCTTCGCCAGACCTTGGCCGGCATCCCCTTCACCTCGGATGTCACCCATGCTCACGGGTTGCAGGCCCCCAGGTCCGGCCTGCTGCTCGGCCTGAGCCTGGCCCTGAGCCTGTTGGCTCCGCCGTCCGCCACAGCCGGCGAACGCAGCGAAACGGCCATTGCCCTGCAGCTCTGGACCGTTACCCAAGCCGTGGCCGAGGTGCGAGCCCTCCACGCCCGACCCGGCACCGGTGCGGAGGCTGCGATCTGCCTCAAAGCCCTGGGCCCGGACAACTTCCGGGCTTTCGCCGGCGAGCTGGCATCGCATGCCTACAAGCCCGAGGAATTGCGCGGCCTGGACCGCTTTCTTGGCACGACCTTGGGCCAGAAGGCGCTGCAGCTGCAACTGGCCGAACTGCGACAAACCATGAGCCCACCCCGGCCAGGCCAGGCGGCAGCACCCGCACCCGTCATCGCTTTCACGCAAGCCGAACAGCGCGCGCTGAGCGCCTGGCCGCGCGAGCTGGTCTTGCTCAGGCACGGCCTCAATCGCCAGAAGAGCGTGCAGACCCAGCTTCAAGAGCATGTGCTCACCCGCATCCAGGCCTGCAACGCCACAGCACTGGCCAGCGCCCGTGATGCAGAGGCCATGCAGACGCTGCGCCAGACCCACGAGCAAAGCCACCCGGGCCTGCTGAACGCCTTCCAGTGCCTTGCCCGCCAGCATAGCGAGCCCGATGCGCAGCAGGCCGTGCAGGCCGCGCGCCAGGCCTATCTGGACCTGCATCAGCAAATCGAGCAGGTCAGCCAGGCGCGCCTGCTCAAGCCGGGACTTGAGGCACTGAGCCAGGCCTACGCGCAGATCCCGCGTGGCGCCCTGAGCAGCAACGACGCGGCCGCTTGCGAGAACCTGGGCCTTCAGATCGAGGCCTTGCGGCAAGACATCGAGCGGCCCTCAGACCCGACAGCCCGCTAAAGCTCGCCAGCGCTTCGGGCCTCCTCAGTCACCCGTCGCGGCATGACGACGCGGCGGCAACCCACTCCAGCGCGGCCGCTGCCCTCGCCTGCGCCAGTCGCGATAGATGCCGCGCAGCCAGATGTGCAGGACACCCAGGCCGAAGAGGACGCCCATCAGAAAAACCAGGTAGGAATGGGGCTCGGAATCCAGCAGCCGGCCACTGCCATCCTGCAGCTGCCAAAGTCGAATCACATCGCCCGGCTGGCCCCAAGACCGGAAGCGACTTCGCGCGAAGGTGTAAACCCGCTCTTGCTCGCGGCCCTGCTCCAGGCCTTCGGCATCGCGAGGCCGCAAGCGCAGCTGCACATAGGCCTTGCGCCCGCTGCCATGCTCTTCGCGCGCCAGCACCCGCATGTCCAAGGCCTGGGCCTGGCTGCGAAAGCGTTCGTTCTCGCGCAACTCCCAGCAACCCACCAGAATCAGCAAGCCGGGAAAGATCATGAGGATCAAGAGAGCGCGCAAGGCGCTCCACCAGGTCGGCGCCTCGTCCTCGCGACGCCCGCCGCGCGCATGCCCATCGGGCAGCCAGCGGCGACCACGGCGCCAGGGCGCCTGGGCATCCCGGCCCTCGCCGCCACAGGCCCAGAAGTCCTGCAAACGCCGCAGCAGCTCGGCACGGCTGAGGTCATCGCGCTCGGTGCGCAGCAGGCGCTGCTCGGCATCCGCAGCCTCGTCATCCAGCAGCTCCAGCTGAAAGCCCGTCGCGGTGCAGCCGGCCGCCTGCAGGCAGCGGCCCGCGGGCGCTTCCAGCACGACAAAGCTGCCGGGTTCGCGGGCGCTCCAACTGTCCAGCGCCTGCGCCAGCTCGGCCGCGCCGTGCACCTGACGCCGGTCACCGGGCTCCAGCGTCAGCCACATCGGCATGCTCAAGACTTCGGGGCGGCCAGGCGCTGCTCGGCGGCGGCGCGGATGGCACTCAAGCTGCTGCGGCTGGTGGAGACATCGCTGGACAGGCGCAGATGGATCAGAGTCGGCTGCTCGGGCGCAGCCATCGCGGCCTGCAGGGCGGGCTCGAAGTCCTCGGTGCGCTCCACCCGCGCTGAGCGCCAGCCATAGGCCAGGGCCAGGGCGGCGAAATCGGGGTTGTAAAGATCGCTGCCCGAAACGCGGCCCGGGTACTCGCGCTCCTGGTGCATTCGGATGGTGCCGTAGGTGCCGTTGTCGACCACCACGCAGATCAGCCGGCGGGCGCCGTAGCCCGTGGCCGTGGCCAGCTCCTGGCCGTTCATCAGAAAGTCGCCATCACCGGCGATGTTGACGACCCAGCGGTCCTTTTGCAAAAGACTGGCCGCCACTGCCGCCGGCAAGCCATAACCCATGGCGCCGCTGGTCGGCGCCAGCTGGCTGCGGCCATAACGCTGCAAACCGGTGTAACGGTGGAAGCGATGCAGCCAGCCGCTGTAATTGCCCGCGCCATTGGTGAAGACCGTGCCCTCGGGCAGACGTCGGCCCAGGGTCTTCACGACCTCGGCCATGTCCAGAGGGCTGACGGCCTGCGGCTGCAGATTGCCTTGGTAATCGGCGTTCGCCTGCTGGGCCCAGGCGCTCCAGGCCACCGACTCGGGCGCCTGCAGCGAGGCCAGGGCCTGGGCGGCGCAGCTCATGCTGGCGTTGATCATCTGGTCCGCCGCATAGACGCGGCCCAGCTCCTCGGCGCCGGCATGGATGTGCACCAGGGTCTGGGCCGGGCGCGGCGCCTGAAGCAAGGTGTAGCCGCCGGTGGTCATCTCGCCCAGGCGCGGGCCCACGGCGATGACCAGATCGGCCTCCTTGATGCGCTGGGCCAGCTTGGGGCTGATGGCGATACCGACATCGCCGGCATAGAGTGGATGCGCGTTGTCAAACAGATCCTGGAAGCGGAAGGCACAGCCGACCGGCAGCTGCCAGCCCTCCGCGAACGCTTGCAGCGCGGCGCAGCTCTCGGCCGTCCAGCCGCCGCCGCCGGCAATCACCAGTGGGCGTTGCGCGGCCAGCAGGCGCTCGCGCAGCTCGGCCAAGGCGGCGGGGCTGGGGTAGCTTTGCGCCGCCTGCACGCGCGGCAGCACCGGTGCGGCCGTCATCTGGGTCAGCATGTCCTCGGGCAGCACCAGCACCACCGGGCCGGGGCGGCCCTGCAAGGCGGTGTGGAAGGCGCGGGCCACGTACTCGGGCAGGCGGTCGGCGTCTTGCACCTCGCCCACCCACTTGGCAAAACCGAGGGTGCCGGGGCCGAACATCTGCCGGTAGTCCAGCTCCTGGAAAGCCTCGCGGTCGCGCTGGTCGCTGGCCACCTGGCCGATGAAGAGAATCATCGGCGTGCTGTCCTGGAAGGCGGTGTGCAGGCCGATGCTGGCGTTCGTCGCACCGGGGCCGCGGGTGACAAAGCAGATGCCGGGGCGGCCGCTGAGCTTGCCCTGCGCCTCGGCCATGAAAGCGGCGCCGCCCTCCTGGCGGCAGGCGATGAAACGGATGCCGTGCTCGCGGTGCTCGTGGAAGCCGTCGAGCACGGCCAGGTAGGACTCGCCAGGCACACCGAAGACGGTGTCCACGCCCTGGGCGATCAGGGCTTCGACCAGGGCATGGCCGGCCAGGCGGGGCGCGCTCGCGCCGGGCGCGACTGCGGAAGATGGGAGGCTGGGGCTGGAGCTCATGCGCCCCACTTTAAACGCCGCGCCAGGCCTCCCGCCTCTGGGCTTACCCGCCATTGCAGCGGCAAGCTCGAGCGCCTTTGTGTCAGATCAAGATCTGCGCACCGCCTCAATCCTTGCGCCCGCGCCGCACCAGGCTGGCCGCCGACAGGGCCGACAACAGGGCCAGGGCCGCGCCCACAAACACCGCACCCGGGTGGCCGCCGTCGAGCAAGGCGCCGAAGACCGGCGCGGCCGCGGCAAAACCGATGTCCAGGCCCGAGTACACCGTGCCGTAGACCCGGCCGGTCGCGCCCGGCGGCGCGGCGCGCTTGATCAGCATGTCGCGCGAGGGGCCGGCCAGGCCGGTGCCGAAACCAGCCAGGGCGACGATGAAACCCGCCAGCGCCGGCGCCACCCAGCCGCTGGCGGCCAGGATCAGCAGGGCCGCAGCGATGCTCAGGGCGATGGCGATATTGCGCTCCAGCGAGCTGCCCTTGGCCACCCAGAAGCCGCCGATCACCATGCCGATGGCGCCGCAGAACATATAGCCCGTCACCACAAAGGCCGTGGCCGCCAGCGGCAAGCCGTAGAGCGCGGACAAGGCCGGGCTGGCAAAGCTCTGGATGGCGCTCAAGGAAGCGGTGGTGAAGAGAAAGAAGGAGAAGCACAGCCAGACCGAGGGCAGGCGCAGAAAGGCCAGCGGATGCTCGGGCGCCAGGGTGGCTGTGCCGGCCTTCTCATGCGCCCAGCTGCCGTGGGCATCGTCGATGGCCTCGCGCTTCCAGGCCAGCACGGCGATCACCGCCAGGCCCAGCAGGGCCGTGCCCAGGTAGGCATAGCGCCAGTTGCCGCTCCAGCTGCTCAGGGCCAGAGCGAACAGCGGCGCCAGGCCCCAACCGATATTGCCCGAGATGCCGTGCACCGAGAACGCATGGCCCAGGCGCGCCGGTGAGACCCGCTTGTTGAGGATGGTGAAGTCCACCGGATGAAACGGAGAATTGCCCAGCCCCGCCAGGGCCGCCGCCAGCAGCAGGCCGCCAAAGCCCTGGGCCAGGCCGGCCGCGGCCGAGGCCGCCACAAAGCAGGCCAGCGCGGCGAACAGGATCGGGCGGGCGCCGCGACGGTCCACCACAAAGCCGGCCAGGGCCTGGCCGATGCCCGAGATCACAAAGAAGGTGGTGACCAAGAGGCCCAGCTGCGAATAGCTCAGGCCGAAGTCGCGGATGAAGACCGGGAACAGCGGCGGCAGCAGCATGTGAAAGAAATGCGAGGTGCCATGGGCCAGGCCGATCAGGCTGATGGTGGCAATGTCACGGCGCTTTTGCTCGGCCGCGGCCTGCTCGGGGGCCAGGCCGGCGGCGGAACTTGGAGGGATCAGGACTGCAGAGGAAGAGGAATTCATGCCCTCAATGTAGGCGGCCCCTCCCCGGCCGGGTTACGATAGTTCGCCAAAGAGTATTGAATTTCCGCCATGAGACCATCCACCCCTGCTCTGCGAGCCACCGGCCGCACCAGCCTGCCGCCGCTGGACCCGCAACGCTACGCCCCCAGCGCCGCGCGCCCGGTGCGGGCCAAGGCGCGGCAAATGGAAAGCTGGATGGACATCCACGCCCACCACCACGACTGGGGCCAGCTGGTGTTCTCCATCAGCGGTGTGGTGCGGGTGAACACGCCGGACGCCACCTTCTTGCTGCCGCCCGGGCGGGCGGTCTGGATCCCACCGCTGCGCGAGCATGCGGTCACCGCCGTCGAGCGCGCCGATCTGCGCACGCTCTACCTGCATGCCGCCCCACCCTCCAGCCGGCCCGAGGCCTGGGCCCAGGCCCGGGTGCTGGAGGTGACGCCGCTCTTGCGGGAGTTGGTGCTGCAGCTGGCCCGCGGCGGCGAGAGCCCGCCCGAGCTGGGGGAGCAGCAAGCCCAGCGCGAGCATTGGATCGCCAGCCTGGTGCTGGACGAGCTGGGCCGGGCCAAGCCTTTGCGCCTGGGCGTGGACCTGCCGCAAGACCCGCGCCTGCGCCGCCTCTGCGAAGCCATTCTGCAAGCGCCGCAGCGCCACACCGCCCTGGCCGACTGGGCGGCCGAGGTGGGCGCCAGCGAGCGCACCGTCTCACGCCTGTTCCGCGAACAGCTGGGCAGCAGCTATGCCCAGTGGCGCCAGCAGGTGCTGCTGGCGCAAGCCCTGAGCCTGGCCGCCCGCAAGCGGCCCATGAGCCTGATCGCCGCCGAGCTGGGCTATGCCAGCGCCAGCGCCTTCAGCGCCATGGTCACCCGCACCGTGGGCATGCCGCCGAGCAAGTTCTTTGCCGAGGCCTGAGCAAAGCACCCTCTGCACCGCGCCCTTCACCCTGCGCAGCCGCTGTCCATCGGGCCTGCGCTACCATTTCCGCCCATGACACAGGTACTTTTCGACTACACCCGCCAGGACGCCCAGGGCGACAGCTGCACCGCCCACGCCTGGGCCAAGGTGCCCGCGCCCCTGAACCCCAGCCAAAGACAGGCACTCAAGGCCCGCGCCGCCGAGCTGCTGCGCCAGCACAACGCCGTGCTGGTGGCCCATTACTACGTCGATGGGGACCTGCAAGACCTGGCCCTGGAAACCGGCGGCATCGTCTCCGATTCGCTGGAGATGGCCCGCTTCGGCCGCGACCATGCGGCCCAGACCCTGGTAGTGGCCGGTGTTCGCTTCATGGGCGAAAGCGCCAAGATCTTGAGCCCCGAGAAGCGCGTGCTCATGCCCGATCTGGACGCCACCTGCTCGCTCGATCTGGGCTGCCCGGCCGATGAATTCGCGGCCTTTTGCGACGCCCACCCGGACCGCCAGGTCGTGGTTTATGCCAACACCAGCGCCGCCGTGAAGGCCCGCGCAGACTGGATGGTGACCAGCTCCTGCGCGCTCGAGATCGTGGCCGATCTGCATGCCAAGGGCCAGAAAATCCTCTGGGCCCCGGATCGCCACCTGGGCCGCTACATCCAGGAGCAGACCGGCGCCGACATGCTGATGTGGAACGGCGCCTGCATCGTCCACGACGAGTTCAAGGGCCTGGAGCTGGACCTGCTGCGTGAGCAGCACCCCGGCGCCATGGTGCTGGTTCACCCCGAGTCGCCCAAGAGTGTGGTCGACAAGGCCGATGTGGTGGGCTCGACTTCGGCCCTGATCAAGGCCGTGGTCGAAGGCACGGCGCAGGAGTACATCGTCGCCACCGACAACGGCATCCTGCACCGCATGCGCCAATTGGCGCCGGGCAAGACCCTGATCGAAGCCCCCACCGCCGGCAACAGCGCCACCTGCAAGAGCTGCGCGCACTGCCCCTGGATGGCCATGAACGGCTTGCAGAACCTGGTCGACTGCCTGGAGCAGGGCCTGGGCGAGATCCACATCGAAGAAGCGATCCGGGTCGAGGCCCTGGGTTGCATCGACCGCATGCTGGACTTCACCGCCGCGCTCAAGGCGCGCCAGGCGCAGGGCCAGGCGCCGGTTTCCGCTGCTGGCAGCCTGGTGCCCGGCATCGGCGCGGCCTGATTCGGCAGCGGCGGCACGCAAGCGGCCGGCCATTAGGGCCCGCCGCGCTTCCAGTTCGTTGGCAGATTGGCCGCTTGGCTTGAGGGCTGAGCTGCTGGACTGCCTTATACTCAAATGATAATAATTCTCATTTGAGTTTTCGTGAAGTCCTTGCATCCCGCCCCCTCGTTGTCTCTTCTCCTCCCCTTGCTGCTGGCCATCCCCGAATCCTTCGCTGCCAGCACCCCTGCCGAACTGGAGCTGCCGCCGGTCACCGTCTACGGCGTGCGCAGCATCAGCCCTGGCAAGACCAGCATCAGCAGCGCCGAGATCGAGCGCCAGCAGGCACTGACGGTGCAGCAGCTGCTGGACAATCTGCCCGGCGTCGACCTGAACGGCAGCTTCCGCCCCGGTGGCCAGAGCCTCAATATCTGGGGCTTCGGCGATGTCGAGGACATCCGGGTGCAGCTGGACGGCGCCAACAAAGGCTTCGAGAAATACCGCCAGGGCTCCATCTTCATCGAGCCCGAGCTGATCAAGCGCATCACCGTCGACAAGGGCGCGCACTCGGTGCGCTTCGGCAACGGCGGCTTCGGCGGCACCGTGCAGATCGAGAGCAAGGATGCGGCCGACCTGCTGCAACCCGGCCAGCGCCTGGGCGGTCTGGCCAAGATCGCCTGGCACAGCAATGACGACCAGCGCCTGGGCTCGGCCAGCGTGTTTGCGCGGGCCGAGGACGAGGCGGCCCTGCCCTGGCAGTTCCTGCTCGCCGTTACCGCCCGCGACTCGGGCAACCAGCGGCGCGCCGACGGCAGCGAGTACGAGTTCTCCAACACCCATGCGCGCTCGGCCCTGGCCAAGCTGAGCCTGCCGATCGGCGAAGCCAAGCTGACCCTGTCCGCCATCGAGGGACGCAGCAAGGCTTGGTCGCCCTTTGCCGCCAAGCGCGACGAGATGCCGGCGCCGACAGCGGCCGAGATCGCCAAGTACGGCGAGCGCGAGGCCTGGCTGCGCAAGGTCCTGTGGCGCGATCAGCGCGACAGCAGCCAGACGCTGCAGTGGCAGTACGCCCCGGCGGCACAGCCGCTGCTGGACCTGCAGCTGCGCCTGACGCGCTCGTCCAGCGTGCAGGACGACCAGCGGCCCGACAGCATCAGCAGCGATTTCGCCGCCAGCCTGGGCAAGCAAAGCCATGCCAGCTACCGCGACCAGCAGTTCGAGCTGAGCAACACCGCCCGCTTCGCCACCGGCGCGCTGGCGCACGAGCTGGCCGCCGGCCTGCAAGTGCAGCGCCACCAGCGCGACACCCTGATGCTGCTGCACACCCGCACGCAGGACGCCAGCTACAACTACGGCTGGTTGCAGCCCTACTACATGCCCAGCGGCCAGCAGCGCAGCCTCGCCGGCTGGCTGGAGGACGAGATGCGCTGGGGCCGCTTCAGCCTGAAGCCCGGCCTGCGCTACGAGCAGGTACGCACCGAGGGTCAGCCCAATTGGGCCCCGCGCTACAACGACCCCAAGGCCGGCCATGATTACAGTGCCGCCCGGCACAGCGGCTGGTCCCAGCACCTGGCTGCCAGCTGGCGGGCCAGCGCTGCGACGAGCTGGTTCGCCGATGCCGGCCGCAGCTGGCGGGCACCGGTGATCGACGAGATGTTCGAGGTCCAGTCGGCCGCGGCCAGCGCGCCGGCGACCAGCCGCGGCCTGCGTAAGGAGCGGGTCACCGCCCTGCGCGGCGGGCTGAAGTTTCAGCAGGCCGACTGGCTCAGCGATGGCGATGCTCTGGCCGCGACCTTCACCGCCTTCCGCAATCTGGTGCACGACAACATCCACAAGCGCTTCGGCGTCATGGTGGAGCCCGGCAGCGTGCGGCCCGCGCAGCTACCCTTCTACCGCAACCTGCCCGGCTACCGCAGCGAGGGCCTGGAAGTAGAGGCGCATTACGAGCAACGCCGCTACTTCATGACGGCCTCGCTGGCCTGGATGGACGGCGAGCACCGGGGCTCGATCCGCGACCCCTGGTCGGCCAAGAACCAGCCGTTGATCGACATCGGCGCGCCCAAGGCGGTGTTGGTGCTGGGCTCCAAATGGCCGGCGCACGGCCTGGCGCTGGGCTGGCAGGGCAAGTTCGTCGGCGCGCAGACCCAGGTGCCGGATGACGAGATCGTGCCCTATGCCCTGCCTGCGGCCAAGGGCTATGCCGTGCACGGCCTGTTCGCCCAATGGCAGGGCCGGGGCCGCTGGGCCGGCAGCCGGATGCAGCTGAGTGTCGACAACCTGTTCAACCGCAGCTACCAGCCCTATCTGGCGGAGGCGGTCTATGCGCCGGGCCGCAATCTGAAGCTGAGCTTCAGCCAGCAGATCTGAGCCACGGGCAAGGAAGCGAAATAGCGGCCGGGCGCGGCTTTTTCTGCCACGCCCGGCGTGTAAAAACGTTTATCGTTGCAGGGATCAAGCCGCCCTGCCGGCGAAACGCGGAGACCCCTGCACCATGAGTCAAGATTTCAGCTCGCTTTACAACCACCACGAACGCGAGGTGACGGCCGCCGTGATGGCGCTGGCACACAAATACCCCAGCATCGAGGCCGACAGCGATCTGCTCTGCGACGTGGCCTGCGTGGCCCTGAACCGCCTGCCGCCTCGCTACATCCGCCACGCGGTGGATTTCCTCTTCTACCTGACCGAGAACGAGCGCCGCGAGATCGACGCCGCGATCGAAGAGGCGGTCGACTACGCCTTCAACTTCGTGCAAGCCCGCACCGCCCTGCGCCAGCAGGCCTGAGGGGCGCGGCCTCTCCGTTCAGGGCTTGCGAAAGCCGTGCCGCGCCAGCACTGCCTGGCCGGCCGGAGAGAGCAGGTGGTCGATGAATTTGCGCGCCTCGCTGGCCTTGCTGCTGCCGGCAATGGCCGCAACCGGGTAGCGGATGGCCGTTTCGGTCGGCACCGTGAACAGCACCCGGACCTTGTCCTTCTGCGCTAAGGCATCGCTGGCGTAGACAAATCCGGCATCCACCTCGCCGCGCGCCACATAGTCCAGCGCCTGCCGAACATGGATGGCGTAGATGGCTTTGGGCTCGACCGCAGCCCAGAGCTTGGCCGACTCCAAGGCCGCCTTGGCATAACGCCCTGCGGGCACGCCCTCCGGCTTGCCCAGCGCCACGCGCTTGACGGCGGGCCGGGCCAGATCGGCCAGGCTGCTCAAAGCCGCCCCGCCCTCCGCCGGCGTCACCAGCACCAGCTCATTGCTGACGAAATTGAAGCGGCTACCCGGGAGCAAGAGCTTCTGCGCCTCCGCCCGGTCCATGGTCTCCTGATCGGCCGTGGCCAGCACATCGACCGGCGCGCCCTTGCTGATCTGGGCCAGCAAGGCATCCGAAGCGGCAAAGTTGAACAGCAGCCGGGTACCCGGGTTTTGCGCCTCGAATGCCGGGCCCAGCTCCTTGAAGGCATTGCTGAGGCTGGCAGCCGCCGACACCGTCACATCGGCGGCCAGGGCTGCGCCACTCATCAGACCCCAGCCCGCCAGGGCCCATCCACGAAGGCGGTGCATGCTGGCGCTCAACGCTTGGTGGTGCGCAGGCCGCGGTCGGCCACCAGCACCGTGGGGAAGCTGACCGGCAGGGTGCGCGGGTAGTCGCGGCTGTAGTGCAGGCCGCGGCTTTCGTGGCGCAAGAGCGCCGAGCGCACGATCAGCTCGGCGCAATCGACCAGATTGCGCAGCTCCAGCAGGTCGCGGGTGACTCGGAAATTGGCGTAGTAATCGTCAATCTCAGCGCGCAGCAGATGGATGCGGTGCAGAGCCCGCTCCAGGCGCTTGGTGGTGCGCACGATGCCGACGTAGTTCCACATCAGCAGGCGGATCTCATCCCAGTTGTGGGCGATCACCACCTGCTCGTCGGCGTCCTCGACCTGGCTCTCATCCCAGGCCGGCAGGGGCGCGGGCGGCAGATCGGGCAGGCCGAGGATGTGCTCGGCGCAGGTCTGGCCCAGCACCACGCATTCCAGCAGCGAGTTGCTGGCCAGGCGGTTGGCGCCGTGCAGGCCGGTGTAGGCGGTTTCGCCCACGGCATAGAGCCCGGGCAGATCGCAGCAGGCCTGCAGATCGGTGACGGCGCCGCCGCAGGTGAAATGCACAGCCGGCACGACCGGGATTTTCTGCCGCGCGATGTCGATGCCCAGGGCCAGGCAGCGCGCATGCACGGTGGGGAAATGCTCCTTCAAGAAGGCCTCGCCCAGATGGGTGGCATCCAGCCAGACATGGTCGACGCCATGCTTCTTCATCTCGAAGTCAATCGCGCGGGCGACGATGTCGCGCGGCGCCAGCTCCATGCGCTCGTCATGTGCGGCCATGAAGCGGCCGCCGCCGACATGGTCGGGCAGCACCAGATGGCCGCCCTCGCCGCGCAGCGCTTCCGTGATCAGAAAGCTGCGCTCTTGCGGGTGGTAGAGGCAGGTCGGGTGGAACTGGATGAACTCCATATTCGCCACCCGGCAGCCGGCGCGCCAGGCCATGGCGATGCCATCGCCGGTGGAGGTGTCGGGGTTGGTGGTGTAGCGGTAGACCTTGCCGGCGCCGCCGGTGGCCAGCACCACGGCGCGCGCGGCCAGGGCCTCGACGCGCTGGCTGTCGATGTTGAGCGCGTAGATGCCGTAGCAGCGCGGCTCTTCCTCGCGCTGCACATGGCGCGAGGTGATCAGGTCCAGCGCCATCCAGCGCTCGCGCAGGTCGATATTGGGGTGAGCCTGAGCGGCGGCCAGCAGCTGCTCGTGGATGGCCTTGCCGGTGGCATCCGCCGCATGGGCGATGCGGCGCACGGCATGGCCGCCTTCGCGCGTCAGGTGCAAGCCCAGCGGGCCTTCTTCGTCGGCGGTGAAGGGCACGCCCTGATTGACCAGCCACTCGACGGCCTTGGCGCTGCGCTCGGCGATGAAGCGGGCCGTGTCTTCGTCCACCAGGCCGGCGCCGGCGTCGCGGGTGTCGCGCACATGGGAGTCGATGCTGTCATCGCTGCCCAGCACGCCGACGATGCCGCCCTGCGCCCAGGCGGTGGCGCCCTCGCCCAGCTGGCGCTTGGCCAGCACCACCACGGGCACGCGGTCGGCCAGATGGAGCGCTGTGGTCAGGCCGGCCAGACCCGCGCCGACGATGACCACGGGGAGCGAAGTGTCCGGATTCGGCATAGCGGCAGTTGTCATGAAATCGAAAGAAAAACGCCCCGTCTCGGCGGGGCGCTGAGAAATCAGCGTGGGCCATTCTAGGAGGCGCAGGGGAGACCGCTGTGCGGCAGGGGCGGAAGCCGGGCCGAGCCTGCGGTAAATTGCGCTTCGTCAAACATTAAATGCGAATTGTTCTCATTTATGAATCTACAATGCACGGCAACGCTGGTCGGGCCACCTGGGCACCGACCGAGCCCAGGCCTCAAACGTCAGGCCCGCAGCTCGCGGGTCTTGGCGGCTCCTCTTTTTTCTTCTCGTTCGCGCTTTTTCTCCCCTCCCTCTTCATGTCACGCCCTCCCCGCTCCGCCCGCCACACCTCCGCCCTTCGTTTCACCCCTCACGCCCTCGCCCTCGCCACCAGCCTGTGCAGCGCTGCCGCCGCCAGCCAGGCGCAAACACTGGCCGAGGATGCGCCCACCAGCTCGGTGCAGCAGCTGGAACGCACCGTCGTCACCGCCACACGCAGCAGCAAGGCGCTGGAGAAAATCCCCGGCGCGGTCAGCGTGATCGGCCGCCAGGACATCGAAAGCCAGAGCCTGATCAGCGAAGACCCCAGCCAGCTGCTGACCCTGCAGATCCCGGGCTATGCGCCGGCGCGGCAGAAGATGAGCAACTTCGGCGAGGGCCTGCGCGGCCGCACCGCCCTGCTTTTGCTGGACGGCATTCCGCAGACCAACCCGCTGCGCTTCGGCGGCCGCGAGGGTTACTTCGCCGACCCGATGATCGTGGAGCGCATCGAGGTGGTCAGCGGCGCTTCGGCGGCCCAGGGCATGGGTGCCACCGGCGGCATCATCAACACCATCACCCGCAGCCCGCGCCGGGTCGGCACCCAACACCTGCTGGAGCTGAAACTGGGCAGCCAGGGCCACAGCGACAGCAGCAGCTGGAAAACCGGCTACCGCCTGGAACACCTGAGCGAGGGCCCCGATCCCTGGAGTGCCCTGGTCTACCTCGGCCAGCGTTCGCAAGATGTGGGCGTGGACGGCGAGGGCCGCATGCTGGCCACCGAATCCCTGCATAAGGCCAATGACGCCTTCATCAAGCTGGGCCAGCGCCTCGGCGACCAAGAGCTGCAGCTGATGTTCAACCAGTTCACCGCCCATGGCTTCGAGGACTGGGTCGATGTGCCGGGGGACCGCGCCCGCGAGCTGCCCGCTTCCGCCAAGCCGGGCCGGCTGGACTACCAGCCGCTCTACAACCGCAGCCGCTCGGCCAGCCTGAGCTGGAGCCACGCCGATCTGGCCCAGGGCCAGGCACAGCTGCAGCTGTTCGCCCAGCGCTTTGCCGCACGCTACAGCGGCGGCGTGATCGCCACCTTCCAGGACGCAGCCATTGCGCCGCTGAACACCCTGGTCGACCAGAGCCAGATCGAAGCCCGAAAATGGGGCCTGCGCGCCAGCTGGGTGCGCCAGGACTTGTGGACCCCGGGCCTGGAGCTGACCCTGGGCCTGGACGTGCTGGACGATGTCTCGCAGCAAGACCTGACCCTCACCGGCCGTGCCTGGGTGCCGCCGCTCAAATTCCGCAGCACCGCGCCCTTTGCCCAACTGGAGTACGAGCTCGGCTCCTTGACCCTGCGCGGCGGCCTGCGCGATGAGCACACCCAGCTGCAGGTGGACAACTACAACACCCTGGCGTTCTACGGCAAGCCGCGCGTGCAAGGCGGCGAGCGCCGCGCCAGCGAGATGGTCAAGAGCCTGGGCGCGGTCTGGCGCTTTGGCCGCAGCGGCTGGTCCAGCTTTGTGGCCTACAACGAGGGCTTCGGCCCGCCGGATGTGGGCCTGATCCTGCGTGCTGTCAAGGCCGCGAACAGCTCGGTCACCGACCTGGTGGACCTGCAGCCCATCGTCACCCAGAACCGCGAGCTGGGCCTGGCCTGGCGCGGCCGGCAGGCCAGCGTCTCGGCCTCGGTCTACGAATCGCGCTCCGACCTGGGCAGCCAGCTGATCGTCAGCAATGGCATCGGCACCGTGCAGCGCGTGCCCATCACCGTGCGCGGCCTGGAAGTGAGCGGCGAATGGCGGCCGAGCGAGCAGCTCAAGCTCAGCAGCAGCTATGCCCGCACCCGCGGCCGCACGTCCAGCACTAGCAATGGCGGCGGGCTCGACCTGGACCTGGGCGCCCGCTCGCAAGGGCCGGACAAATGGGTGGCCGCCGCCACCTGGCAGTTCGCCCCGCAATGGAGCAGCCAGCTGAGCCTGCAGCGGCAGCTGCCGCGCCATGCCAATGTGGGCAAGTTCTCGGGCAAGACCTCGCTCGAAGAGCACTTCAAGGGCGTCACCCTGGTCGATGCCTCGCTGAGCTGGAACACGGCACAAGGCCAGTGGAGCGCCGGCGTCGAGAACCTGTTCAACCGCCAGTACATCACCTACTACAGCCAGGCCCACTACGCCGGCACGCCCGAGGACTTCTACGCCGGCCGCGGCCGCGGCCTGAACCTGAGCTGGCGCCGCCCCTTCTGAACGTGGAGACGCTGCACATCATGCAAAACCCGGCCCGGGCCCGGCGCTGGAACGCTCGCAAGCTCTGGGTCTGGCTGCACCGCTGGGTGTCGCTGGCGGCAGGCCTCTTGCTGCTGCTGCTGGGCCTGAGCGGCAGCGCCCTGGTCTGGCGCGCCGAGCTGGACGCGGTACTCAACCCGGCCTGGTTGCAGGCGCGGCCGGCCTGCGCCGAGGCCGAAGCTGCCCAAGACGCGGAGCCCATCCGCCGCGTGCTGCAGCGGCTGGCCGAGCATGCGCCCGGCCGCAAGCCGGCCCTGATCGTGGCGCCAGCCCAGCCGGGCGCCGCCTACCAGGTGTGGGAGCGTCGCGATCCGCAGACCGGCTGGCGCCGCGAGCATTTCATCGATGCCCGCTGCGGGCTCTACCTCGGCCACCGCGACCGCGGCGCCCTGCGCTGGGACACCGCTCATCTGATGCCCACGCTGTTCGAGCTGCACCGCTACCTGCTCAGCGGCGACCGTGGTGAGACGGTGGTCGGCATCGGCGGCCTGGTGCTGCTGGGCCTGGGCCTCTCGGGCATCTGGCTGGCCTGGCCGGCGCGCCCCAGCTGGCGCAGCTGGCGGCAGGTTCTGAGCATCAAGACGGGGGCATCGACCGCACGCACCTGGTTCGATGTCCACCGCGCCGTGGGCCTGTGGATGGCGCCGGTGCTGATCGTGCTCAGCCTCAGCGGTGCGGCCCTGGCTTTTGGTGACAGCACGCACGCCCTGGTCGGCAGCGTCTTGCCGGTGCAGAGCTGGCCCAAGCTCAAGCCATCAGCGCAGCCTGCGGCAGCAAGCACCGACTGGGACTACGACGCCCTGGCCCGCGCCGCCGAAGCGCAGTTCCCCGCCGGCCAGGCACGCTGGACACGCATCACCCTGGCCAAGGCCTCCGAAGGCCAGACGGAGCTGCGCCTGCTGCAGCAGGGCGAATGGCGCAAGGACACCGGCAGCACCCGGCTGCGACTGAATCTTCAAGGCCAGCCGCAGGCCCTGCACGACCCACTGCACACCGCGGCGGGCAATCAGGTGCTGGATTTCATCTACCCCCTGCACAAGGGCGAAGCCCTGGGCCTGGGCGCGCGCCTGCTCTGGACGCTGTTCGGCCTGGTGCCGGCACTCCTGCTGGGCAGCGGCGTTTACCTCTGGCTGCGACGCCGGGCGGCGCGCGCCTGAGCCCGCTGCGGCGGCAACTCAGCGCGCATCGGCCCCGTCGCTGAGCCGCCGCCATTCCGGCGGCGCCCAGAGATGCTTGAGGGCCAGCCACAGGCTGCGTTCACGCCGCATGTCCGCAAGCATGGCCGCCCATTCGTGGGCATTGAGCCAGAAGAGATTGTGGGTTTCGACCGGGTGCTGCAGGCCGTAGTCCACCGGTTCGTCTTCGGGCACAAAGGTGCCGAAAAGCCGATCGAACACGATCAACATGCCGCCGAAGTTGCGGTCGATGTAGACCTCGTTACGGCCATGATGGGCGCGGTGGTGCGAGGGGGTGTTGAACACCCATTCAAACCAGGCCGGCATGCGATCGACCCACTGGGTGTGGACGAAGAACTGGTAGCCCAGATTGAGCGAGAGCGCGAACAGCACCCAGCGCGGCTCGAAACCCAGCCAGACCATAGGCGTGTAGAACAACCAGTTGCCGGCGATGGGGTAGAACCAGCTCTGCCGCAGCGCCGTGGTGAAGTTCATCTGCTCCGAGCCGTGGTGCACCACATGGGCGCACCAGAACCAGCGGATGCGATGGCTGGCGCGATGGAACCAGTAGTACAAAAACTCCACTGCCAGAAACAGGCCGATGAAGTTCAGCGGCGTCACCTCGATGGTGAACAACCGGTGCTGGTAGATCCAGCCCATGGCCGGCAGCACCCAGACGGCCAGCAGGACCAGATCGACGAAGAGATAGCTGCCGCCGCTGTTCATGCTGTCCAGGGTGTCGCGCCAGCGGTAGACACGGCGCTGGCGCAGGCGCCAGGCCTCCAGGGCGATGCAGACCATGAAGAGCGGCGAGAGCAAGAGCAGGGTCAGGTCGCGCCAGTCGCCATGGCGCAGGTAGAGCTGCTGGAAAAAGTCGATCAGGGCGTCCATGGGGTCAACAGAAAACCGCGGCAACCCACATGATGCGCCGCACCGCAGGCACCGGCTTGACGGACAAGGCCAATCACTTGACCGATCGCGCCAAAACCGCGGCGCCCTGGCGTTTGTCCGGAGCGCCGCCGCATGCGGCTCGGGCATCATCGCGGCCAGTTTCCCGAGACATGCCCCTCGCACGTTCGCCTGTTGCCCCCCATTTGCCCATGACCGAAGCCCGCGTTGCCGCCAGCTATGTGCAGCTGCTCTACGAGCATCTGGCCGCGCTCGGCCTCGACGCAGCCGCCCTTCTGGGCCCAGGCCCGGCCGCGAGCGAACATTTCGTGGCCCTGAAGCGCTGGCAAGCCTTGCTGCAGCGCGCCCAGGCCTTGGACCCCGGCCCGCCGGCCACCTTTGCGCTGCGACTGGGTCGTGGCATCAGCCCGCGGCATTTCGGCGTGATCGGCTACGCCGCCCTGGCCTGCGGCACCCTGGCGCAAGCGCTGCAGCGCCTGGAGCGCCACCACCGCTCGGTCTACGACGTCAACCAGGCCCAGGTCGAGCTGGGTTCGGAAGGCCTGCACATCGTCTGGGGCGTGGAGCGCGGCCGACCCGGCCCCTTGGTGGACGAGACCGCGCTGGCCGCCTTGATGCAGCTGACGCGTGATTTGAGCGGCAAGCCGCTGCGCGCCCTGGGCGTGGATTTCGTCAACCCTCGGCCGGCCGATGTGACGCCCTACGTGGCCTATTTCGGCGGCCCGGTGCGCTTTGCCCAGCCGCTCACCCGCCTGACCCTGGCCCATGCGGACCTGGCCCTGCCCTTGCGGGCCTCGGACAACGCCCTGCTGGCCCTGCTGGACGAGCAGGCCGAGCGCTTGCTGCAGGAGCTGGGCACCCGCCAAGCCCTGAGCGAACCGCTGGCCCTGTGGCGCCACACCTTGATCGGCCTGATCCGCTCGGGCCGCACGGCCCTGGCCGACCTGGCCCAAGCCCTGCACCTGAGCCCGCGCAGCCTGCAGCGCAGGCTGAGCGAGCAAGGCAGCAGCTTCCAAACCCTGCTGGACCAAACCCGCCAGCAGCTGGCCGAAGCGTATTTGCGCGACCCCGAGCTAGAGCTCAGCGAGGTGGCCGGCTTGCTGGGCTACTCCGAGCACAGCGCCCTGAGCCGCGCCTTTCGGCAGTGGACGGGGCAGACGCCGCAGGAATGGCGGCGCGCGCAGGATGCCGAGGTGCGTCGCTGATGAAAGCCCTCTCTCTGCCCGCCACGCCTCCCGGCCTGGTCTTGAACGGCGCCCCCGCCACGGGGCGCTATGCCGGCCGGCTGGACCTCGGCTTTGACTGGCGCGGCCTGCAGCCCCCGCACGCGCGCAGCTGGCTGTGGCGCCGGCTGCATCACAAGCGCTGGCTTTACTTGGGCCTCGGAGATGAACGGCTGTTCATCGGCCTGGCCGTGGTCGATGTCGGCTGGACCGCAACGGCCTTCGCCTATCTGTTCGACCGGCAGCAAGCCCGCCTGCGCGTGGACTGGAGCCAGGATGGTCTGCCGGGTCTGCAGGCGCACGTGGCCGATGCGCCGTTCGCAGCCGGCAGCGTCACCCGCTTCCGCGGCCCAGGCGCGCGCATCAGCCTGAGCCGTGATTCGGGTCAGCTGATGCAGGTTCAGCTCGACACGCCACAGTTTCAGCTGGACGCACAACTGGATCTCGCCCACATGGCGCCCCCACTGCTGGCCATCGGCCCCATCGCCGATGGCGGCGTGGCCCATGCCACGCTGAAAACCAGCGCCTTGCCTTTGCGCGGCGAGGCGCGCTTGCGCGGCGCGGCCGGGCATGAGGATCTGAGCCTGGACCAGGCCTGGGGTGCGCTCGACGCCTCCAACGGCCTGCTGGCACGCCACACCGCCTGGCGCTGGGCCAGCGCCCACGGGCCCGGGCTGGGCTTCAATCTGCAGCAGGGCTATTTCGGTGGGCAGGAAAACGCGCTGTGGCTGGACGGTCAGCTCATCCCGCTCAGCGCCGCCCAGTTCACCTTCGACGCGGCCCGGCCCCTTCAGCCCTGGCATGTGCGCACGGACGACGGGCTGCTCGACTTGCAGTTCCAGCCCGAAGGATCCCGTCAAGACGCCCGCCACCTCGGCTTCGCCGCCAGCCACTATGTGCAGCCGGTCGGCCGCTTCAGCGGCTGGGTGCGAGCATCACCCGATGGGCCCAAGCACGAAGTTCACCAGTTGCTGGGCGTGACCGAGGACCATCGGTCGATGTGGTGATCCGAGAGCTGGGATGGCAGTGAACGGCACAAAGCTTTCTTTGGTTTTGCTCGTGAGGCCCTGAAGCCCGTGCCGCCACCGGACTCATGGCTCCGGGGTCGGCCCTGATGGGCCGACTTCCCTGCGCTGCTCGCGCCTCGGGGCTGTGCTGCTCGGCCCGGCACAAATCGCCCGGCAGCGGCACGGGCAGCAGGGCGCTTGCATAGCGGTCGATCTGCCCCTTTCCACGGTGGAACACGCCACCTCCGAAGGTGGCTCGGCCCGCCGGCGGGCGATTTGTGCGCGGCCGAGGGCGCAGCGGAGCGGCTCAGGCGCGTGTACCCACGCGCATCAAACTCTGACTCGGCGCCACTGTTTGACCACAGTGAGCGCAGCGAACGGAGGGAGTTTGGCGCCGCTGAGCCGCGCAGTGAGCACCGAGGGGAGTCGGCTCGTAGAGACGACCCGCGAACCATGAGCCCGGCGGCGGGACGAGACACCGCAGCGAGAACGACAAACCCAACAGAGGTCCGCAAAGTGCCGCCAGCAGCCCCTCGCAGAACGAGAGGGGCCGCCACGCACTCACTCAATGCACCACGCGCCCGAACTGGAACTCACCGTTCTGCACATCGACCGGGATCACATCCTTGGGGCCGAAGCGGCCTTGCAGGATGAGCTTGGACAGCGGGTTCTCGACACGCTGCTGGATGGCGCGCTTGAGCGGGCGGGCGCCAAACACAGGGTCGAAGCCGACCTTGGCCAATTCGTCCAAGGCCGCCGGGCTGACGTCGAGCTTCATCTCCAGCTTCTCCAGACGCTGCTCCAGGATCTGCAGCTGGATCTTGGCGATGGAGGCGATGTGCTTGGCGTCCAGGGCATGGAAGACCACGGTCTCGTCGATGCGGTTGAGGAACTCGGGGCGGAAATGCGCCTTGACCTCGCCCCAGACGGCGTCCTTGATGACTTCGCTCGATTCACCGGCCAAGGCCATGATCTGCTGAGATCCCAGGTTGCTGGTCATCACGATCACCGTGTTCTTGAAGTCCACGGTGCGGCCCTGGCCATCGGTCAGGCGGCCGTCATCCAGCACCTGCAAGAGCACATTGAAGACATCGGGGTGGGCCTTCTCGACCTCGTCCAGCAGCAGCACGCTGTAGGGCTTGCGGCGCACCGCTTCGGTCAGGTAGCCGCCTTCGTCATAGCCCACATAGCCCGGAGGCGCGCCGATCAGGCGCGACACCGAGTGTTTTTCCATGAACTCGCTCATGTCCATGCGGATCAGGTGCTCTTCGCTGTCGAACAGGAAGCCGGCCAGCGCTTTGCACAGCTCGGTCTTGCCCACGCCAGTGGGGCCCAGGAAGAGGAAGCTGCCCAGGGGGCGGTTCGGGTCCGACAGGCCGGCGCGCGAGCGACGGATGGCATCGGCCACCGCGGTGATGGCCTCGTCCTGGCCGACCACGCGTTGGTGCAGTTTGGCTTCCATCTGCAGCAGCTTGTCACGCTCGCCCTGCATCAGCTTGGACACCGGGATGCCGGTGGCGCGGGCCACCACCTCGGCGATCTCTTCGGCGCCGACCATGGTGCGCAGCAGCTGAGGGCGCGAAGTCCCTTCCTTGCCTGATTTGGCCTTGCCGGCCTCCTTGGCCTGGGCCTCCTTCAGGCCCTTTTCCAGCTCGGGCAGGCGGCCGTACTGCAACTCAGCGACCTTGTTGAAGTCGCCCTTGCGCTTGAGTTCCTCGATCTGCTGCTTGATGCGGTCGATCTCTTCCTTGACGTGGGCGCTGCCCTGGGCCTGAGCCTTCTCGGCGGTCCAGATCTCTTCCAGGTCGTTGTACTCGCGTTGCAGCTTGAGCAGCTCTTCCTCGATCAGCTCGAAACGCTTGATCGAGCCTTCGTCCTTCTCGCGGCGCACGGCCTCGCGTTCGATCTTGAGCTGGATCATGCGGCGATCGAGCTTGTCCATCACCTCGGGCTTGGAGTCGATCTCGATCTTGATCTTGGCCGCGGCCTCGTCGATCAGGTCGATGGCCTTGTCGGGCAGGAAGCGGTCCGTGATGTAGCGGTGGCTCAGTTCGGCCGCAGCGATGATGGCCGGGTCGGTGATCTCCACGCCATGGTGAACTTCATACTTTTCCTGCAGACCGCGAAGGATGGCGATGGTGGCCTCCACCGTCGGCTCATCGACCAGCACCTTCTGGAAGCGGCGCTCCAGGGCGGCGTCCTTCTCCACATACTTGCGGTACTCGTCCAGCGTGGTCGCGCCGATGCAATGCAGCTCGCCGCGGGCCAGGGCCGGCTTGAGCATATTGCCGGCGTCGATGGCGCCCTCGGCCTTGCCGGCACCAACCATGGTGTGGATCTCGTCGATGAAGAGAATCGTCTGGCCTTCGTCCTGCGCCACTTCCTTGAGCACGGACTTCAGACGTTCCTCGAAATCTCCACGGTACTTGGCGCCGGCCAGCAGCAAGGCCATGTCCAGCACCAGCACGCGCTTGTTCTTCAGGGAATCGGGCACCTCGCCATTGACGATGCGCTGGGCCAGGCCTTCGACGATGGCGGTCTTGCCGACGCCCGGCTCGCCGATCAGCACCGGGTTGTTCTTGCTGCGGCGTTGCAGCACCTGGATGGCGCGGCGGATCTCGTCATCGCGGCCGATCACCGGGTCCAGCTTGCCTTCGCGGGCACGCTCGGTCAGATCGAGCGTGTACTTCTTGAGCGCCTCGCGGTTGCCCTCGGACTCCTGGCTGTCGACCTTCTGGCCACCACGCACCGCCTCGATGGCGGCTTCCAGCGACTTGCGGTTCAGGCCGTGGCCGCGCGCGATGCCGGCCAGATCGGTTTTGGCATCGGCCAAGGCCAGCAGAAACATCTCGCTGGCGATGAAGTGATCGCCACGCTTGGAGGCCTCTTTCTCGGCCGCTTGCAGCAAGGCCACCAGGTCGCGCCCGGCGCTGACTTGCTGGCCTTCGCCCTGCACCTGAGGCAGGCCGGCGATGATGCTGTCGAGCGCGGTCTTGAGCGCCGGCACCTTGACGCCGGAACGCTCCAGCAAGGCTTTGGGGCCGTCTTCCTGCGCCAACATGGCGCTCAGCACATGGGCTGGCTCCATGTACGGGTTGTCGCGGGTGATGGCCAGGCTTTGGGCCTCGCCCAAGGCTTCTTGGAAACGGGTGGTGAACTTGTCTGCACGCATGGGATGAATCCTCCGTTGCTCGGACAGCTGAGGCCATAGACCCGGCTTTCAAGAGGTCCGCGGCGCAGAGCGCGGCTTCTAGGGGGAGTGCTCCAGCGAAGGGCTTGCTACCGCCGGCATACAGCGAACGGCACAATCGCCGCCGCAAACCTGTCAGCCGCCCTGCCTGCCTTCCACACCATGAACCCGCCCCAGCTCTACACCGCCAGCGTGCCCGTGTTCCAACGCTACCTCAGGCAGCTGAGCCTGATGCTTGATGCAGCTCAAGCCGAAGTCACGAAGGGCTGCGTCAACGAAGCCCAGCTGCTGCAAGCGCGCCTGGCGCCGGACATGCTGCCGCTACATTTGCAGGTACAGATAACCGCAGGATTTGTCCTGCGCGCCTGCGCCCCGCTGCAAGGGCTGCCCGTGCCACCACTGGGCAGCCCGGCGCCCGGACTGGCCGGCCTGCAAGCCCTGCTGCGTGAGCGTCAAAGCTACCTCGACGCCCTGCCTGCCGAGGCCTTCCGCAACGCCGAAGCGCAGGTGATCGACAGCGACGCCGGCCGCGCTCAGTTGCAACTGCCCGCCACCGAGTTTCTGCAGCACTTCGCCCTGCCCAATTTCTTCTTCCATCTGAGCTGCGCCTACGCCTTGCTGCGCCAGAGCGGCGTGCCCCTGGGCAAGCAGGACTTTGACGGTTTGCATCGCTACCGTTAGCCCCTGAACCAGCGCGCCCGGTGTCCGGGGCAACGCTGCCTGTCCTTCGCGTGAGCGACGACGCCCAAGGCTTGTACGCGAGCCCCCTAACTTGAAGTTCGTCCGGCCCTGACAGCCTTGCCGCATGTCCGTCTCTGAGGGGTCGGCGCGCTCAAGGCGTGGGCGAAAGGACTGGCGGCCGTTTCACAGGCCCAGCCTCATTCGCCTGTTCATGGCCATGACGCCCGGCACTCCATTGTCATTCGCCCCGTCCCGCTGCCCACATCCGCAGCACTTCACCACAGGGATCCACATGAAGAACGCACCGCGTATTCCATCTCGCCGTCCATCGAAGCAGCTGATGCCGATGCCCATGCGCTTGAGTCCCCTGCTGCTGGCCAGCTTGCTGGCATTGGGCGCCGGTCCGGTCCAGGCGCTGGACTACGTCTGGCTGGGAGGCACAGGCAGCTGGACCGATGCAAACAAATGGTCACTGCTGGGCCTGCCGGGTTCGGGCGACACAGCCACCCTCAGCACCGGCAGCGCCATTCTGGACAGCGACCGACTGCTGGACCGCTTGATCCTGGCCGGCGGCAACCGTGGCGGCAGCGGCCTGCTCACCGCCGGCGCCCTCACCTTCTCCTCCGGCTCCCTCTTCGGCCCCGGCACCACCACCATCACCGGCGCGGCCAGCTTCTCCGGCAGCAACAACCAGTACGTCGACGCCACCCACACCCTCAACCTGAACGGCGGCGCCAGCTGGTCCGCCGGCAGCGGCACCATCTCCGTCGGCTCCAATGCCCGCATCAACGTCGCCTCCGGCACCACCTTCGTCGATGCCGGTACCCTCAACCCCTCCGGCAACCGCTACCTCGCCTACTCCGGCAACGGCAGCTTCAACAATGCCGGCACCTACGAGCGCAACGGCCTGGGCACCACCCATGCCTACGGCTTCAACAACAGCGGCACGCTCAAGCTCAACGCCGGCACGATGCTGATGCGCGCTGACTCCAGCTCCTCCGGCCAGATCCAGATCGCCAGCGGCGCTATGCTCGACTACTCCGGTGGCAACGCCACCATCTCCGGCAGCGTCAGCAACGCCGGCCTGCTGCGCCAGAGCGCTGGCAACCTCACCCTCACCGCGGCCGCCAGCATCGACGGCGCCCTGCAACTGGACTACGGCAACTTCTACAACGAAGGCAGCCACAGCGTGGCCAGCCTGGGCCTGGCCGGCGGCAACCGCGGCGGCAGCGGCCTGCTCACCGCCGGCGCCCTCACCTTCTCCTCCGGCTCCCTCTTCGGCCCCGGCACCACCACCATCACCGGCGCGGCCAGCTTCTCCGGCAGCAACAACCAGTACGTCGACGCCACCCACACCCTCAACCTGAACGGCGGCGCCAGCTGGTCCGCCGGCAGCGGCACCATCTCCGTCGGCTCCAATGCCCGCATCAACGTCGCCTCCGGCACCACCTTCGTCGATGCCGGTACCCTCAACCCCTCCGGCAACCGCTACCTCGCCTACTCCGGCAACGGCAGCTTCAACAATGCCGGCACCTACGAGCGCAACGGCCTGGGCACCACCCATGCCTACGGCTTCAACAACAGCGGCACGCTCAAGCTCAACGCCGGCACGATGCTGATGCGCGCTGACTCCAGCTCCTCCGGCCAGATCCAGATCGCCAGCGGCGCTGTGCTCGACTACTCCGGTGGCAACGCCACCATCTCCGGCAGCGTCAGCAACGCCGGCCTGCTGCGCCAGAGCGCTGGCAACCTCACCCTCACCGCGGCCGCCAGCATCGACGGCGCCCTGCAACTGGACTACGGCAACTTCTACAACGAAGGCAGCCACAGCGTGGCCAGCCTGGGCCTGGCCGGCGGCAACCGCGGTGGCAGCGGCCTGCTCACCGCCGGCGCCCTCACCTTCTCCTCCGGCTCCCTCTTCGGCCCCGGCACCACCACCATCACCGGCGCGGCCAGCTTCTCCGGCAGCAACAACCAGTACGTCGACGCCACCCACACCCTCAACCTGAACGGCGGCGCCAGCTGGTCCGCCGGCAGCGGCACCATCTCCGTCGGCTCCAATGCCCGCATCAACGTCGCCTCCGGCACCACCTTCGTCGATGCCGGTACCCTCAACCCCTCCGGCAACCGCTACCTCGCCTACTCCGGCAATGGCAGCTTCAACAACGCCGGCACCTACGAGCGCAACGGCCTGGGCACCACCCAGGCCTACGGCTTCAACAACAGCGGCCAGATTCACATCAACTCCGGCACTTTCCTGCTCCGAGACGCATGGAACAACACCGGGGTCGCCCGCATTGCTGCAGGCGCGAGCCTGAGCTCATCTGAGGCCAACTTCAACAACCACGGGCGGCTGGAGGGCGACGGAATGATCCGGACTGCAGGCCAGAGCTATGCGCTGCTGAACCTGGGCGAGCTGAGCCCAGGAAGCTTGTCCACCGTCGGCCAACTGGCCATCGACGGCGATCTGACCCTGGGCAGCACCTCGGTGCTGGACATCGACCTGGCCAGCTTGAGCAGCTTTGATGCCATCAGCATCAGCAGCGACTTGCGCGTCGGCGGCGTGCTGAAAGTGGAGAGCCTGGACGGATTCGGCCCTCAGGTGGGAGACAGTTTCAAGATCGCCACCTTCAGCCAACTGGTCGGCGGGGGCCGCTTCAGCCAGGTGCAATGGCTGGGCAGCCCGGGCTTGACGCTGAGCGTCGACTACAACGCCAGCGACATCACCTTGCGCGTGACTGCGGTGCCTGAGCCTTCCAGCTGGGCGCTGATGTTCTCGGGCCTGGCTTTGTTCGGCTGGCTGTCATCGCGTCGCCACCACGTGGCTGAGCAGTAAGCGGGCACCCGGCTGGCCGGGGGCGCCGTCGAGCCAGCAACTCATGACCTCGTTCTTCGCCCCTGCCCTGCTCGCGACATCAAGCACCCATCGCCAGCCACAAGCGAATCAGCCTCATACCCAGCGCCGCACACGCCAGCGAGCCCAGCACATGGGCTGCAGCGTGCAGCAAGGCCATCCCCATCTCGCCCCGCAGCAACAGCCCCAGCGATTCACCCGAAAAGGCCGAGAAGGTGGTCAAGCCACCGAGAAAGCCTGTGACCAGCAGCAGGCGCAGGAACTCATCCGGCGTGCGGCCGAACCATTCCAGCGCCATGCCGATGAACAGGCCGCCGACCAGATTGACCAGCAAGGTGCCGAGCGGGAAACCCGCGTAGCTGCTGTTGAGGTAGACGCCGGCGATCCAGCGGCAGAGCGCGCCCAAAGCAGCACCACCGGCAACGGCGGCACCCTGGGCCAACCCCACAGGCAGGCAGCTCACCGGGCCGAACCCGCCGTATTGCCGGCCACCTGAATGCCCCAGCGAGCCAGAGCCGCATCGTCCGCTTCGCGGGCGTCGACCCAGTGGCCGCCCTCGGCCGTGTATTCCTTCTTCCAGAACGGCGCCTGGGTCTTGAGGTAGTCCATCAAGAACTCACAGGCTTGAAAGGCCTGGCCGCGGTGGCGGGCGCTGACCAGCACCAGCACGATCTGATCCAAGGCCGCCAGGCGGCCAACCCGGTGGATCACGCGGGCCTCGTGGATGTCGAAGCGCTGCAATGCCGCCTCAATCATGGCTTCGATGCTGGCCTCGGTCATGCCGGGATAATGCTCGAGCTCCATGGCCTCGATGGCCGGCCCCTCGCCCCCGACATCTCGCACCGTGCCCAGAAAGCTGACCACCGCGCCTGTGCGCCCATCGCCCGCGCGCAAGGCGGCCGCTTCCTGGCTCAAGTCAAAATCTTCCGTCTGGATGCGGACACGAGTGGGGCTGACTGTCATGGCGCGGATTGTGTCATCGGCCACTGGAGATATCACATCCAGCTTGGGGATCGACGGTGAATTTGACCCGGGGGCGAGCCCGGAGGCATTGGTACTTTGTCGCATACTGCCCGGCAAGCGCGGTCGGTTTGCATCGAAGCCAGAGCTTCGATGCCAGCACATCGGTGATGTGCTGGCGCCGGCTGCATGGGATCGGGCTGACAACAAGGAGACGCGGCCATGGGCCTGATGGATTTCATCAAGAAGCAGTTCATAGACATCCTCCAGTGGACGGAGGATGGAGACGGCACGCTGGCCTGGCGCTTCCCCATGGCCGATATGGAAATTCAGTACGGCGCCTCGCTGACGGTGCGCGAGTCGCAGCTGGCCGTGTTCGTCAATGAAGGCAAGGTCGCCGATGTCTTTGGGCCTGGAACCCACACCCTGAACACCCAGACCCTGCCGGTGCTGACCTATCTGAAGAACTGGGACAAGCTCTTCGAGTCGCCCTTCAAGAGTGACGTCTACTTCTTCAGCACCCGCCAGCAGGTGGACCAGCGCTGGGGCACACAGCAGCCAGTGACCATCCGCGACAAGGACTTTGGTGCCGTGCGCCTGCGCGCCTTCGGCAATTTCGTCTACCGCGTGGCCGATGCGAAACTCTTCCACACCGAGATCTCCGGCACGCGCGAGCGTTACACCGTGCAGGATCTGGACGGTCAGCTGCGCGGCCTGATGCTGCAACACATCAGCGATGCGGTGGCCCAAAGCGGCATCCCCTTCCTGGATCTGGCGGCCAACCAGATCGAGTTTGCGCGCCAGCTGCAAACCGCCACCGCGCCCGAGTTTGAAAAGATCGGCCTGAAGCTGGAAGGCGTGACGCTGCAGAACGTCTCCCTGCCGGAAGAGCTGCAGAAGATCCTCGACCAGAAGATCGGCATGGGCATGATCGGCCAGAACATGGGCCAGTTCATGCAGTACCAGACCGCTCAAGCCATCCCCAAGCTGGCCGAAGGCGTGGGCCAGGGCGGAGGCGGCGGTGTCGCAGGCGACGCCATGGGCCTGGGCGCGGGCCTGGCCATGGGCCAGGTGCTGGCCCAGCAGCTGCAAGGCGGACTGGCGGCTGCAGCAGCACCCGTGGCCGCGGCCGCTGTGGCTGCTGCGGCGCCCGTGGTGCAAAGCGCCGAGGACATCATGCAGCTGCTGGAGAAGCTCGGCGACCTGAAGACCAAGGGCATCCTGACCGACGAAGAGTTCGCCGCCAAGAAGGCCGACCTGCTCAAGAAACTGGGCTGAGGAAGCAGCGCGCGCCTTGGCATCGGACACCTCGCCTCCTTCAGGCTCCTCCGCCAGTGGCGCTCCTCAGCGCCGCTGGCAAGCCACCTGCCCCAACTGCGGCGCCACGGTGGAGTTCGCCTCGGCGGCCTCTGCCAGCGCCGTCTGCAGCTATTGCCGCAGCAGCCTGCTGCGCGAGGGCGAGGCCCTGCGCAAAATCGGCATCAGCGCCGAGCTGATCGAGGACTATTCACCGCTGCAGATCGGCGCCAGCGGCCGCTATGCCGGCGCGCCCTTCACCGTCGTCGGCCGCCAGCAGATCGCCTATGCCGAGGGCAGCTGGAACGAATGGCATGTGCTGTTCGATGGCGGACCGGCCGGACCTCGCTCGGGCTGGCTGGCCGAGGACAATGGCAGTTATGTCATGGCCTTCGAAGCGCCTCTGCCGGAAGCCGCCCCCAAGGCACAGGAACTGATTCTTGACCGCAGCTTGCAACTGGCCGGCCAGCGCTGGACAGTGGCGGCCGTCACCCGCTGTCATCTGCGCGCCGCCCAAGGTGAGCTGCCACGCCCACCCCAGCTCGGAGCGGAGCGCCAGTACCTGGTGGCCGAGCTGCGCGGGCCCGGCAACGAAGTCGGCAGCCTCGACTTCAGCCCAGGTCTCGCATCCAGCAACGCGGCACCGATCTGGTCGATCGGCCGATCGATCCGACTGGACGCCATGGCCATGCAGGGCCTGCGCGACGATGTCAACAGCAAAGACCTGAAATCGCGCAGCCTGGAATGCCCGAGCTGCGGCGCCGCCCTGACGCCCAGCCTCAGCAGCACCCGCTCCATCGTCTGCGGCCAATGCCATGCGGTGGTGGATATCTCGCAGGGCGCCGGGGCCGATCTCGAACACTATGCCCAGAACAATGGCATGGAGCCGCAGCTGCGCCTGGGCAGCACCGGCATGCTGCAGACCGAGACCGGCCAGGCCATCACCTGGCAGGTGGTGGGCTACCAGGAGCGCTGCGACCTGCCCGAGAGCAGCGAGGACGAGCAGACCTTCTGGCGCGAGTACCTGCTCTACAACAAGATTGAGGGCTTCGCCTTTCTGGTCGACACCGAAGAGGGCTGGAGCCTGGTGCGGCCCCTGACCGGCGCACCCGTCAGCAGCCGCGGAGATCGCATCGATTGGGGTGGCAAGAGCTACAAGAAGCGCTGGACCTATCAGGCCAAGGTCACTTATGTGCTGGGTGAGTTCTATTGGCAGGTCAGCCGCGACCAACGTACCCTGGTCAGCGACTACGAAGGCCAGGGCGAAGCCCGGCAGATGCTGCTCAGCCGCGAACAGACCGAGAACGAAGTCGTCTGGAGCCTCGGGCGCAAGCTCGATGCCGCCGTGGTGGCGCGGGCCTTCAAGCTGGCGCCCGAGCGCGCGGCCGCTCTGGGCCGCGATGCCAGCAGCCTCAGCGACGGCGGCGGCCTCTTGCGCAAGATCGTCATCGCCTTTTTCATCCTGCTGATCCTGGTCTTGCTGCTGCGCGCCTGCAGCAGCGACGATTGCCAGGCCTACAAGGACAGCTACGGCGAAGCCAGCAGCGAGTACCAGCAATGCCGCAAATCCAGCGGCGCCCGTTACGGAACAAGCGGCGGCAGCTATGGCGGCTCCTACGGCGGCTACAGCAGCGGTGGCGGCGGCCACAAATAGCCAAACGTCCAGGCCACAACCCGTTCACGCAAGATTTGAGGAGATCCACATCATGGACCACAGCGCTTTCGAATGGCTCAAGCCCGGCATCGTGCTGGGCTCCATCCTCTACGCCCTGATCGGCGTGCTGGTCTTCTGGATCAGCTTCGTCATCATCGACAAGCTCACCCCCTACAAGCTCTGGGAGGAAATCGTCGAGCACAAAAACATCGCCCTGGCCATTGTGGTGGGCGCGATGTGCATCTCGATCGGTCAGATCGTCGCGGCGGCCATCCACGGCTGAGCGCCGTCGCCCCAAGCCTCAGGCCAGCGGCGGCAAGCCATGCGCGGCGCGGGCACGCTGGCACTTCTCATCGCCGGCCTGCAACTCGTGGCAGGGGCTGGGGCGCTGGGCATAGATGCTGCACGCCACATGCTGGCCGACCTGCCCACCCAGCGCTTCACAGCGCGGGGATTTGCGATTGGTGCCGGCCATGCAGCTCAGGTGGGGCGTGAGTGGCTCCACCCATCGCGCGTTCAACTCGGCTGCCTCGGCCCAGTAGAACGAGACGCGAAAAAACGCGCAACACGCGCCGCACGCCTGGCACGGGCTGGTGTGCTGGGAGGCCGCAGGGATAGGAACAGAGGACGAATGGGTCGGGTTGCAGGAAGGGGCCTGGCTCATCGCGATCAAGTAACAGGAAGCAAACAGACAGCCTGTATTTTTGCAAACTCTGCCAATCCCTCTTGCCCAAGAGCCCCTGCGGCATGGCGCGCCGCGCGGACTCAGAGGCCGCGATGACGACGAGCACGCGTCAGGCCCAAGACCGCCAGTGCGGTCAGGGCCAGCGCCAGCGACTGCGGCTCCGGAACCTGGCTGGCCGTGGCTTGCACGCCGTTGATGAAGCTGGTGCGGTCATAGCTGCCCAGGTTCAGACTGCGGAACTCCAGCAGACCCGAGCCGCTGGCGGTGAAGCTCAGCTGATGCTGGCGCCAAGCCTGACCGGCCTGGGTGGAGAAAGTGCCGAGCTCGGTGCCGGCAAAGTAGACGCTGTAGCTTTGCAGGCCCGACCAGTTGCTGCGACCTGCGTCGAACCAGCTCAGTTCCACCAGACTGGCCGTGGCCAGGTTCAAGGTTTGCGAAATGTTGGCGCCATTGCCTTGCAACCCGAGCACAAAGCTGCCCAGATTGCCGCTGGCGTTGCCCAGGCTGCTGGGCGTGCCCCAGGCACTGCTGTTGGCGCCAATGACCACGGTGCCGTTGCCCGTGCTGCTCCAACCGGCAAAAGCGCAGCCCGCAGAACTGGTGTAGCAATAGCCATTGGCATTGCTGCCGGTCTGGCTCTCAAAACCGCCGTTGCTGACGATGCCGGCTTGCGCCACACCAGCGCCCAACAAGCTCAAGAGGGCGGCGCAGCGGGTCCAAGCGTTCATGGTCTGGGTCTTCATCGAAAGGTCCTGGTGTCGTGGCTGTGGAATGAAACCAGTGTCAGCGCAAAATCCGGGCCCACCCGGAAGCCGCGGTGACGCAGTTCACACTCGCGCCACCCATCCTTGCCCAACCCCCTCAAATCAAGGGCGGGCCGACTGCTGCAGATTTGCAACAGCAACTCGCCAGGCCCGGAGCCACCCAGAAGCGCCCTGCACCGAATCAGCCGCGGCGCAGCGGCCACAATGCAGCACCCGAAAAAAGAGCCCTGGACTCCATGAGCCTCACGCCACCTCCTTCGCCCGCCGAAACGACCGAGCCTGCCAGCCCTGACTCGCCTGAGGCCGGGCGCATCTCCCTGCACGAAGTGCTGCTGCTGGTCAGCGTGTTTGTGGTGGCGGCCTGCGGCCTGGTCTACGAGCTGGCTGCCGGGGCGCTGGCCAGTTATCTGCTCGGTGATTCGGTGCTGCAGTTCTCCACCATCATCGGCACCTACCTCTTCGCCATGGGCCTGGGTTCCTGGCTGAGCCGCTACGTCGAGCGTCAGCTGGTGGCGCAGTTCTTGAAGATCGAGCTGCTGGTGGGCTTGATCGGCGGCCTGATGCCGGCCGCCCTGTTCCTGGCCCACAGCCTGCTGCCGCCCGGGCAACAGGCGGCCTTCCGGGTGCTGCTGTACGGCCTGGTGCTGCTGGTCGGCGCCCTGGTGGGCCTGGAGATCCCGCTGGTGATGCGCATCCTCAAGAAGCAGTTCCGCCACCGCTATGCCTTGCGCGATCTGGTATCCCAGGTGCTGACCTTCGACTACCTCGGCGCCCTTGTCGTGGCCCTGGCCTTCCCTTTGCTGCTGGTGCCGCATCTGGGCCTGGTGCGCACGGGCTTGTTCTTCGGCCTGCTCAATGTGGGCGTGGCAGTCTGGGCCCTGTTTCTCTTTCGCAGCGAGCTGCGCGCCTGGCGCAGCCACGCCCTGGCCTGTGGGCTGAGCGTGCTGGTCCTGATGCTGGCAATGCTGATGGCCGAGCGGCTCAACACCTGGGCCGAAGATCGCTTCTACGGCGAGCACATCATCGTGCGCGAGAGCAGTGACTACCAGCGCGTGGTGGTGACCTCGGGCCAGGCCGGCACGCGCTTGTTCCTGAACGGCAATCTGCAGTTCCATTCGCGCGACGAGTACCGTTACCACGAAGCCCTGGTCCACCCCGCCATGGCCGGCCACGGCGCGCCCAAACGGGTGCTGGTGTTGGGCGGTGGTGATGGCATGGCCGTGCGCGAGGTGCTGCGCTACCCGAGCGTTGAGCAGGTGACCCTGGTCGAGCTGGACCCGCACATGACCCGGCTGTTCTCCACCCTGCCCATGTTGCGTCAGCTCAACCGCGATGCCCTGCTCAGCCCCAAGCTGCGCATCGTCAACACCGATGCCTTTGGCTGGCTGGAGCAGCAACCGCCCGACCAGCGCTTCGATGTGATCGTGATCGACTTCCCCGACCCCAGCAACTTCTCGCTGGGCAAGCTCTACAGCAGCAGCTTCTACCGCCTGATCGATCAACGCCTCAACGCGGGTGGCTATGCCGTGGTGCAAACCACCTCGCCCCTGATTGCCCGTCGCAGCTTCTGGACCGTGGTAAGCACCCTGGAGTCGGCTGGCTTGAGCACCACGCCCTACCACGCCCATGTACCCAGCTTTGGCGAATGGGGCTTTGTGCTGGCCGGCCGCCGGCCTTGGGCCCTGCCGAGACAACTGCCCGAGGGCTTGCGATTCCTGAGCCTCGGCGGACTGCCGGCGCTGCTGGACTTTCCGCCCGATATGGCCCGTGTGCCCACCGAGATCAACCGTCTGTCCAACCAGATCCTGGTCCATGAGTTCGAGGCCGAATGGGGCAAGGTGCATTGATGGACTGGAGTCGGCGCGAGTTCCTGCAAGCGGCCGCCGGTGCAGGCGCAGGCGCCTCGCTGCTGCTGGCGGGCTGCGAAGCCCAACAGGCAGAGCTGGCCCAGCTGCCCGGCGTTTGGCTGGGCGCCAGCGCCGAGCGTGGCCACCGCCTGCGTGGGCCTCTGCCTGCGGCTCAGAGCGCGCCAGCCCTGCCTCTGCAGCGCCGCCAGGTGCTCATCGTCGGCGGCGGCATCGCAGGCCTGGCCTGCGCGCGCGGCCTGAGCCAGGCGGGCCTGGACGACTTCGCCCTGCTGGAGCTGGAAGACCAGGTCGGCGGCAACAGCCGCGGCCATCGCATGGGCGGCATGGCCTGCCCCATGGGCGCGCATTACCTGCCGCTGCCGGGGCCTCAGTCTCACGAGGTCTACCAGTTGCTGGAGCAGCTGGGGCTGGTTCGCCAGGAGCTCGGCCGCGCCGTCTGGGACGAGCGTTATCTTTGCCACAGCCCGCAGGAGCGCCTGTTCTTCGAGGGCCAGTGGCACGAAGGCCTGCTCCCTCCCGAGCCCAGCCCGAATGCCCTGGCCCAGCTGCGCCGCTTCGAGCAGGCGGTGGAGCGCGCACAGCGCGAGCTGGGTTTTGCCATGCCCAGCCATCGCGCGCCCTGGACGCCAGCCCATGCGGCACTCGACAGCCAGAGCTTTGCGGCCTGGCTCCAAGCTCAAGGCCTGAACGAGCCCACGCTGCGCTGGTACCTCGACTATTGCTGCCGCGATGACTACGGCACGTCCAGCGAAGGAGTTTCGGCCTGGGCCGGTCTGCACTACTTTGCCAGCCGCCACGGCTTTCATGCGCCAGGCGCCGACAGCATCGAGCGCGAACCGGTGCTGACCTGGCCGCAAGGCAATGCCTTCCTCAGCGAGGCGATGGCCGCCCCCTTGCGTGAGCGCATCCATGCCGGTCGCATGGTACTGCGCATCGAAGCCGGCAAGCACGACATCAGCCTGCGCGTCTGGAACGAAGGCCTGCAACGCGAGGAAGGCTGGCAGTGCCAGCACCTAGTGCTGGCCACGCCCTTGTTCATGGCCCAGCGCCTGCTGGGCCCCGGTCTCGCCGCGCTCGACGAAGTGGTCGCGCAGCAAGCCCACGCGCCCTGGCTGGTGGCCAATCTGCAGCTCAAGCAGCCGCTGCTGCAGCGCCTGGGCGCCCCGCCCTCCTGGGACAACGTCATTTACGGCAGCCAGGCGCTGGGCTACGTCGACGCCATGCACCAAAGCCTTCGCCCTGTGAGCGGCCCGACCGTGCTGAGCGCCTACTGGGCACTGCCTCAATCTCGCCGCGGAGAATTGCTGCGCTCAGACAGACGACACTGGCTGACCCAGGTGCTGGCGGAATTGAGCGCTGTTCATCCAGATCTGCCCACCCAGCTGGAACGCGCCGACCTGGTGCGCTGGGGCCATGCCATGAGCATTCCGAGCCCAGGCTTGCGGGGCTCATCGGCCCTGCGGGCGCTGCGGAACTTGCCCGGGCGCATCCACTTCGCCCACAGCGACCTGGCCGCCTACTCCGTGTTCGAGGAGGCTTACACCCTGGGATATGAAACGGCGACGACAGTCGCAAAATTCACCACCAACAACCATAGAAAATCAGCTTAGGTAGCAATTTTCAGCACCAAGCGGCAGTTCGGCAGCACTTGCACAGGCGGACGCGACACCCGGTGAAGCGATGGTTAGAGTGCGAAGCATCTCCCGAGGGGGAGCTTGATTTGAACCACAACTTTTCCTTGAAAGCAGTCCACACCATGAACAAATTCATCGCTGCCGCCGCCCTGGCCCTGATCGCTGGTACCGCCTCTGCTGCCCCTGGCACAGACAGCAACTTCTACATCGGCGCCGACATCGGCTCGAGCAAATTCAAAGTCGATGGAGAGTCCGGCTCCAAGACCGGCTTCGGTGCCACCCTGGGCTACACCCTGAACCCGAACGTCGCTTTTGAACTGAGCGCGCGTCGTTTGGGCACTTGGAAGGAAGGCAGCGTCTCTGCCAAGGCCAATGCGCTGCAAGCTTCGGTGTTGGGCATCGCACCGATCACCAATGAGTTCTCGCTCTACGGCCGTCTGGGCGTGGGCCGCAACTCCTTGACCGTGACCGAAGGCGGCTACAACGGCACGGAACGCAAGACCAAGGCCTTGTTCGGCCTGGGCGCCAGCTACCAGTTGGCCAAAAACGTCAGCCTGCGTGGCGAGTACATGAACCTGGGCAGCAACAAGCTGGGTTCGGGCGCCGACACCGTGACGGTCAAGATGCACCAGTTCAATGTGGGCGTGAACTACGCCTTCTGAACCTGAATCAAGCTGAGGCCTCGTCACCTCTGACACGAGTGCCTCAGCCCGTGTGAATCGTGACAAGCCCCGCAGCTGCGGGGCTTTCGCTTTGGCAGAAGCAAAGCGTGCTCCCTCGCCTCGCCTGGCCAGGCCCAAGCCCTCATCCCGAACGCAAGGCCAGGGCCGCGGCCTGCATATAGCGGCGGTCTCCATACACCGCCATTTCATCGCCACAGGCATGCACCAACTTGATCGCGTGATCATCCTTGGAACCGCATGCGGCGGCCGCAAGCTCGGGCCATGACAGAAGCGGTGAGGCCTCATTCGCCTGCGGCCGAACCTGCACCCGTCCCGCCAGATAGGCGGCCACAAAGGCTTGCCCGAGCAGGTGTTGAACCGCAGGATCCACATGCAAGCGCTGGGGCAGCCAGGGCAGAAGCACCCGCAAGGCGCGCAGGCCGGTGATCATGTGCAAGACCGTGAAATTGCCGCTGGCCAAGTAGTAGCCCAGGGCCAAATGGGCCAGCTGAGCCACCCGCTGCGCCAAAAGAGATTCGGGCTCAAGGCCCTGAGCCAGCTCCGCATACAAAGGCGTGGCACTGGCCTCCTGCATGCGCAGGAAGATCAGCGGCGCCTCACTGCGCCAGCCACGCGCACCGTCCACCAGGGCTTGCGACCACGCGGCCAAGTCCATCGCCCTGCCAGGTGGCGATGCGGGCGATGCGGGCGATGCCATGGTCGATGGCGGTGGTGATGGCGGGGGTGATGGCGGCGGGGGCAAAGTCTGCCAACGGCAGGCCCAGTAGGCCAAGGCCGAGGCCAATTCGCCATCATGGCCGCCCTCCACCGCATGTGCAGTACGAATCAGGCCGTGAAAGGCCACGGCCGACATGCCGGGCAGCAACACCGGCAGGGCTTGGCCCAGCAGTTCATCACGCCCGCGACGGGCCAGCTCTTCGGCAAAGCTGCGACGCAGATCGGCAAAGGCGTCGAACTGCCCCAGGGCCTCGCGCCAGTCGGGCAAAACCTGGCCAGCCTCGTCCAGACGTCGGCCTTCGAAACGGGCTGCATAGGTCGACGCAAAGCCCTCAAGCTGTTCCGCTTCTGCACCGAGCTGATACAAGGCATGCACGGCCATGGGCAGGTGGCTGCTGAGCTGATCGCCGTACTCGGGAGGATGGTCCTGAAATTGGTCCAGGCTGGCATGCAGCGCGGCGAGAGTCGCGCGAGTACGTGGTGCTTGATGGGCTGGATGTGCGGGATGTAGGTTCATGGTGCGAGACCTCGGCTGCAGTGAAGAGGCCTCTATACTCAAAGTTCAAGTGAACTTGAAGTCAAGCCCTTTCAGTCGCTTTGCCCTGCATGCCGCAAGGGCATTCAAATGCAGCCCCATCCATGAACATGCGCATCCGCAAACCGTCTGCTCCCATTTCCGCATCCAGTTCCAGCCGAACAACGCGATCCGCCGCGCCTTCGGCAGGCGATCGCCTGCCCATCGGCGAGCTGGTTCGGCGCAGCGGTGTGGCCGCCAGCGCCTTGCGCTTCTACGAGGACGCAGGGCTGTTGCAAAGCACGCGCAGCGACAGCGGCCGGCGCCACTACGCACGCAGCGACCTGCGTCGCCTGGCCTTTGTGCGTGCGGCACAGGCCGTGGGCCTGAGCCTGGATCAGATTCGCGCCGCGCTTGCCGAATTGCCGGAAGGACGCACGCCCACGGTGGCCGATTGGGCCCGACTGTCCTCCTCCTGGCGCCCCTTGCTGGACCAGCGCATTGCCGAGCTCAGCCGCCTGCGTGACACGCTGAGCTCATGCATCGGTTGCGGTTGCTTGTCCCTGAGCAAATGCGCGCTCTACAACCCGGCCGACCAGGCCGCGAGGCAAGGCCCAGGAGCCCGCTACCTGCTGGGAGATGTCGCGCCGCAGCCCGATCAAGCCCAACACAAAGCAGCACGACGCGGCAGCCGCCGATCTTCCGACTGACATCAGAGTTGCCCATTTCTTGGGCCAAGACCACCAAGAACGATGTCGCTGGCATGAGGTCATGCAGGGAAATCTTCCCCTTCGTGGCTTGATGGGTGATTACAACAACAGCCCGCGAATCGGGAAAACCCTTGATAGGATGCGCCCCCTCTCTCCAGAGGGGGGAGAGTAGTGACCTGATCCTCGAAATCAAGACAGAAAGCAGTATTCCAATGAAGAAGATTTTTGCCCTGGCCGCTCTGGCCTTCGCCGCCACCACCGCTTGCGCTGCTGACAACAGCTGGTACGTGGGTGGCGACATCGGCTCCAGCAAGTTCAAGTTGCTGGGCACCTCGTCGAGCCGCACCGGCTTCGGCGCCACCGTGGGCTACCAACTGAACACCAATGTGGCTTTCGAAGCCTCGGCTCGCCGCCTGGGCTCCTGGAAAGTAAACGGCGATGAGCTGTCGGCCAACGCTCTGCAAATTTCCGCCCTGGGCATCGCCCCGATCAACAATGAGTTCTCGGTGTTCGCGCGCCTGGGCGTGAGCCGCAACTCCCTGGACCTGGACGAAGGCAAGGCAACCTACTCCATCCACAAGACCAAGGCATTCTTCGGCCTGGGCGGCGCCTACCAAATCGACAAGGCACTGAGCCTGCGTGCTGAGTACGCCAACCTGGGCAAGAACAAGATCAGCGACGGCACCGACAGCGTCGAAATCAAGATCCACCAGTTCAACCTGGGTCTGAACTACGCTTTCTGATCCTCACCGATCTGAATGCAGCTATCAAAAGCCCCGCAGCCGCGGGGCTTTTTTGTTGGCGAGTTGCGTTGTGAAGGGCTGAATACGGCACGAAACAGCCTTTGGTTTTGCTCGTGAGGCCCTGCAGCCCGTGCCGCCGCCGGGCTCGTGGTTCCGGGGTCGGCCCTGGCGGGCCGACTTCCCTGCGCTGCTCGCACCTCGGGGCTGGCGCATAACTCACTCCGCTCCCTGCGTTCGCTTCGTTCAGACAGAAGCGCCAAGTCAGAACTTGAAGCGCACGAGTACGTGCGCGCCCCGAGGCGCTGTGCTGCTCGGCCCTGCACAAATCGCCCGGCAGCGGCACGGGCTGCAGGGCGCTTGCATCGCGGTCGATGTGCCTCATCCACGGTGGAACACGCCAACTCCGAAGGTGGCTCGGCCCGCCGACGGGCGATTTGTGCGCAGCCGAGGGCGCCGCTGAGCCCCGCAGTGAGCACCGAGCGAAGTCGGCTCACAGAGCCGACCCGCGAACCATGAGCCCGGCGGCGGGACGAGACACCGCAGCGAGAACGACAACCCCACAGAGGTCCGCAATGTGCCGATACCAGCCAACCGATTCAACCTCGCAACAGACGCTGCTCTCGCCGCTCGCGGGGCTCGAAGGCGTCGCACAGCAGCTTCATCAGGCGCTCCGCTGAGGCGCTGTTGTCGCCCACGAGGTTGCAGACGTAGACATCGAGCGTCACACCCCCCAACTCGGGCCAGGTGTGGATGGCCAAATGCGATTCGGCCAGCAAGACCACGCCCGTGATGCCGCTTTGCTCACAGCCCGGCGCGACCTCGAAACGATGGAACAACTCGGCCACGGCGCCCAAGCCTGCCGCCTGCACGGCATCGCGGCACAGGCGGCCGAGAGCCTCTGGGTCCAGCATCAGAGGCGACTGCGGGTCGCAGCCACGCAGATCAGCAGTCAGGTGCAAGCCCTGCACGGCAGCCTCAGCGACTCAACCGCCGGTGACTGGCGGGAAAAAAGCCAGCTCGGCATCGGCAGGGATGAGGGTCAGATCGCTGGCCACCATCTGCTGGTTCAGCGCGCAGCGCACGGCACGCCCGGGCGCCAAGGCTTCGGCATGCACGGCAGAGCGGGCGCAGAGCTGGGCCCGGAGCGCCGCCACGCTGGTTCCCGCAGGTATCTCCAGCCGCTCACCCGAACCCAGTTGCTCACGCAGCGAGGCGAAGAATTTCAGCTGCACCTGAATCATGGCCACGCCCTCGCTCATGACAGCAACTCGCTGAACGGCAGAAAGCGCACCGTGTCGCCGGGCGCGATGCTGCGACCCGAGGGGTTGTCCACCAAGCCGTCGCCCCAAACCGCCGAGCTGAGGACGCCCGAGCTTTGGTTGGCAAACAGATCCAGGCCGCCCGCCTCATTGAGGCGGGCACGCAGAAACTCCTGGCGCCGGTCAGCCCGGGGCCAGTTGAAATCGGCTCGCAATGCGTAGGCACGAGGATGCAAGCGGGTGGCCCCCTGCAAGCGCAGAATGACTGGCCGCACCAGCAGGCAGAAGGTGACCAGGCTGGCGACCGGATTACCGGGCAGACCGATGAACCACGCCGAACCACCATCGTGATTTCGGCGCACCGAACCGAAGGCCAAGGGCTTGCCGGGCTTGATGGCGATCTGCCAGAGCTCCAGCTGGCCTTCCGCTTGCACGGCCGGCCGCAGATGGTCCTCCTCACCAACCGAGACGCCGCCCGAAGTAATGATGAGGTCGGCCTGCGCCGCAGCATCGCGCAAAGCGGCACGGGTGGCATCCAGACGGTCGGGCACGATGCCCAGGTCCAACACCTCACAACCCAGGCCTTGCAGCAGGCCACGCAGGGTGAAGCGGTTGGAGTTGTAGATGGCGCCGGGGCGCAGCGGCTCGCCGGGCATGACCAGCTCATCGCCGGTGGAGAACAGCGCGACGCGCGGACGCCGGGCCACGCTCAAGCTTGCAGCACCCACCGATGCGGCCAGGCCCAAGCCCGCCGGATCCAGACGGCTGCCCACCGAGAGCACGGTGGCGCCACGCTCCACATCCTCGCCGCGGCGGCGGATGGCATTGCCCAACTCGGGCACGCTCAAGAAACGCACAGCGCCCAGGCCCTCGCCCGGCACAGCCTCGCACTGCTCCTGCATCAGCACGGTGTCGGCACCCACCGGCACTTGCGCACCGGTGAAGATGCGCGCAGCCGTGCCCGGCAGGTGTGCGGCACCAACCACGCCGGCGGGCACACGCTGCGCCACCGGCAAAACCGTACCCGGCTCGCGCACATCGGCCGCGCAAAAAGCATAGCCGTCCATGGCCGAGTTGTCGGCGGGCGGCACATCAAGCAAGGACACCACGTCCTGACTGAGCACCCGGCCCAGGGCCTCGGCCGTGGGCAGCATTTCGCTCAGACCCAGTGGCTGAACGGCGGCCTGCAAACGAGCCAGGGCTTCATCCAGCGGCAACATGGCCGGCTTGGCCTTGGAAGCAAGAGGCTCAGACATGGGCTTCGATGAAACGCTGAACGGCAGCCACATCGACCGGCATCACCACCACCCGTTTGGGCAGGGACTCGATGTGCTCCAGGTCCACAGGGCGCGGCGGCGCTGTGCCCAGCGCCTCTTCGATGGTGGCGGCGAACTTGACCGGCAAGGCCGTCTCCAGCACCAGCATGGTCACGCCGGGCTGGCGGCGCTCCTGTGCCACCTTGAGGCCATCGGCCGTGTGGGTGTCTACCACCACGCCGTAGCGTGCATGGGTGCTGCGGATGGTGGCCAGGCGGTCGGCATGGCTGCTGCGGCCGGACTGAAAGCCGTAACGCGCAATGTCCGCATGCTCCTGCTCGCTGAGCTGGAAGCGGCCTTCGCGAGCAATCGCCTCGCCGAACAAGGCCTTGGTGCGCGCTCCATCGCGACCCAGCAGATCGAACACAAAACGCTCGAAATTGCTGGCCTTGGAAATATCCATGGACGGGCTTGAGGTCTCGTGTGTCTCGGCGCTGCCGCGCACACGGTAGACGCCGGTGCGGAAGAACTCGTCCAGCACATCGTTCTCGTTGGTGGCCACCACCAGCTGCGCAATCGGCAGGCCCATCATGCGCGCCACATGGCCGGCGCAGACATTGCCGAAATTGCCCGAGGGCACGGTGAAGCTGACCCGCTCGGTGTTGCTCGTCGTAGCCTGGAAGTAGCCGGCGAAGTAGTACACCACTTGGGCCAGCAGGCGTGCCCAGTTGATCGAGTTGACGGTGCCGATCTGGTACTTGCGCTTGAATTCGAGGTCATTGCTGACCGCCTTGACGATGTCCTGGCAGTCGTCGAACACGCCCTCGATGGCGATGTTGTGGATGTTGGCATCCTGCAGGCTGAACATCTGCGCCTGCTGGAAGGGGCTCATGCGGCCATGGGGGCTGAGCATGAAGACATTCACACCCGCCTTGCCGCGCATGGCGTACTCGGCCGCGCTGCCGGTGTCGCCCGAAGTGGCGCCCAGAATGTTGAGCGTCTGGCCGCGCCGGCCCAACTCGTACTCAAACAACTGGCCCAGCAGCTGCATGGCCATGTCCTTGAAGGCCAGGGTCGGGCCGTTGGACAGGGCTTGCAGGGCCAGACCCGGCTCCAGGGTCTTGAGCGGCGTGATCTCGGGCGTGCCGAACACGGCCTCGGTGTAGGTGCGGCGGGTGATGGCGCGCAGGTCTTCGACCGGGATGTCATCGATGTAGAGCGACAGGATCTCGAACGCCAAATCGGCATAGGCCAGGCCGCGCCAGCGCGTCAGCGTGGCATCGTCCACCTGCGGATAGTGGGTCGGCAAGTAGAGGCCGCCATCGGGCGCCAGGCCCTCCAGCAGGATGTCGCAGAAGCGGCGCTCAGTCTGGTCGCCGCGGGTGCTGATGTATCGCATGCTCGTCAAGCCAATTCTTCCTTGCGCAGGCGCACGATGGGCGCCAGCACGGTGTTCAGACCTTGCATCTGAGCCAGGGCCCGGTTCATGCGGCCTTCCTGGGTCTCGTGGGTCAGGATGATCAGGTCGGTCTGGCGCTCGCCCTCGTTGGATTCGCGCTGCAGCACGGCGTCGATCGAGATGTCGTGCTCGGCCAGGATGGTGGTGATGCGCGAGAGCACACCGGCCTCGTCGGCCACGCGCAGACGCAGGTAATAGCTGGTCAGCACCTCGGCCATGGGCAGGATGGCGGTGTCGCTCATCGCGTCGGGCTGGAAGGCCAGATGCGGCACCCGGTGGTCGGGGTCGGCGGTGTGCAAGCGAGTGATATCCACCAGATCGGCGATCACGGCCGAAGCGGTCGGCTCGGCGCCTGCCCCCTTGCCATAGTAGAGCGTGGTGCCGACGGCATCGCCCTGCACCACCACGGCGTTCATCGCGCCTTCAACATTGGCAATCAGGCGGCTCATGGGCACCAGGGTCGGGTGCACGCGCAGCTCGATGCCGCTGTCCCGGCGGCGGGTCAAGCCCAGCAGCTTGATGCGGTAGCCCAGCTGCTCGGCGTACTTGATGTCGGCGGCCTGCAGCTGGCTGATGCCTTCCACATGGGCTTTGTCGAACTGCACCGGCACGCCAAAGGCGATGGCGCTCATCAGCGTCAGCTTGTGGGCGGCATCCACGCCTTCGACGTCAAAGGTCGGGTCGGCCTCGGCATAGCCCAGGCGCTGGGCTTCTTTCAGCACGGTGGCGAAGTCCAGGCCCTTGCTGCGCATCTCGGACAGGATGAAATTGGTGGTGCCGTTGATGATGCCGGCGATCCATTCGATGCGGTTGGCGGTCAGGCCTTCGCGCAAGGCCTTGATGATGGGGATGCCGCCGGCCACAGCCGCTTCAAACGCGACCATCACACCCTTGGCGCGCGCAGCGGCAAAGATCTCTGTGCCATGCACGGCCAGCAGCGCCTTGTTGGCGGTGATCACATGCTTGCCCTGGGCGATGGCTTCCAGCACCAGGCTGCGGGCCAGATCGCAGCCGCCGATGGTCTCGACCACGATGTCGATCTCAGGGTTGCGGATGATCTCGAAGGGGTCGGCGGTGACCACCACATCGGCATCGCCCACGATCTGGCGCGCCTGGGCCAGGTCACGGCGGCACACCATGGTGACCTCGATGCCGCGGCCGGCACGGCCCTTGATCTCCGCCTGGTTGCGACGCAGCACATGGAAGGTGCCACTGCCCACGGTGCCAATGCCGAGGAGGCCGACTTTGATCGCTTTCATGCTGTCTGTCACTTTGCTGTTCACGTTTCGAAGAAAACAAACCCGGGAGGGCGGCTCAGGTGCCGTGGCGCTTGCGGTAATGGGCCAGGAAGCGCTCGATGCGGCCGATCGCTTCCTTCAGGTCGTCGGAATTGGGCAGGAAGACCAGGCGGAAGTGATCGGGCGCCACCCAGTTGAAACCCGTACCCTGGACGATCAGCACCTTCTCCTCGGCCAGCAGCTCGTAGGCAAACTGCTGGTCGTCAGTGATCGGGTAGACCTTGGGGTCCAGGCGCGGGAACATGTACAGCGCTGCCTTGGGCTTGACCACGCTGACGCCCGGGATCTGGCTCAGCAGCTCGTAGGCCAGATCACGCTGGCGGCACAGGCGGCCGGTCGGGGCGACCAGGTCCTTGATGCTCTGGTAACCGCCCAGGGCGGTCTGGATGGCCAGCTGGCCTGGCGTGTTGGAGCACAGGCGCAGGGAGGCCAGCATGTTCAGGCCCTCGATGTAGTCGCGGGCATGGCGCTTTTCGCCGCTGACCACCATCCAGCCGGCGCGGTAGCCGCAGGAGCGATAGTTCTTGGACAGGCCGTTGAAGGTCACGAACAGCACATCGTCGGCCAGGCTGGCCATGCTGGTATGGGTATTGCCGTCGTACAAGGTCTTGTCGTAGATCTCGTCCGCGAAGATCAAGAGCTGATGGCGGCGGGCGATCTCGATGATGCCCAGCAAGAGGTCGTCCGGGTACAGCGCCCCGGTCGGGTTGTTGGGGTTGCAGACCATGATGGCGCGGGTGCGCGGCGTGATCTTGGACTCGATGTCGTCCAGGTCGGGCAGCCAGCCCGCGCCCTCGTCGCAGAGGTAGTGGACCGGCTTGCCGCCGGACAGGCCCACCACCGCGGTGTAGAGCGGGAAGTCAGGTGCGGGGATCAGCACCTCGTCACCATCGTTGACCAGGGCGTTCATCGCCATCTGGATCAGCTCCGACGCGCCATTGCCCAGGTAGACATCGTCCACCGTCACGCCCTTCACGCCTTTTTCCTGCGTGTAGTGCACCACGGCCTTGCGCGGGGCGAACAGGCCCTTGCTGTCGGTGTAGCCGGCGGCATCAGGCAGGTTGCGGATCATGTCCTGCACGATCTCGTCCGGCGGCATCAGGCCAAAGGCGGCCACATTGCCGATGTTCAGCTTGATGATCTTCTGACCCTCGTCCTCCATCTGGCGCGCCTTGTCCAGCACAGGGCCACGGATGTCATAGCTGACGCTGGCGAGCTTGCTGGACTTGGCGATGGGCTTCAAGACGGGGACTCCTCGGGCGATCTGTGGGGGCAAGTGGGGCAGGGAACACTTGGATACTGCGGGGCTAGAAGGCCCGGCGGCCCTCATGCTGCAGTGCAAAACCATACAATTTAATCACAGGGCTGCGGCTGCTCAGGCACCCGCCGCCTGAGAGTACAAGCAAGTGAGCCTTCGCAGGCCCCGGCATGGCCGTCACCCCCACCCCGCCCTCCCCGCCCTCCCCGCCACGATGAAATTCCAACTCGACGAGCCGCAAGGCGGCAACATCATTTCGCGCCACGACGGGCAAAGCGTCCGGGTCAATGCCGACGAACACCGCAGCAGCGTGCTGGTGCCTTGGCGCGGCGAGGTGCAGTCCTGGGCGCTGACGCGCTTTGAGGATCTGACAGAAGCGCACTTTGAACAGATCCTGGGCCTGAAGCCCGAACTGGTGATCTTTGGCAGCGGCAGTCGCATCCGCTTCGCCAACCCCAAGCTGTACCGCAGCTTGATCGAGGCCCGCATCGGCATCGAAACCATGGACCTGGCGGCGGCCTGCCGCACCTACAACGTGCTCAGCAGCGAGCATCGCGCCGTGCTGGCAGCCTTGCTGATCGAAGCCTGAAATACAGAGGCTTTAAGGGGCGCTGGAGGCGGCGCCGAGCGGCTTTACCAGGGTGATGGCATTGCGCAATCCATGCGCTTGAAACCCATCCCGGGCTCAATCTGGCACACATCACAAGCGCTGGACCGAGGGCAATCCCCCTAAATGACGAAGGCGGGCCTCCCGGAGGGGGCTCGCCAAAGGCCGTATAATCAACGGCTATGCCCAGCCGGGCACATCATACATAGAACGCCACATGACGCCAGCGCTCAACAAACCTCTCCCGGAAATTGAAGCCCTTGCCACCGGAGGCGTGAAGTTCACACCACAAACCTTCCTGGGTCAAGCCGTGGTGCTGTACTTCTACCCGAAGGACAACACTCCCGGTTGTACTACGGAAGCGATGCAATTTCGCGACCGCCACAAGGACTTCGTGAAAGCTGGCGCAGTTGTGCTGGGTGTTTCACGCGACAACATGGCCTCGCACGACAAGTTCAAGCAGACGCTGGAACTGCCTTTCGAGCTGATCGCGGACACCGAAGAAAAGCTCTGCCACATGTTCGGCGTGGTCAAGAACAAGATCATGTACGGCAAGAAGGTCAAGGGCATCGAGCGCTCGACCTTCCTGATCGATGCTTCGGGCGTGCTGCGCGCCGAATGGCGTGGCATCAAGGTGGCTGGCCATGTGGACGAAGTCCTCAAGGAAGTCAGCGCTCTGAAAAAGGCTGCGGCCTGATTCAGCGGGCCTTGCGACTAGCAAAAGCCGATCCGGGCCTTGCCCGCGTCGGCTTTTTTCATGCCTGCGCATTTGGGCGGCGACGTCACCGGCTTTGTGCATAATGGATTCATGCCCGAGAGCCGCGAAGCCCAAGAACAAACACCATCAAGCCGCACAGCAGCCTGTGCGGCTTTTTGCTTTTTTCGGCCGCCTGCTTCGTCATCAGCCTCCCGGCCTGCCGTCACGGCTTTTCTTCCCGACTGCGTGGTGAGCCTTACCTCACCCGAACACTGAGCACCATGCCACTGCCCAAGCCCCCGACCAAACGCGCCGCCCGCCTCGAGCCCACCGCCTTTGCAAACACCTTGGCGGTGAGCCCCAGCAACAAAGCCGAGACCCCGATCGCCAAAACCAGCAGCCGCAGCCTGGCTGCCCCCAAGCTGAGCGCCGCGCCCACAGCTGCACCCGCACCCGCCACTGCCACAGTGAGTGGCCGCAGCCCTGCCGCCAAGACCCGCAGCGCTGCAAAACCAGCTGCCACACCGGCCTTGCCGGTGGACGCCCTGGCCCCCACCATCTACCCTGCCGACAAGCCCAAGGCCAGCAAACCCACGCCCGAAAGCGCGGGCAAGGCCGGCAGCGCCACCAAGCCGGCCAAGGCCAGCAAGAAAATCGGCAGCGCCGCGCCCAAGCTCTTTGTGCTGGACACCAATGTGCTGATGCACGACCCGATGAGCTTGTTCCGCTTCGAGGAACACGACATCTACCTGCCCATGATCACGCTCGAAGAGCTGGACGGGCACAAAAAGGGCATGACCGAAGTGGCGCGCAATGTGCGCCAGGTCAGTCGCGAGCTGGACAACCTGGCCGGCGGCCTGAAGAGCAGCGGCATCGAGGAAATGGCCAAGGGCCTGCCACTGGATCACACCGGCCACCGCGAAGCCGGCGGCAAGCTGTTCTTCCAGACCCAGCTGATCGACACACCCCTGCCAGCCGGCCTGCCCCAGGGCAAGGCCGACAACCAGATCCTGGCCGTGGTGCAGGCGCTGAAGATCCAGCAGCCCGAGCGCGAAGTGGTCCTGGTGTCCAAGGACATCAATATGCGCATCAAGGCGCGTGCCTTGGGCCTGCCGGCCGAGGACTACCGCAATGACAAGACGCTGGAAGACTCCGACCTGCTGTACACCGGCGTGCAAGCCCTGCCGGCCGACTTCTGGGAGCGCCATGGCAAGACCATGGAAAGCTGGCAGCAAGGCGGCCTGACCTACTACCGCATCAGCGGCCCCCTCGTGCCTTCGCTGCTGATCAACGAGCTGGTCTACCTGGAAGCGCCCGGCGCCGTGCCGCTCTACGCCAAGGTGCTGGAGATCACCGGCAAGACCGCCGTGCTGCGCACGCTCAAGGACTACGGCAACCAGAAGCATTCGGTCTGGGGCGTGACAGCCCGCAACCGCGAGCAGAACTTCGCCCTCAACCTGCTGCTCGACCCCGACTGCGACTTCGTCACCCTGACCGGCACAGCCGGCACCGGCAAGACGCTGATGACCCTGGCCGCCGGCCTCTCGCAGGTGCTGGACGAGCGCCGCTACAGCGAGATCATCGTCACGCGCGTGACCGTGCCTGTGGGCGAGGACATCGGCTTCCTGCCCGGCACCGAAGAGGAAAAGATGAGCCCCTGGATGGGCGCCCTGGACGACAACCTCGAAGTGCTGGCCCGCGGCGACAGCGCCGCCGGCGAATGGGGCCGCGCGGCCACCAACGACCTGGTGCGCAGCAAGATCAAGATCAAGAGCTTGAACTTCATGCGCGGCCGCACGTTCCTGAACAAGTTCGTCATCATCGACGAGGCGCAAAACCTGACGCCCAAGCAGATGAAGACCTTGATCACCCGCGCCGGCCCTGGCACCAAGATCGTCTGCCTGGGCAACCTCGCGCAGATCGACACGCCCTACCTGACCGAAGGCAGCTCGGGCCTGACCTATGCCGTGGACCGCTTCAAGGGCTGGGCCCACAGCGGCCATGTCACGCTGGCGCGCGGCGAACGCTCGCGTCTGGCAGACTTTGCCTCCGAGGTGCTCTGAGCACCTGGCGCCGATCGCAAATTTTCCGGGGCGGCTTCAGCCGCCCTTTTTCTTTTTGCAGCCTGATCCCGACATGACGCTTTACGTCTCCGACCTCGACGGTACCTTGCTCGACCCCCAAGGCCGCCTGGCTGACAGCACCCGCGCCGGCCTGACCCGCCTGCTGGACCAAGGCCTGCTCTTCACCGTGGCCAGCGCCCGCCATGTCACCTCGATCCGCCACATCCTCGGCGATCTGCCCCTGCGCCTGCCCGTGATTGGCAGCAACGGCGCCTACCTCAGCGATATGGCCAGCGCCGAGCATGAGGTGGTCAACGCCATGGAGCCAGCCCTGGCTCAGGCCGTGTTCGCCCTGATCCGCCAGCATGGCCTGATGCCCTTCGTTTCCACCCACGGCCCGCTGGGCGACCAGCTGTTTTACCAATCGGTGCACAACGAGGCGCAGCAGGCCTTTGTCACCGAGCGCCAGCGCAATGCCGACCCGCGCCTGCGCCACAGCCCGCGTCTGCAAGACGAGCTGCGCGACCCGGCCGTGACCTTTGTGGTGGTGGAGCGCGAGGCGCCGCTGGCGGCGCTGCAGGCCGACATCGACGCGCTCTGTGGCGATGCGGTGGAAACCCATCTGGCCGAAGACCTGTACAAACCCGGCTGGCCCTGGCTGACCGTACACGACCGACGCGCCACCAAGGACCAGGGCATCCAGCTGCTGGCCCAGCGCTACGGCCTGCAGGAACGAGAGGTGGTGGTCTTTGGCGACCATGTCAATGACATCAAGATGCTGCGCGCCGCCCACCGCGGCATTGCCGTGGCCAATGCCATCGAGGCGGTCAAGCAGGAAGCCCACCAGGTGATCGGCCCGCACCACGAGGATGCGGTGCTGCGCTTCATCGAAGCCGACTGGCGGCGCTGAAGCCCGCCTCCGCGAGTGGCGTCAGACCGGGCTGATCTGCAAGCGGCCACCCTGCCGGCTCAGGCTCATGGCCAGCAGGCGCGTGACGGCATAGATGGCGTCGAGATTGGGCGTCACGGTTTCCGTGATGCGGGCCAGCTCGACCACGGCGCCAAGCAAGGCTTCCAGCTCCAGCGCGCGGCCGGCTTCGACATCTTGCAGCATCGAAGTCTTGTGCGCGCCTACTGCCTCGGCGCCGGCGATGCGCTTATCCAGCGAGATCTTGAACTGCACTCCCAGCTTTTCGCCCACCTGCTGGGCCTCGCCCATCATGCGCGCGGCCAGTTCGCGGCTGAGCGGGAAGCGGCAGATGTCTTCCAGCGTGGCATGGCTCAGGGCCGAGATCGGGTTAAAGCTGAGATTACCCCAGAGCTTGACCCAGAGCTCGGAGCGGATGTCCTTGGCCACTGGTGCCTTGAAGCCGGCGCGCATCAGGGCTTGCGACAAGGCCTCGATGCGTTCACTGCGCTGGCCATCGAGCTCGCCCAGGCTGAAGCGATTGCCCTCGATCAGGCGCACGCGCCCGGGCGCTTCCAACTGCGCCGCAGGGTAGACGATGCTGCCAATCACCTGGGCCGAGGGCAGCGTGGCGGCGATGGCACCGCCCGGATCCACCGACTCCAGCACGCGGCCCTCATGCGGGCCGGCCAGGCCCTGGAAATACCACCAGGGCAGGCCGTTGATCATGCTGACGATCAGGGTCTGCGGGCCGATCAGGGCCGGCAGCTCGGGCAGCAGATCGACCAGCTGATGTGCTTTCACGGTCAGCAGCACGACATCCTGCACGCCCGCTTCGACCATGCGCTGGACCGCGCGCAGGTTCGCGCCGGCCGGCTGCGTCAGCTCGCGACCGTCCTCCTCAATCAAGGTGAAGCCCTGGGCCTGGATGGCGGCCAGGTTCTTGTTGCGGGCGATGAAGCAAACCTGCTCACCGGCCGCGGCCAGACGCACCCCGAGCAGGCCGCCGATGGCGCCTGCACCCACGATGGCGAACTTCATGCGCCCGTCCTCATTCCGCTCATACGGCCTTCACCTCTTGTTGTGCATCTGCCGCCGGACCGCGGGCCCAGCGCTTGGCCACATCCAGCAGCGGCCAGAGCAGCAACAGCAAGGCAAGGCCCGTGATGCCACCGACCAAGCCATTGGACCAAAAAATGCTGAGCTCGCCCTGCGAGAGCAGCATGGACTGGCGGAAGTTGGCCTCAGCCTTGTCGCCCAGCACCAAGGCCAGCACCAGAGGCGCCATGGGAATCTTGATCTTCTTGAAGAGATAGCCCAGTACGCCAAAGCCCAACATCAGGTAGACATCGAACATGGAGCTGTGCACCGTGTAGGCACCCACCGCGCAGGTGACGATGATGATGGGCGCAATGATCGCAAAAGGCACCCGCAGGATGGCGGCCCAGAATGGCACCGTCGTCAACACCACGATCAGGCCGACGATGTTGGCCAGGTACATGCTGGCAATCAAGCCCCAGACGAAATCCTTGTGCTCAGTGAACAGCATGGGCCCGGGCTGCAGGCCCCAGATCACCAGACCACCGAGCAGCACGGCGGCCGTGGGCGAGCCCGGAATGCCAAGCGTCAACATGGGCAGCAGGGCCGAGGTGCCGGCGGCATGGGCGGCCGTCTCGGGCGCCACCACACCGGCCAACTCGCCCTTGCCAAAGTCCTCGGGGTTCTTGGCCATGCGCCGCGCCACGCCATAACTCATGAATGAAGCGGGTGTAGCGCCGCCGGGCGTGATGCCCATCCAGCAACCAATGGCCATGGAGCGCAGAAAGGTCTTCCAGTGGCGCAACAGCTGCACCCAGGTCTGCCAGACCACGCGCGGGCTGATGCGGGCGCTCTGGCCCTTGAAGGCCAGGCCCTCTTCCATGGTCAGCAGGATCTCGCCGATGCCAAAGAGGCCGATCACCGCGATCAGGAAATCAAAGCCCTTGAGCAGATCGGTGAAGCCATAGGTCATACGCAGCTGACCGGTCATGTCGTCCATGCCCACGGCTGCAAGGGCAAAACCCAGCAGCATGGCGATCAGGGTCTTGACCGGCGCTTCCTGGCTCATGCCGACAAAGCTGCAGAAGGTCAACAGCTGCACCGCAAACAACTCGGCCGGGCCGAAACGCAGGGCAAAACGGGCCAGCAGCGGCGCAAGAAAGGTGATCAGAAGCGTGGCGAACACGGCGCCCACAAAGGACGAGGTGAAGGCCGCCGTCAGCGCCTGCGCCGCCTGGCCACGTTGGGCCATGGGGTAACCATCAAAGGTGGTGGCCACCGACCAGGGTTCACCGGGGATGTTGAAGAGGATGGACGTGATGGCCCCGCCGAACAAAGCGCCCCAGTAGATGCAGGACAGCATGATGATGCCGGTGGTGGGGTCCATGGTGAAGGTCAGCGGCAGCAGGATGGCCACGCCATTGGCGCCACCCAAGCCCGGCAGCACGCCGATCAAGACCCCCAGCAGGATGCCCACCAACATATAGCCCAGATTGGGCACGGTGGCGGCGACCGAAAAGCCGTGCAGCAGATTGGAAAAATCATCCATCTCAGAAGCCCAGCCAGTGTTCGATCGGGCCCTTGGGCAAAGGCTGTGTGAAGGCGCGTTCAAACAAAAGGAACAAGCTGACGCTCACCGCCAGCGGCAACCCCACGAGCCAGGGCCAGCGATAGCCGCCGTTGCGCCACATGAACCAAGCCACCAGCAAGCAGGCTGCCAGATAGATGCCCAGCCAGGGGATGGCGGCGACAAACACGGCGGTTGGCAGCAGCACCGCCGCCACATCGCGCAACTGCGCACCTTCCGCAAACACGCGGCTGCGCAAGCGCGGCCAACGCAGCAGTTGCTGGAGCAAGAGCCAGGCCGAACAGGCCGCCAGCGCCAGGCCGATGCGAAACGGGAAATAGCCGGAGCGCGGCCCGTCATCGGCCCAGCCAATGCCCAGGCGCAGGCTGTCCTTGATCACCAGGCCAGCCACGACGAGCAGGAACAGGGCCACGCCCAGTTCCACCCAGCGCAGCTGCCAAGCACCCGGCCCAGCGCTTGCGGACAGGTTGTCTCTACGCGCCGCCGATTCAGTCTTCATGTTTTGTTCTTCGCTCATCACCCCGCCTCCCAGCCGAGATGAGCCCCTGGCTTACTGCGCCATGAAGCCCGCTTCCTTCATCAGCACACGGTGTTGCTGCTCGTTCTTGCCCAACCAATCGATGAACTCGGCGCCCTGCAGCGCGGTTTGCCGGAACGCACCCTTGGCCATGAAGTCCTTCCACTCGGGCAAGGCGCGCAATTTGTTGAACAGCTCTTGGTAGAACGCCGTCTGCTCGGCACTGACACCCGGCGGCATGAAGATGCCGCGCAGCATCAGATAGCTGACCGGGATGCCTTGCGATGCACAGGTGGGCAAATCGGCCCAGGCCTGGCTTGCAGTGACCTTGGCCGGGTAAGGCATGCGCTGCTCATCGAACACACACAGCGGCCGCAGCTTGCCGGCGCGCCAGTGCGACTCGGCCTCGATCGGGTTGTTGACGGTGGAGTCCACATGCTTGCCCACCAGCTGCACCGCCACATCACCGCCGCCCTTGTAGGGGATGTAGATCATCTTCTTACCGGTGGCCTTCTCCAGCATCACGGTGATGATCTGGTCCTCCTGCTTGGAGCCCGTGCCGCCCATTTTGAAGCTGTTGGGGTTCTGACCCTTCAGCGCATTGAAGTAGTCCTTGGCCGTCTTGAAAGGCGCCTCTTCGTTGACCCAGAGCACAAATTGATCCAATGCCAGCATGCTGACCGGCGTCAGGTCTCGCCAGTTGAAAGGCACACCGGTGGCCATGGGCGTGGTGAAGAGGTTGGACAAGGTAATGACCAATTTGTGCGGATTGCCCTTGTCGCCCTTGACATCGAGAAAGCCTTCGGCGCCGGCACCACCCGCCTTGTTCACCACCACCATCGGCTGCGGGCTGAGCTGGTGCTTGGACACCATGCCCTGGACGAAACGAGCCATCTGATCGGCACCGCCGCCGGTGCCCGCAGGCACGATGAACTCGATCGGCTTGGTCGGCACCCAGCCGGCGGCCTGGGCCTGCACGGCCGCCAGGCCCAGCAGGGCCGCAGCCCACCAGGTCTTGTTGTTCTTCTTGTGGATCGCACGCACTCCCATGAAACGCTCTCCCTTTATTGCACTGTTGGCAGTCAATCGATGAAACGGAAAAAACTCAGCCCAGGCCCAACTTCTGTGCCAGGCCGATGCGCTGCAGCTTGCCCGTCGCCCCCTTGGGGATCTCGTCCATGAACAAGATCTTGCGCGGCACCTTGAAGTCCGCCAGGCGCTGGGCCACAAAGTCCTGCAGCTCGCGCTCGCTGGCGGCCTGCCCCTCGCGCAGCACCACCACAGCCGCGACCTCTTCGCCCAGCTTGGCATGCGGCATGCCGAAGCACACCACCTGCGCCACGGCCGCGTGGTCCATCAGCACCTCGTCCACTTCGCGTGGGCTGATCTTCTCGCCACCGCGGTTGATGATTTCCTTGAGCCGGCCGGTGATGGACACATAGCCCTCGGAGTCCATCACGCCCTGGTCGCCGGTGCGGAACCAGCCCTGGCTGAAAGCCTCGGCATTGGCGCTCGGGTTGCTCTCATAACCCGCCGTCACATTGGCACCGCGGATGACGATCTCGCCGGTCTCGCCAGCCGCCAGCAGCGCGCCTCCGGCGCCCATGATGGCTACCTCGGGTCCTGCTGCCAGGCCCACCGTTCCGGGCTTGCGCACGGCCGGCGGCAGCGGGTTGCTGCACATCTGATGGGTGGCCTCGGTCATGCCGTAGGCCTCAATCAGCGGTGCGCCAAACACCTGCTCCAGCTCGGCAATCACCTGCGGCGGCATGGACGACGAAGACGAGCGCATGAAGCGCAGCGGGTGACGGGCAATCACCTCCTGGTTCTTGCTCGCGCGGCTCAGAATGGCCTGATGCATGGTGGGCACTGCCGTGTACCAGCTCGGTGCGGCCTCGTCCATCCAGCCGAAGAACTTCAGCGCATTGAAACCCGGCGTGCAGAACACCTGGGACCCCGCCGACAGCGGCGCCAGCACCCCGGCGATCAGGCCGTGGATGTGGAACAGCGGCATGATATTCAGGCCGCAGTCACTGGGCTGGAACTGCAGGCTCTGGCGGATGTTGCGGGCCGAGGCACAGAGATTGCGCTGGGACAGCGGCACGATCTTGGGCCGCGAGGTCGTGCCCGAGGTGTGCAGAACCATGGAGACATCGTCGGGCTGGGCATAGCCAGCCTGCGCTGCCGGGCCCTCGGTGCGGGCGCCGCCCTCGGTCTCGTGAAGCGTGAAGCTGCCGGCCGGCGCGCCGTCCTCAACCACCAGCTCCAGGATGCGAACGCCCAATTCCAGCGCCACCGCCACGGCGGGTGAGGCGCTGCCGCGCTCCACGATCAGGGCCTTGGCCTGCAGATCGCCCAAGTAGAACTCGAACTCCTCGGCGCGGTAGGCCGGGTTCAGCGGCGCACTGGCCACGCCGCAGGCGCAGGCCAGAAAACAAGCGGCCATTTCGGGGCCGTTGTTCAGAACCAGCGCAACCCGGTCATTGCGGCCGATGCCCAAGTGATTGAGACGGGACACCGTATCCGCCGCCAGCTGGCGCAATGCGCCATGACTCAAGGCCGGCCGCCCCGGGGCTCGCAGGGCCGGAGTGTCGGGCTGCGATTGCTGCGACAACATCTCAAACAGGGAGTCTTGGCTCATCGTTGCATCTCGTTCAGATTCAGGAGCAGGCCGGTTCGGGGCGCAGTGTCGCAGCGAAAGATGTCATTTCACATCCAGCCAAACACCAAGTTTCAGCAGAGCCGCCTGGTCGTAGGCCTCGAAGCCCTTCCACTTGGTGGGCTCCAGCTTCTTGCGCCCGTCCTCGCTGCTGTCCAGGGCAAGAAAGTAGGCGCGAACCTTCTCGACCTGTTCCGCGCTGAGCTGCGGGCTGGCGATGATGTGCTTGATGGGCACCGCCTTGGACGCCGCCAACACCTTGCCGCCCTTGTCCTGCCAGTCCTTGACCAGGGCGTTGGAGGCGGTGGCGCCCGCATGGGTCAGGCGGTTCTCCACGAAGAAGGGCACGGCGTCCTGGTAACGGGTGTAGGTGATCTCCATCTGCTTGGGCACCACGCCGTTGTCGCGCAAGGTGGCGCGCACCATCATGGAGGTGATGGAATCTTCATCAGGCGCACCTAGGCGCTGCCCCTTGAGTTCGGCCAGCGATTTGAGCGTGCTGTCCGCGCGCACCAGAAAACTGGCCTTGTAGCCGGTGAAGCCCTTGGTCACGGCCAGCAGGCTGTAGCCCTGATCGCGGATGGCGGCAATGGAGATATGCGCCGGGTGCACCAGGGCCAGCTCCCAGCGCTTGTCAGCCAGGCCCTGGCGCAAGGTCGGGTAGTCGCCGATGGGCTCGATGGTGACCGGTTGGCGCAGCAGCTTGCTGAGGTCAGCGGCAATGCCTTCGTAACGCGTGCGGATCTCACTCAGGGGCACGCGATAGCTGACCCCTTCATTGACCGCAAAGCTCAAGGCCTGAGCGGCCAAGGCGGGCGCGCACAGCAAGGAGGTCAAAAGGATGGCGCGAAGCTTGGGGTACTTCAAGGCAAGAACTCCCGTGGACTGGTGACGGAACTGTGGGGCATGCAGCAGAGCTTCTGCTGCGAGCTCGGTTGCGACTTGGCCGGGAATGGCCGGGGATGGCCTCTGACCAGAGCTCGCCAAATGACGCGGGTCCCACTGACATGGATCGCCGGCATTGTGCGTGCCGGCCAGACCGTTCGGCGTAACAATTACCCTGAGCTGCAAGCAAATGAAAAAGCCCGTAACTCCGTGCAGGAGTTGCGGGCTCGAAACAGAAGCCAACGCCAGGAGCGGCAGCGGCGACGGTCAAGATCGGCAAGGATCAGCGTTTCAGGTAATCGAAGAAGGCCTTGGCATTGCTGTCACGCTGCAAGAAATCGCGCACCAGCTCAGGCGCCGGCTTCTGGCCACCCTGACCCAGCACCAGATTGCGGTAGCGCATGCCCGTCTCCGGGTTGAGCTTGTCAGCGGCAAAGGCCGTGCGCAGATCCATGGCCACGACCAAGCTCCAGAGGTAGCCGTAATAGCCGGCGCCGTAACCGCCCGCCACATGGGCAAAGCCGGCCGGGAACTTGCTGCCCTCGACATAACCCTGAGGCGTGGCGCCCTGCATCTTGGCCCACAGGGCCAGCGGCTCCTGGTGCACCGGGCCATGCAAGGCCAGGTCATAACTGGCGAACAGATGCTGGCGGCCGTACTGAGAGCCCTTGCCGAACTCCTTGGCCGCCACCGCCTTGTCCACCAGGGCATCCGGCACCGGCTTGCAGCTGGGGCAGACCTCGGCCATGAGCTTGAGCACCTTTTTGTCGTAAACCCAGTCTTCCAGCATCTGCGAAGGGGCTTCCACAAAGTCCAGCATCACATTGGTACCGCCTTGCGAGGCGTAGTGGGTGTTGGACAGGTTGTTGTGCACGGCATGACCCAGCTCGTGCAGCAGCGTCTCCATCTCACCCAGGGTCAGGCCCTTGCGGTCGAAGTTGACCACAAGGGCGGCCGTGGGCGTGCGGCCGATACGGGTGGCGCTGGAGCGCAGCGGCCAGACGGCCGCATGGTTGTACTTGGCCTCGCGCGGGAACAGATCCACGTAAAGCGTGGCCAGGGGCTTGCCGCTGGCAGCGTCGCTGACGGCATAGGCCTGAGCCTCCGGATGCCACAGCTCGGCCGGCACGCGGGTGTACTTCACGCCCATCAGCCGCTCGATCACGCGCATGGCGAACTTCAGGCTTTCCTGGGCCGGGAAGTACTCGCGGAAGGCTTCCTGGTCGACCGAGAACTGCGCCTGCCGCAGGCGTTCGGCATAAAAAGCGCTGTCCCAGGCGAAGACCTGGGTGGCCTCCAGCGGGGTACCCAGGTGCTGGGCCTTGGCGGCGCGCAACTGGGCCATATCGGCGACTTCGCGCTCGCTCACCTGGCTCTTCACCTCGTTGAGGAACTTCCAGGCACTGGCCGAGTCCTTGGCCATGCGGCGGCGCAGATTGAAGTCCACGAAGTTGCTGTAGCCAAAGAGCTTGGCGAAATCCTGGCGCGCCTGCGTGATCTCGTCGAGGATCTTGAGGTTGGCGTCCCCGCCTTCGCTGTTCTTGGCCCGCCACATGCGCTCACGCGCGGCAGGGTCTTCGGCCATCTGGATCACCGGGCCGGAGCTGGGGTAGTCCACACCCAGCACGATGCGGCCCTGCGCATCGCGCGGCGCCTTGGCCCAAACACCCTCGGGCACGCCCTTGAGCTCCGCCTCGCTGAAGCTGACCTTGACGCCGGCATCGCGCAGGTTCTGACCGAACTTCTGGTCCAGCTCGGCCAGGCGCACCAGCAAGGTCTTGGCTTGCTTGCGCTTGGCCGGCGGCAGCGCCACGCCCGCATCCTCGAAGCTGCCCAGGGCCACACGCTGCAGCTCGCGCTCCAGAGCGGTGGGCGTGGGCACGCTCTTCAGGGCGCGGTAGAGCTTTTCGTTCTGGCCCACCCCCGTGTTGTACTCGGACCAGGCCATGGCGCAGGCCTGGGCGGCCTCACGCACCGCTTTGTCGGGGTGGACATTGAGCACGAACTCGATCGGGTACTGCACGTCCTCCTGGTAGGTGTAGTAATCGTCATAGGCCGCCAGCCAGCCGGTATCCAGCTTGCGACGTTCCAGCGCAGCCAAGCGCTTTTTGGCACCGGCCAATCCGGCATCGCAAGCCGACTTGACCTGCGCGGCCGATTTGAATTGCGGAAACGCCGGGCCGGGCAGAACGGCGGCGGCGGCGCCGCTCTGGGCCAGCGCCTGTGCGCCCAGCAAAAGAGCGGCAGCGCCGAGGAACAGATGCTTGTGCTTCATGGTGGCAATCGGGAAGAAATGAAATGAGATCATGGGGCGAACCAGAGGCCTCTGGCCGCCCGAGGGCTGCAGGCGTAAACGCTTTGCTCGCAGCGGCCTTGTGGGCCGGGATTGTGCGCCTCCGCGAACCCCGGCCACAGCGGGGTTTGCGACAGGCCAGACCTTTGCAAGCCGTGCACCGCGCGCAAGCCGCACAGCCGACAAGTGCCCCGCGGCATGGGCTGCGCCAGCGCAAACCGTGAAACCTTGCCGGAACGCAAGACCTGTCACCTCAAAGCCAGACATCATCTGTGTTCAAATTAAGGGTTAGCCCTAGATCGAGCAGCGACTGGGGTTGATGATTGCTTCCGCTGCCTTCTGATTGCGCCGGGATTTCCCTCGGTCGCCTGCCACTTTGCTTGACACCCGCAACAGCCCCCCCATAAGCTGCGCGCCGAACACCATGCTCGACGCCAGCCGCCAGACCCACTCACCTACTGCCACTTCGCTCGGACGTGCTGTCCGCGCGCTGGGTTTGATGGCGAGCCTGGGTTTGATGGGCGCCACGGCCGCTTGGGCGCAAAGCGCACCGCCGCCCGGCATGGTGACCGGTGCCTACGGCCTGAGCCTGCTGCCCGGCGTGGGCGGCGGCCACAGCAGCGCCAACAACGGTGGCACGGGCAGCAACAACGCGTCGGGCAACAGCCACGCCGCCAACACAGCAAATACCGCGGCCAACAACCCGGCCGCCGTCCTTCCCGCAGCCGCGGCGGCCTCGGCCAGCCTGGGCGCCAACAGCCCGGTTGGCGCCACCGCAGCCACCTCCAGCGACCCCGTCAGCCGATTTCTGCAAGAACGCGGCCTGCTGGCGCAAGCCGAATCCAACAGCCTGCTGAACCAGGTGCGCGACACCGCCTCCGGCCTGGTGCTCTCGGCCATGAACTTCCTGGGTGTGCGCTACACGCGCGGCGGCAAGTCGGTCGAAAGCGGCTTTGACTGCAGCGGCTTCACCCGCCACATCTTCGAGCTCAGCGTGGGCATGGTGCTGCCGCACCGCGCCGACGAACAGGCCCGTCTGGCCAGCCTGCTGCCCATCAACAAGACCGAACTCAAGCCCGGCGATCTGGTGTTCTTCAACACCATGCGCCGCACCTTCTCGCATGTGGGCATCTACGTCGGCGAGGGCAAGTTCATCCACTCGCCCCGCGTCGGCGGCGCCGTGCGGGTGGAGGACATGCGCGAGGCCTACTGGGCCAAGCGCTTCACCGGGGCACGCCGCGCCGATCTGAACGCGGCGGCAGCCAACAACAACGCGCCGGCCAAGTAAGCCGCCGGACGTTGGACGGTCTTCAGGCCGAACTCAAGGCCGCAAGAACTCTTTCGCTGCCCAGGCCTGGGCCGAGGCTTCGCTCAGCTTGAAACCGGCGTCGACCTTGATCTGCGCGATCGTCTCCCCATCGTCGTTGCGCGCAGTCAGCGTGGCATAAGGGTTGTCTTCATCGGGAACGATGTCCAGCAAGACTTGGATGCGGCCCTGCTCGGTGTCGATCTTCAAGCTCTTGTGCAGGCGGGCGTGGAGCTGCTGCTCATGCCGACGCAGCACCTCGGAGGCGGTTTTCACCAAGGTGTGAAAGGCCGGCGCCGACAAAGGCTTGGGGTTCTTCTTGTCGCGACCCATGGTCCAGGGGCCGACCAAGGCGGGTTCGGCCTCGCCCGCCAGGGTCATGGCCACGGCCCAGCCCTCGTCGTCTTCGTTCTTGATGACCTCGGCCGTCCAGCGCTCATCGCGCCAGAGCAGATCGCTCTGCACCCAGGTGTCTTCCTCGTTCAGCACCGCGTTCTGTGCGGCTTGCAAATGCGTGTTCATGGCCGGCACGGTATCACGGCGCCGGCCCGGGCCTGTCAGCAGAGGATGCTCAAACCGGCTTCTTGGCCACCAGGGTCAGGATGTCATAACTGGCCACCAGCTCGCCACGCTGGTTCATCACCTGCACATCCCAGGCCACGACGCCCTGCGGCGGCTGGTCGGGGCGATTGCCGCGGTCGATGCGGCGTTTGCAAGTGAGGCGCGCCTGGATGGTGTCACCGATCGCCACCGGGTTCACAAAGCGCAGCGTGTCCAGGCCGTAATTGGCCAGCACCGGGCCGGGCGCCGGCGACACAAAGAGGCCGGCCGCGGCCGACAACACAAAGTAGCCGTGGGCGATGCGCTGACCGAACTGCGTGTCCTTGGCCGCCACTTCGTCGAAGTGCATGTAGAAGTAGTCACCCGAGACGCCGCCGAAATTGACGATGTCGGCCTCGCTGACGGTGCGGCGGTGGGTCAGCAGGGAATCGCCGACCTGGATCTCTTCGAAATACTTGCGGAAGGGATGGACGGCATCCTCCTGCACCCGGCCGCCGCGCTGGTACTCGCCGGTGATGGCGCTCAGCATGGTCGGGCTGCCCTGCACCGCGCAGCGCTGCAGGTAGTGCTTGACCGAGCGGATGCCACCCAGCTCTTCGCCACCCCCAGCGCGGCCGGGGCCGCCATGCTTGAGCTGCGGCAGGGGCGAGCCGTGGCCCGTGGACTCCTTGGCGGCGTCTCGGTCCAGCACCAGCAGACGGCCGTGGAAGGCCGCGGCGTGATAGACCGCTTGCGCGGCAATCGCCGGCGTCTTGGTGACCACCGAGCCGACCAGGCTGCCGCGGCCCTTGGCGGCCAGGCTCAGTGCCTCGTCCAGCTCCTGGTATGGCATCAAGGTGGACACCGGGCCGAAGGCTTCCAGGTTGTGAACTTGCTCGTTGGCGAAGGCATCGCGGCAGAGCAGCAAGGTCGGCGCAAAGAAAGCGCCCTCGCCCACACCATCGCCCAGCGGCGCAAAGCCGTCCTTGGCGCCGAAGACGATTTCATTGCCGGCGCTCAGCAAGGCCACGCGCTCGGCCACATCGGCCTGCTGGGCTTTGGAGGCCAGGGCGCCCATGCGCACGCCGTCGACGGCCGGGTCACCGACCTTGATCTTGGCCAGGCGCGCACGCAAGGCCTCGGCCACCGCATCGATGTGGCGGGCGGGCACGATGGCGCGGCGGATGGCGGTGCACTTCTGGCCGGTCTTGGCCGTCATCTCGCGCGCCACCTCTTTCACGAAGAGCTCGAACTCGGGGTCGCCCACCTCCACATCGTGCGCCAGGATGGCGCAGTTCAGACTGTCCGCTTCGCCGTTGAAGGGGATGGAGCGAGCAACCAAATTCTTGTTCACCCGCAGCATGGCGGCGGTGTCGGCCGAGCCGGTGAAGGTGACCACATCGGTCTCCTCCAGGCGGTCCAGCAAGTCGCCCGAGCCGCCCACGATCAGCTGCAAGCTTCCGGCCGGCAGCAGGCCGCTTTCATGGATCAGGCGCACACAGGCCTCGGCCACGAAGGAGGTGGCGGTGGCCGGCTTGACGATGCAAGGCATGCCCGCCAGGAAGCTGGGCGCGAACTTCTCCAGCATGCCCCACATGGGGAAGTTGAAGGCATTGATGTGCACCGCCACGCCTCGTTTGGGCACCAGGATGTGGGAGCCGATGAACTGCCCCTCCTTGCTCAGCGGAATGGCCGGGCCCTCGTGCATCACATTGCTGGAGGGCAGCTCACGCCGGCCGATGCTGGCGTAGGCGAACAAGGTGCCGATGCCGCCTTCGATATCGATCCAGTTGTCGCTGCGCGTGCCGCCGGTGTGGGCAGAAATGGCGTACAGCCCCTCCTTGCGCTCCAGCAGATAGGTCGCCAAGGCCTTGAGCCGGGCGGCGCGTTGCTGGAAATCCAGGGCCAGCAAGGCAGGCAGGGCCTGACCCCGGGCATAGCTCAGGCTCTCGGCAAAGTCGATCTCATCCGCATGGGTCAGCGCCACCGGCCGGCCGTTGACGGCGCTGTGCAAGGCTCGGGCCGCCTGGCTGCCGATCCAGCGGTTGGCAATCAGGCTTTGAAGAATGGGAGGGGTGGCGCTCATGGCGTTTGTGCTTCTTAGGATGGATTTCAAAAGGGGCCCGATCGGGCCCCTGCTTGCTAAGGGTTCCGTGTGAACCCGGCGTCAGGGCTGGTGTCAGGGCTGGTAGAGCCAGGCGCCCTTTTCGATCTTCACCATCACGCGGGCACGCTGATCCAGGCCCAGGTGATCGGTCGGCGACATATTGAACACGCCGTGGGCGCCGGGCAGTTCTTTCACGCCCTCCAACGCATCGCGCAGCGCGGCGCGGAAGGCCGGCGTGCCGGGCTGTGCCTTCTTCAGCGCCACCGGCAGGGCTGCCTGCAGCAGCAGGCCGGCATCCCAGGCATGGCCGCCGAAGGTCGAGACCGTGCCCTTGCCAAAGGCCGCTTCGTACTTGGCGACGTAGTCGAGTGCGCTCTTCTTGACCGGATGATCGGCCGGCAGCTGGCTGGCCACCAGCACGCCACCGCTGGGTAGGAAGGTGCCTTCCACATCCTTGCCGCCGACGCGCAGGAAGTCGTTGTTGGCCACACCGTGGGTTTGGTAGTACTTGCCGGCATAGCCGCGCTCACGCAGTGACTTCTGCGGCAGCACGGCCGGCGTGCCCGAGCCCGCAATCAGCACCGCATCGGGCTTGGCCGCCACCAGCTTGAGAACCTGGCCCGTGACCGAGGTGTCCGTGCGGTTGTAGCGCTCAGACGCAACCAGCTTCAGGCCCTTGAGCTCGGCGATCTTGCTGAACTCCTGGAACCAGCCCTCGCCGTAGGCATCGGCAAAGCCGATGAAGCCCACGGTCTTCACACCCGCCGAAGCCATGTGCTGGGCGATGGCCAGGGCCATCATGATGTCGTTCTGCGGGGTCTTGAAGACCCAGCGCTTCTTGGCGTCCACCGGGTCGACGATGCGGTTGGAGGCCGCCATGGAAATCATGGGCGTGGCGCCCTCAACCACGGCATCGATCATGGCCAGGGAATTGGGGCTGGTGGTCGAGCCGATCACCACATCGACCTTGTGCTCGGTGATCAGCTTGCGCGTGTTGGCCACGGCCGAGGTGGTGTCAGAGGCATCGTCGAGCACGATGTAATTGACCTTCTGGCCGGCGATGCTGGTCGGCATCAGGCTCAAGGTGTTCTTCTCCGGGATGCCCAGGGAAGCTGCCGGCCCGGTGGCCGAGACGGTGACGCCGACATTGATGTCGGCCAGGGCTTGGGCGCACAGCAAGAGTCCAGCGGCCAGGCTCAGCCAGGTCTTGCGGTGTGACGACGATGGGTGCTTCAGCGAAGTGGCATTCATGCTCGTTCTGTCTCCTGTGTGTTGTCCGTGAAAAAAGGCGTGCCGAGGCAAGCCAGCCATGGTCCGCCGCCAAGCCTTCATCAAGCTTGCAAGGCCTGCGCCCCAGGCTCGGCTTGCACCGCGCCCAGTCCGCCAAAGAACAGATCGGCCACCATGGGGGCCACCGCGTCATAGGTCAGCTCGCCATCGGGCTTGAGCCAGGTGAAGGTCCAGTTGATCATGCCAAAGAGCAGCATGGTCAGCGGTTTGTGCAGCCTGGCTCCCTGCAGCTCGGGCCGCACGGCCGCCACACTGTCGGCAAAGGCCGCGACCACACGACGCTCGATCGCGGTCAGGCGCAGGCGATCGGCTTCGTCCAGGAACTTCACATCTTCGGTCAGCACCCGGTGCTCGTTCTGCGCCTGGCCATAGGCCTGCACAAAGCGGGCGATCAGGGCACGCAGGCGCGCCTCGGGGGCCAGGTCTTGCGCCAGCACCTCTTGCACCAATGACTCCAGATCCTGGACATGGCTCTCGCAGATCTGCACCAGCAGTTCGTGCTTGTCGCGCACATAGTGGTACAGCGTGGGCTTGCTCACGGCGCAGGCTTCGGCCACGGCATTCATCGAAGTGCCCGGGTAGCCTTGATGCGCGAACAATCGCGCGGCCTCGCGAAGGATCTGCTCGCGCTGGTTCTCGAAACCCGGAGCGCGTCCGCGGGCCATCAGCTTGCGTCCATCGGTGAACGGGAGCGCGACATCGGTTCAGCGTTCATCAAAAGAAATCACCACGCGGGGCGTCAATGCATGGGCCTGGCAGCTCAAGATGAAACCGGCAGCGATCTCATGCTTATCGAGCGCGAAGTTCTTGTCCATGCGCACCTCACCCTCCAGCAGCTTGCAGCGGCAGGTCGAGCAGACACCGCTCTTGCAGGAAAAGGGCACATCCATGCCTGCACGCGCGGCGGCGTCCAGCAGGCTGGCATCGCTCTTGGAAAACTCAATCTCGCGGCTGAGGCCGTCGCGAATCACCGTCACGCGGGCGTTGTCGGCATCGCCGGCCAAGCTTTGGTGTGGCGCCGGCTGGCCGGCCTGCATCTCGGGCGTGCCGAAGCGCTCGACATGGATGCGCGACTCGTCCACGCCGGAGGCGCGCAAGGTGGCCTCGGCCGCCTCGTTCATCTCGAAAGGCCCGCAGATGTAGGCTTGGTCGATGCTGGACGGTGGCAAGACCGTGGCCAGGAACACCGCCAGCTTGCCCGCATCGATGCGCCCCGCTTGCAGCGGCGCATCGACCTGCTCGCGCGAAAACACCGGGTGCAGAGACAGCCGCGTCATATAGCGGTTCTTCAGATCCTCGATCTCCTCCTTGAACATGGTGGAGGCCTGGGCCCGGTTGCCGTAGATCAGGGTGAAGCGGGCCTCGGGGTCGCGCGCCAGCACCGTCTTCATGATGGACAGGATGGGCGTGATGCCCGAGCCAGCCGCGATACCGACATGATGCTCGCCGCGCCCGGCCAGAGCCTGGGCACCGAAGCGCCCCTGGGGCGGATAACTTTCGATCACCGCGCCGGCCTTGAGCTCGCCATGCACCCAGCTCGAGAAGGCACCGCCCTCCACCCGGCGCACACCCACGCGCAGCTCGCCATCATCGGCGCCGGCGCAGATGGAATAGGAACGGCGCAGGTCCTGGCCCTTCACCTCATGGCGGAGGGTCAGGTATTGCCCAGGCACAAACTGGAAATCGGCTTGCAGGCTGGCAGGCACATCGAAGCTGAGGATCACGGCGTCGTCAGTGTCCGGGGTCACCGCACGAACTTTGAGGGGATGGAAATGCAGACTCATCGCAGGGATCCGTCTTTTGTATTCAGATGGGTTTGAAATGCTCAAACGGCTCGCGGCAGCTCAAGCATCGGTACAGGGCCTTGCAGGCTGTCGAGCCAAAAGCAGACAGCTTTTCGGTCTGCAAGCTGCCGCAGCGCGGGCAGGCCAGCTGGCTCAGCGAGGCGCGGTGCACCAGGCGGATCGGCTGCTCGGCACCCGCCGCCACCGGCCCGGGCGGTGCAATACCGTAGGCGCGCAGCTTCTCGCGGCCCTCGGCCGTGATCCAGTCGGTGGTCCAGGCCGGCGCGCGCTGCAGGGTCACCTGCACCGAGCCAAAAGCAGACAAGGCCATGCGCACATCGTCCTGAATCAGCTCGGTCGCCGGGCAGCCGCTGTAGGTGGGCGTCAGCACCACCTCCAGGCCCTCGACCCCGTCCTCGCGCAGGCGCAGATCGCGCACGATGCCGAGCTCGCAGAGCGAGATCACCGGCACCTCGGGGTCGGGAATCTGGCGCAGCACCTCCCAGGCGGCTTCCAGCCGACCGCAGGCGCTGCTGGAGGGCAGACTCATTACCACTTGCCCCCGGGGTAGGCGCGCTGCAGGTACTGCATCTCGGCCAGCAGATGGCCCATGTGCTCACTGTGCACGCCACGGCGGCCGGCGGACACGTAGGCGCTGGGCTTGGGATGGGCCAGGGTGGCGTCGGCCAGCACCTCGTCCATCTGCGCCTGCCAGTCGGCACGCAGCTCCGACCAGGCCGGCCCCAAGCCCTGGGCCACCGCCGCGGCATCGACCGCATCGGCGTCGAAGAGCTCATTGAACAAGGGCCAGAGCTGTGCCAGGGCTTCGCGCATGCGGGCGGCGGATTCTTCCGTGCCATCACCGAGGCGCACCACCCAGTCGGCAGCATGCTGCTGGTGGTAACGCGATTCCTTGACGGCCTTGGCGGCAATCGCCGCCACTTCGGCATCGCTGCTGGAGGCCAGGCGGCCCCAGAGCAGCTGCAACCATGTGGCGACGGCGAAGTTGCGCACCTGGGTGAAGGCGAAATCGCCGCGCGGCAGCTCCATCAGCACCGGGTTCAGGTACTGGCGCTCCTCGCGCAGAAAAGCGAGCTGGTCTTCGTCATGGCCCTGTCCGTCCAGTTGCGCGGCATGCGTCAGCAAGGCGCGCGCCTGGCCGATCAGGTCCAAGGCCATATTGGCCAGGGCCAGGTCTTCCTCGAGGATGGGGCCGTGGCCGCACCACTCGCCCAGGCGCTGACCCAGGATCAGACAGCTGTCGGCGATGCGCAGCAGGTACTGCACTTGCGGGCTGGCGCCCACTTGAATCGATGCTTGCGTCATACCAGCGGCTTCTTTACATGTGGTTGATGGCATCGGGCAACTGATAGAAGGTCGGGTGGCGGTACACCTTGTCTTCGGCCGGATCGAAATACATGCCCTTCTCGCCCGGGTCGGAGGCGACGATCTGGTTGGAGAGCACCACCCAGATGCTGCAGCCTTCCTGGCGCCGGGTGTAGACCTCGCGGGCCATCTGCACCGCCATCTTGGCGTCGGGCGCGTGCAGGCTTCCGCAATGCTTGTGGTCCAGGCCGGCCTTGCTGCGCACGAACACTTCCCACAGCGGCCATTCCTTGTTGATCGAACTCATGCGGCTTGCTCCTTCTTGTTCATGTGTTTGCGGGCGTGGGCCAGGGCGGCTTCGCGCACCCAGGCGCCGTCGTCCCAGGCCTTGACGCGGGTGGCCAGGCGTTCGCGGTTGCAGGGGCCGTCACCGCCAACCACGCGCCAGAACTCGGCCCAGTCGATGGCGCCAAAGTCATGCTCGCCGCGCTCTTCATTCCATTTGAGATCAGGGTCCGGCAGCGTGATGCCCAGGATCTGGGCCTGGGGCACGGTGGCGTCAACGAACTTCTGGCGCAGCTGGTCGTTGCTGATGCGTTTGATGCCCCAGCGCATCGATTGCTCAGAGTTGGGCGAATCCTTGTCAGCCGGGCCGAACATCATCAGCGAGGGCCACCACCAGCGGTTCACCGCGTCCTGCACCATGGCTTTTTGCTCGGCCGTGCCGTCCTGCATCATCACCAGCAGGGATTCATAACCCTGACGTTGGTGGAAGCTCTCCTCGCGGCAGACGCGAATCATGGCCCGGGCATAGGGCGCATACGAGCAGCGGCACAGCGGCACCTGGTTCATGATGGCCGCGCCATCGACCAGCCAGCCGATCACACCGACATCGGCCCAGGTCAGCGTGGGGTAGTTGAAGATGGAGCTGTACTTGGCCTTGCCACTGTGCAGCGCGTCCAGCATCTGATCGCGGCTGGTGCCCAGGGTCTCGGCGGCCGAGTAGAGGTAGAGGCCATGGCCGCCTTCGTCCTGCACCTTGGCCAGCAGGATGGCCTTGCGCTTGAGCGTGGGCGCGCGGCTGATCCAGTTGCCCTCGGGCAGCATGCCGACGATCTCGGAATGCGCATGCTGGCTGATCTGGCGCACCAAGGTCTTGCGGTAATGCTCGGGCATCCAGTCCTTGGCTTCGATGAAATCGCCTGCATCGATGCGGGCCTCGAATGCGGCTTCTCGGGCCGCGTCCTCGGCGCTCTTGGCCTTGGTGGCCACATCCTGTGGGCCGACGCTCATGGCTTGGGTGTACATCTGCTTTGCTCCTGAAAGAGGCCGCCGCGGGGCTGAATCAACGCGGGCGCTTGTCAATCACCCGGCGAGCCTTGCCCACCAGGGTGCGTTCAATCGAATCGGGCGCACCGACATGGACCTTGGTGGACACACCCACCAGGGTCTTGATGCGGTGCTGCAAGGACTTGGCCACCTGGGCGACCTGGCTGCCATCGGCGGCTGCGGCGGCCGGCTGCAGCTCGCAGCGCACCTCCACCTCGTCGAGTGCGCCCTCGCGCGAGACCACGATCTGGTACTGGCCCGAAAGCTGCGGCTCCTGCAGCACCAGCTCCTCGATCTGGGTCGGGAACATATTGACGCCGCGGATGATCAGCATGTCGTCGCTGCGGCCGACGATCTTGCCCATGCGCCGCATGCTGCGCGAGGTGGGCGGCAGCAGCCGGGTCAGATCGCGGGTGCGGTAACGGATGATGGGCAAGGCCTGCTTGCTCAGCGAGGTGAAGACCAGCTCGCCCTCCGAACCATCGGGCAGCACGGCGCCGGTCTCGGGGTCGATGATCTCGGGGTAGAAATGGTCTTCCCAGATCACGGGGCCATCCTTGCTCTCGATGCACTCGCTGGCCACGCCCGGGCCCATGACCTCGGACAGGCCGTAGATGTCCACCGCGTCGATGCCAGCCTTGCCCTCGATCTCGCGGCGCATGGCCTCGGTCCAGGGCTCGGCCCCGAAGATGCCGATGCGCAGCGACATCTCGCGTGCATCCAGGCCCTGGCGCGCAAACTCCTCGATGATCACCTGCATATAGCTGGGCGTGACCATGATGATGTCGGGCCGGAAATCCTGGATCAGCTGCACCTGCTTTTCGGTCTGACCACCAGACATGGGGATGACCGTGCAGCCCAGCTTTTCGGCGCCGTAATGCGCGCCCAGGCCGCCGGTGAAGAGACCATAACCATAAGCCACATGGACCAGATCGCCCGCGCGGCCGCCAGCGGCGTAGATGGAGCGGGCCACCAGACCGGCCCAGGTGTCGATGTCCTGCTGGGTGTAGCCCACGACCGTCGGCTTGCCCGTGGTACCCGAAGAGGCGTGGACCCGCGCCACCTGCTGGCGCGGCACGGCAAACATGCCGAAGGGGTAGTTGTCGCGCAGGTCTTTCTTGGTGGTGAAGGGGAACTTGGCCAGGTCAGCCAGGCTCTTCAGATCGGACGGGTGCACACCGGCCGCATCGAAGGCGGCCTTGTAATGCGGCACCTGGTCGTAGGCATGCTGCAGGCTCCAGCGCAGGCGCGTCAGCTGCAGGGCTTGCAGCTCGTCCTGGCTGGCACTCTCGATCGCGTCCAGGCCGGGACGCGATGGCGTGCTGTTCGTCGTCACGTTCATGCCTCACCTTCCGAGGGTTCCATATCCGGGGCCAGGGGCGAGAGCACCACCGGCTTGCCCTTGATGCGATAGCTCTTGCCGCGGAACACGGCCACCAACTGATCGGCCTGGTTCTTGACCGTGATGTCGTAGACGCCGGTGCGGCCGGCCAGCGAAACCTCGCGCGCCACCGCGGTCAGGCGGTCGCCGAGGCGGGCCGGTGCCACGATGTCGATGCTGAAGCCGGAGGCCACGGTCAGCTCGTTGTAGGAGTTGCAGGCGAAGGCAAAGGTCGAGTCGGCCAGGGTGGTGATCAAGCCGCCGTGGCAGATCTCAAAACCATTGAGCATGTCCTCGCGCACGGTCATGGCCAGGGTGGCGCCGCCGGGCGCAATGGCCAGCACCTCCATGCCCAAGCTCTGGCTGGCGCGGTCCTGGGCCCACATGCTGCGTTTCACGGCTTCAGCAATCTCTTGTGCATCCATGCTCATGGGCGGCTCCGTCTTGATGCTGACGCTGGGGTTCTTCAGCGGTCGCTGAACTTGGGCGCGCGCTTTTGCAAAAAGGCCGCGGCGCCCTCCAGATAGTCGGCCGAGAAGCCCAGCTGGCTTTGCGTCACCGCCTCCAGGCGCAGAGCGTCGTCAAAGTCCAGCAGGCCGGCTTCATCAAACGCCATGCGGGTCTGGGCCATGGCGCGCACCGGCATCTGGCTGATCTTTTGCGCCAGGGCCTGGGCGCTGGCAGCCAGTTCTTCATCGGGCACGGCCTTGTAGATCAGGCCGATAGCTTGGGCCTCGGCGGCCGGCAGCTTCTCGCCCAAGAGGGCCAGTTGCAAAGCCTTGGCGCGCCCCACCAGGCGCGGCAGCAACCAGCTGCCGCCGCAATCGGGCACCAGGCCGATCTTGGCAAAGGCCTGGATGAAGCTGGCCGATTGACCCGCCAGCACCAGGTCGCAACCCAGGGCCAGATTGGCGCCAGCGCCAGCCGCCACGCCATTGACGGCGGCGATCACGGGCACCGGCATGCTGCGCACGCGCTGGGCCAGGGGGATGTAGAAGCCGTCGAGCAAGGCACCGATGTCCTTGGGCGATTCGCCGGGCTTGAGATCGGGGTTGACCATGGGGTCGCTCAGATCCTGTCCAGCACAGAAGGCGCGGCCGGCGCCGGTGATCACCACGCAGCGCACGCTGGCATCGCCCGCGGCCGCATCCAGGGCCTCGCGCAACTCGGCCAGCAAGCTCGAAGTGAAGGCATTGAGCGCCGCCGGGCGGTTCAGGGTCAGGGTGCGGACGGCACCGTCCTGCTGGCTCAGAAGTTGCGGTTCTTGCATGCGGGCCTCGGGGCGATGGAGCAACAAACAGGCTTGCGACTCGGTCGATAGGTGCAGCAAAACACTATTGACCGACCGGTCGGTAGATCGTAAGGTCCGCCTTGACTTGGCGCAAGATGGCGCCGATCAGCGTAAACCCTTGGAATGCAGTGAACAAGTGCCCGAGCGCCCTCAGCAAAGCCCAAGGGGCGACACTCTGGCTGCCCTGTTCACCACCCTCACCGCCCTGCCCGCCATGCCCTGCTATTCCATCGACGGCGTCATCCCGGTCGTCCACCCCAGCGCCCATGTCCACCCCACGGCCGTGCTGATCGGCGATGTCCACATCGGCCCGGGCTGCTATATCGGCCCTCTGGCCAGCTTGCGCGGCGATTTCGGCCGCATCGAGATCCACGAGGGCGCCAATGTCCAGGACAGCTGCGTGGTGCACGGCTTCCCGGACTCGCTGACCGTGGTCGAGCGCAACGGCCACATCGGCCACGGCGCCGTTCTGCATGGCTGCATCGTCCGCCACGACGCCCTGGTCGGCATGAATGCCGTGGTCATGGACGCGGCCGAGGTCGGCGCCTGCAGCATCGTGGCCGCCTGCGCCTTTGTGCGCGCCGGGCTCAAGCTGCCCGAGCGCTCGCTGATCGCCGGCCTGCCGGCCAAGGTCCTGCGCGAACTCAGCGAAGACGAAATCCGCTGGAAGCGCACCGGCACCGAGACCTATCAAGACCTGACCCTGCGCTGCCAGGCCAGCCTGCGGGAGGTTCAGCCGCTGCCCGAGGCGGAAAGCCAACGGCCACGCCTGCAAGTGGGTTCGCACCGGCCCAAGCAAGCCACCGCGGGGCCCGCGCCCGACCCGGCCTGAGGGATGCGCCCGCGGCGCGAAACGCCGAGGTCCTGAGCGCCGCGAGACCGGGCATCAACGGGGCCGCCCCAGCTCCGTGGGCAGTGCCGAGCGCTTGGAACAGGACGTAAAGAAGCTGCCGCCCCGCCCGGCCTGCGGTTAGACTAGAAATTGACAAACGTCAAGATAGACGGGGTCGAAACTGGCGCTTGTGGCTGTCGTTGGTTCCCAGGGAGGAGCAGGCATGCAGATCGTTTCGCGTTCGAACCCGCCGCCAGCTTGGCGCCGGCGGGCCTCGTTTTCGCCGCATCCGGCCGGCGCCCTGGCCGGCCGCTCGGGGTCTTCAGCGTGAGCGGGCCCACTGACAGCGCCGTGCTGGACAGCTTGTTTGCCAGCGATATGCCGGTGGGCCTGGCCGTACTCGACCGCGAGCTGCGCTACCAAAGGGTGAACCGTGCCCTGGCGGATTTCAACGGCGTACCGGCCGAGCACTTGCTGGGCCGCAGCGTGGCCGAAGTCCTGCCCGAGGCCTACCCCCATCTCCAACCCTTGCTGCACGCGGTGCTGCACCAGGGCCAGGCGCTGGAAAAGTTCCGCATCCAGGTGCGCGTGCCCAGCCATCCGGGCGAACTCTCGGACTGGGAAGCCAGCTACCTGCCGCTGCGCGACACTCAGAACACAGTGACAGGCATCCTGGTGCAAGCGGTCAACCTGAGCAGCCAGCGCCGCGCCGAAGAAGCCCTGCGCGAAAGCGAGGCTCAGCTGCGCCGGGTGCTGGACGGGCTGTTCGCGTTTGTCGGCCTGCTCAGCCTGGACGGCCTGCTGCTGGAGGCCAACCGCGCGCCGCTGGAGGCGGGCGGCATCGAGAAAGACGAAGTCTTGGGCCGCGCCTTCGACCAGACCTACTGGTGGGGTCACGACACCGAGCTGCAAGCCTGGCTGCGATCGGCCATCGCCGACGCCGGTCGTGGCCAGGTGATCCGGCGCGACATCGTCGTGCGCATGCGCGGGGACACACGCATGACCATCGATTTCATGCTGGCCCCGCTGCGCGACGGGCAGGAGCGCATCAGCCACCTGATTGCCTGCGGCATCGACATCTCGGACCGCGTGCACAGCGAGCGCGCGCTGCGTGCCAGCGAAGCGCGCTTTCGCAGCGCCTTCAACGCGGCGCCCGATGGCATGGCCCTGGTCAATGCCAGCGGCCGCATCTTGCTGGCCAACACAGCCATGGACCGGCTGTTCGCCTGCCCCAGCGGCGGCCTGCAGGACAGCGACATCAACGCCCTCGTGCCCCTGCCCTCGCGCAGCGGCCACCCGGCCCTGATCAGCCACTTCTTCGGCCACCTGCAGACCCGGCCCATGGCCAAACGCCGTTCGCTGCAGGCGCTGCGGCGCGATGGCAGCCATTTCAATGTCGAGGTGGGCCTCAACCCGATTGCCGACAGCGATCCGCCCGAGGTGCTGGCCACGGTGACCGACATCGACGAGCGCCTGGCCGCGCAAGCCCAGATCGAACGCGCGCTGCAAGAGAAAACCGCCCTGCTCAGCGAGGTGCACCACCGGGTCAAGAACAATCTGCAGATCATCTCCAGCCTGCTGCGCCTGCAATCGCGCCATGTCGACGAATCGGTCAAGCTGGTGCTGCGCGAGAGCAAGAACCGCATCCGCGCCATGGCCCTGACCCACCAGCTGCTCTACGAGCGCAATGACTTCACCGAGCTGGAGCTGGGCCCCTACCTCAAGCGCCTCGCGGCCTTGCTGCGCGAAAGCTACAGCGATCCTCAACAGAACATCCAGGTGCGGGTGCAGGCGCCCGAGGGCGGCCTGTCCATCCATCTGCAAGAGGCCATTCCTTGCGGCTTGATCGTCAACGAGCTGGTGACGAACGCGTTCAAGCATGCCTTTCCCGAGGGGCGCGCCGGCTGCATCGAGATCCGCGCCGAACACGAAGCCGAGGGCCTGCTGCATGTCGATGTCTGCGACGACGGCATCGGCCTGGCCCAGCGCCCCGATTGGAAAGACAGCCGCACGCTGGGCTTCCAGCTAATTCCCCTGCTGGCCGAGCAGCTCGACGGACAGCTCAGCCTGCTCGACGGGCCCGGCACCCGCATCCGCGTCAGCTTCGCCAGCCAGCCCGACCGCGCCTTGCCCGTGCCGCCCAGCGCGCCCCCATCGCCCACCCAGGTCAGCCCGGAATGAACGCACTCCTGAACCCGCCGCCGCCCGGCCCTCCGACGCCCACGCCTCGTCTGGCCCGCATCCAGATCGTCGAGGACGAGCGCATCGTCGCGCTGGATCTCAAGCAGGACCTGGAGTCCCTGGGTTACATCGTCAACGGCGTGGCGGCCTCCGAGCAGCGCGCCCTGGAGTTGGCCCACAGCGATCGCCCCGACCTGGTGCTGATGGACATCAATCTCGGCAAGGGCGGCGATGGCACGCGCGCCGCCCAGGCCTTGATCAGCCAGCTGCACATCCCCGTGGTCTACCTGACGGCTTACGCGGAGCCGGCCACGCTCGAGCGCGCCGGCCTGACCGCGCCCTATGGCTATTTGCTCAAGCCCTTCGAGCTGCGCGAGCTCAATGCCACCATCCGCATGGCCCTGGCGCGGCGCGAGGTCGAGCGCCTGGCCGAGCGGGCTGAGCAGCGCTACCGCCTGGCCCTGGACGCAGCCCAGCTCGGGGTGATGGAGTTCCACCCGGAATCGGACCTGATCGAACTGAACGGCCATGTCGAACCCCTGCAGGCCTCCACGGCACGCGGCTTTGCCCTGTCGCGCCAAGCCTTCATGGCCTGCATCGAGCTGCCGGCCCGTGAGCAGCTGGCCGCCCTGCTGCAGCCCGGCGGCTCGGCCCATTGCGTGACGCGCTGGAAGCCCGCCCAGGAGCCGCCCACCTGGTTGGAGATCCGCGCCTGCCACTTCAGCGAAGGCGTGCCCGGCGACGGCAAGATCATCGGCGTGTTCCGTGACATCAGCCTGCAGCTCGAGACCGAGGCCCAGCTGCGCCGCGCCGCCGTGGTGTTCGAATCGGCAGCCGACGCCATCGTCATTCTCGACACCCAGCACCGCGTGCGCGCGATCAACCCTTCGTTCACACAGATGACCGGCTGGACCCTGGAGCAGGTGCTGGGCCAGGACGTGCGCAGCTTTCTGCCCGCTCAGCGGCAGAACGATCAAGCCCCCTTCCATGCGGGCGCCAGCTACAGCAGCGCCGACGACGAAGGCAACGCCGCACGCAACGCCGTCTGGCATGGCGAAACCATGTGCCGGCACCGCGATGGCCGCCTGTTCCCGGCCTGGCAACACCTGGCCCCGGTGCTCGATGCCCAGGGCCGGCTCAGCCACCAGGTGCTGACCTTCACCGACATCTCGGCCTTGCGCCGGGCCGAGACGCAGATCCAGCATCTGGCCTATCACGATGCCTTGACGGGCCTGGGCAACCGCCATCACCTCGAAGTATGTCTGCGCCACTTCATCGGCAGCGAGGGTCAGCACGACCGCGAACCTGCCCGCTTCGCCCTGCTCTTCATGGATCTGGACGGCTTCAAAACCATCAACGACACCCTGGGTCACGGTGTCGGCGACGAGCTGCTGATCCAGATCGCACGCCGGCTGGAGCTCTGCTTGCGCCGCTCGGATGTCTCGGTGCGCCTCGGGGGTGACGAATTCATCATCCTGCTCAGCGACATTCACTGCATCGACGACGCCACCGCACTGGCCGAGAAACTGCTGGCCCAGATCCGCCTGCCGGTGGAGCTCGCGGGGCGCGACCCGGTGTCCGTCTCGGCCAGCGTGGGCATTGCCCAGTTCCCGGAGCATGGCTGTTCGGCCGACGCGCTGATTCAAGCCGCGGACGCTGCCATGTACGAGGCCAAGTCCGCGGGCCGCAACCGTTATGAAGTGTTCAGCGCCCAGCTCTCCGACAAGGCTGTGGCCCGGCTGCAGATTGAACAAGGCCTGCGCCGCGCGCGCCTGGGCCAGGAGCTGATGCTGCACTGGCAGCCCATCATCGACATGGCGCGGCACCGCGTCATCGGTGCCGAGGCCCTGATGCGCTGGCAGCACCCGGAGCTGGGCGCCATCAGCCCCGATCGCTTCATCCCGGTGGCCGAGGACATCGGCCTGATCGAAGACTACGGCCGCTGGGCCCTGGACCAGGCCTGCCGCTTGGGCGTGCGCTGGCTGGCCAGCGGCCGGCCGCTGGAGCGTCTGGCCGTCAACATTTCGGCGCGCCAGCTGCAACGGCCGGGCTTTGCCGAGCTGGTGGCCGAGGCCCTGAAACGCCACGGCCTGCCGCCGGCCTGCCTGGAGCTGGAGATCACCGAATCGACCCTGCAATCGGTGGACAGCGGCCGCATGATTCTGGGCGAGCTGCGCCGCTTGGGCGTCAAGCTCGCCATCGATGACTTCGGCACCGGCTTCTCCTCGCTGTCCCTGCTCAAGCATTTCCCGCTCGACCGACTCAAGATCGACAAGAGCTTTGTTCGCGACCTGGAGCGCGAGGGCCACGATCTGGCCATTGTGCGGGCCATTGTGGCCCTGGCCAGCACCTTGGGACTGGAGCTCACGGCCGAGGGCGTCGAGACCCAGGCACAGCGCGAGGTGCTGCTCAAACTCGGGGTCAGCGATGCCCAGGGTTGGCTCTACAGCCGCGCCCTGCCCGAGGCGGATCTGCTGAGCCTGCGTGAAAGCCTGGCGCCAAACCCGCCCGGCAACGCCTGACTCGATCTGGCTTGATCTGGCTTGATCTGGCTCAAGGGCGGGCCGCCCCGGGCTGGCTAGAGTCAGCGCATTCCACTGACGGCTTCGTCCGCACGCGCGCCATGCCCATCGAACTGTTCCACCAGGATTCGCACCGCTGCCTGATGTTCTCCAAGCTCAGCGTGGAGGAAGGCGAGGCCGTGCAGTCCAATCAGTTCCTGCTGGTACACGGCAACACCGGCGCCATCCTCGACCCGGGCGGCAATATCGCCTACAACGAGCTCTACCTGGGCCTGACCCAGTACATGGCGCCGCACAAGCTGGCCGCCATCCTGGCTTCGCATGCCGACCCCGACATCATCGCCTCGCTGGACCGCTGGATGACGGCCAGCAGCGCGCCGGTCTACATCTCGCGCATCTGGGAACGCTTCGCGCCGCATTTCTGCAAGCCCGGCAAGACGGCCGGCCGCATCATCGGCCTGCCCGATGCCGGCCAACGCCTGCGCTTGGGCCAAGGCAGCGCCGACAGCTTCGAGCTCTGGGCCCTGCCCGCGCATTTCCTGCACGCCGAGGGCAATTTCCAGTTCTACGACCCGGTCAGCCGCATCCTGTTCTCCGGCGACCTCGGTGCCTCGCTGGGCGCCCAGCTCGACCCCGCCAAACCGGTGACCGAACTGGCCGGCCACATCCGCTACATGGAAGGCTTCCACCGCCGCTACATGGTCAGCAACAAGGTCATGCGCCTCTGGGCAGCCATGGTGCGCGAGCTGGACATCGCCATGATCGTGCCCCAGCACGGCAGCCCGATGAGCGGCCCGGCCGTGCAACAGTTCATCGCCTGGGCCGAGAACCTGGCCTGCGGCATTGACCTGATGGGGCCGGCCGACTACCGCATTCCGGATTGAGTCAAACCGGGTGACTCATGGCGCTGCCGTGACCAGCCCCCCCCCGCTCACCCCCCCGTTTTGAGCAAGGCCCGGGCCGCCAGGGTTGCGACCAGGGCTTCCGAAGGCGGGCAGAAACCGGCTGCGCTGCAGGCCGCGGCTTCTGCCGCCACGGCCCAGCGCAGATGCTGTTGCACCGGCGCTTCGCGTTGGCGAAGGCAGCTGAAGATCAGCCCGGCCAGGCCCGACTCGCGCGCGCCCACAGGGTCGACCACGTCGTAATCGGCTATCTGCGCATGCCACTCCTCGCGGCCGCGGAACAGCGTGGCATGGCCGGCCACGCCGTGCTGGAGCAAGAGCATGGCGTCCGGGTTCCAGGCGCTGATCTGGGCCAGACCGACGCGATAGTCCTGGGCGCGGAACAGACCGCGCAGCTCGGCCTCCGAAATCTGGATCACATCGGCCAGGCGGCACATGCGCTCGAGGGTCTCGTCGTAGCGCGAATCCATCTGCAAGCTGAACTCGGGCGCATAGCTGAGCGTTTTGCCTTCGGCCTTGAGGCCCTCGGCCAGCGCCAGCAGGCGCAAGCCGAGAGGCTGACGCACCAGGCTCAGCCCGCCGAAATGGGCCCAGCGCAATCGCTTGAGCCAGCCGCTGGGCAGGCCCTCGGGGCGGAAGTGCAGGTCGGCGCTGTCCTGGCCGACAAAGAACTGCGGCGCCTCGTCGGGCCGGCTCAAGGCCATCAGTGGCGGCTTGGGCAGTTGCTGGATGAAGCGCAGGTCGAGATTGGCATCGCTGCTGTCGATCCAGATTTCCTGGCCGAAGGCATCCTGGCTGATGGCGCCGGCAAAGGCGCTGAGTTCGCCCAGGGTCGAGAGCGCCACCGCCACCTGCCAGGGCGCGCCGCGGTTGACGCTGCGCCAGAGGTCGGGGCCGCTGCGTTGCAGCTCGGTGTAGGCCGCACCGAAGGCGATGAAGCGAGGGAGGTCAGGATGGAGCACGCCGGTCATGTTGCGCATTCCAACTGCTGCAGGCGCCCAGGGCAAGCCCCCTCTTGTGGTGATAGTCACGGCCGTGCGAGCGCCGCCCCGGGCCGGGCCACGGCGCAAGAGGTTTTGTCGCTGGAGGCACAATCGGACGCATGCCCCCGCTCAAGAAGCCCGTGATCCCGATCGCCGACCAGCGCCAGCTGAGCGCCTTGCCGCTGCCAATGGACTCCGCCGAGCCCGCGCTGCCGCCGCGCGACCAGCTCGGCCGGCCGCTGCGCGATCTGCGCATTTCGGTCACCGACCGTTGCAATTTCCGCTGCAGCTACTGCATGCCCAAGCAGGTGTTCGACAAGCACTACGAGTTCCTGCCCCATGCCGACCTGCTCAGCTTCGAGGAAATCACCCGCCTGGCGCGCCAGTTCGTGGCCCTGGGGGTCGAGAAGATCCGCCTGACCGGCGGTGAGCCTCTGCTGCGCAAGAACCTCGAACGCCTGATCGCCATGCTGGCCGAGCTGCGCACGCCCGCGGGCCAGCCCTTGGACCTGACGCTGACGACCAACGGCTCCCTGCTGACCCGCATGGCCCAGCGCCTCAAGGACGCGGGCCTGGGCCGCGTCACGGTCAGCCTGGACGGGTTGGACGACGCCGTGTTCCAGCGCATGAACGATGTCGGCTTCCCGGTGGCCGAGGTGCTGGACGGCATTGCCGCCGCACAAGCCGCGGGCCTGGGCCCGATCAAGGTCAATATGGTGGTCAAGAAAGGCGTCAACGACGCCGAGATCCTGCCCATGGCGCGCCACTTCCTGGGCAGCGGTGTGCGCCTGCGTTTCATCGAGTACATGGATGTGGGCAGCAGCAATGGCTGGCGCATGGACGAGGTGCTGCCCTCGGCCCAGCTGCTGCAGCGCCTGCGTGAAGCCTTCACCGTGGAGCCGCTGAGCCGCAGCGTGGCCGGCGAAACCGCCGAGCGCTGGCGCATCAGCCAGGGCGGCCTGAGCAGCGAGATCGGCCTGATCTCCAGCGTCAGCCAGGCATTCTGCGGCGACTGCAACCGCGCCCGCCTCTCGACCGAAGGCAAGCTCTACACCTGCTTGTTCGCCCACCGCGGCACCGATCTGCGCGCCCTGCTGCGCAGCCCTGCTAGCGATGCGCAGATCGCAGCCAGCCTGGCCGGCCTGTGGTCGCAGCGCAGCGACCGCTACTCGCAGCTGCGCGGTGCCGGTGTGGGCACGGATGGCCAGGGCAACGCGGACACAGGCGAGCGCCGGGTCGAGATGCACTACATCGGCGGCTGAAGGCGGCGCACCGATGTCGGCCCCCGCCCGCGAGCAGATCACCGGCCTGGTGCTGGCCGGCGGCCGTGGCAGCCGCATGGGTGGCGTGGCCAAGGGCTTGCAAGTGCTGCACGGCCGGCCGCTGCTGGCCCATGTGCTGGAGCGGGTGCAGCCGCAAGTCGGCCCGCTGCTGATCAATGCCAACCAGGAGCTGGAGCGGCATGCCCAGTTCGGCTGGCCCGTCATTGCTGACAGCAGCGATGACTACCTCGGCCCCCTGGCCGGCATTCTTGCCGGCCTGCGTGCCTGCGAGAGCGAATGGCTGCTCTGCGTGCCCTGTGACAGCCCGCGCCTGCCGCGCGATCTGGCCGCGCGCCTGGCCCGGGCCTGCGCCGAGGCCCAGACCGATCTCGCCTACGCCGTCTGCGAGGGCCAGGCCCAACCGGTGTTCTGCCTGCTACGCCCTCACCTGGCCGACAGCGCGGCGCAGTTTCTCGCCGAGGGAGGCCGCAAGCTGGAACGCTGGCAGCAGATGCAGGCCCACTGCGCCCTGCACTTCGATCAGCCCGGCGATGCTGCAGCCTTCATCAACCTCAACAGCCTGAGTGAGCTGCACGGCCTGAATCCCGAGAGCCCAGAGAACCCCAACCATGGCTGAACCTTCTGCACCCAGCATTGCCCCGCGCATCGACTGCCAGATCCGCCTGATGCGCGAGGCCGATCTGCAGGACTACAAAACCCTGCGCGACGGCATGCTGGCCGGCCACCCCGAAGCTTTCACCTCGGACGCCCGCACCGAGCTGCTGCGCGATGCCGAGAGCTACCGCGGCCGTCTCAGCGGCGGCGACGGTGGCGCCAACCTCTTCACCCTGACGGCCTGGCTGGACGGACAGCTGGTGGGCGCCATCAGCTGCGAGCATGAGGCTCGCGTCAAGGTGCGCCACGTCGCCCACATCGTGGGCATGATGGTGCGCGACGAGGTCCATGGCCGCGGCATCGGCCGCCAGCTGCTGCAACGCGCGCTGATGCTGCTGGAAGGCGAGCCGGTGCTGGAGCTGGTGACACTCAGCGTCACGGCCAGCAACCATGCGGCCGTGCGCCTCTACGAGAGCTGCGGCTTCATCCGCTACGGCCGCCTGATGGGCGCCATCAAGATGCCCGACGGCCGCCTGGTCGACAAGGATTTGATGAGCCGGCGTTTGCGCTGAAGTTTGCGCTGAAACATGCGCTGAAACATGCGCTGAGGCCGAGGCTTCAGCGCCCGCGCAGATCAAACTCCACCAGCAGCTCATCCTGCACCGCCAGCAAACCGCCGGCGACCGAAAAGGGCTGGAGGCCGAAGTCACTCTGGCGCAGCACCCAGGCACCGGTCACCCGAACCTGATCGGCCGACAGCTCGACGTGCAAGGGCACCTCGACCGTGCGGGTCACGCCGTGCAGGCTCAGGCGCCAGCGGCCGATCAGCTTGGGCGGCTCACCGATCAGGCTCAGGCCCTGGATGCGCAGCTCGGGGAAACGCTCGGCCTGCAAGCCCTGCTCACCCAGCATATTCCGCCGGGTGGCGGCCACGGCTTCGGGGCTCAGCACCGAAGCCCAGCCAGGGCCGAGCGCCGCACGCAGCTCGGGTGGATCCAGCAGCAGCTCGTCCAGGCGCAGCTGCAGCTCGAAGCGGGCCTCGCTGCCGCCGCGTGGCTGCGGCAGCGCCTGCTCATTCAGCGGCCACCAGAGCAGGCCCCGCAGGCGCGGTGCGTTCAAGACATGGTTGTGGCCCAAGGCCGCCGCGCGCCCGGCGCGAAACACATGGATGCGCAGCTGGCTGGCCTCGGCATCAAGGCGGTACAGGCGCCCGCCCACCTGGGCTCGCAGATCGCGCTCGGCCTCGGCAAACGGCGCCAGCACCGTATCCGGACTCGACACAGCCTGGGGCGATGGCGCACTCGCACAGCCCAGCAGCACGAGGCTCAGCAAACCAACAGCCCAAAGCCGGGCAGGCGCGCGGTGACGAGACTCAGACATGCGACTTCTTTCTCTGGCCCGGGGAGAGCCCCGAAAACTTCGGGGCATTCTGACAGCGGCCCCCAGCGCCCCCAAGGGCGAGTGCGATAGCATCGGCACAAACACGATTTCACGCGATTTCACGCGCTTTCACGAGGAGCCACCATGGCCGCCAGCCCCTTCCGACCTGCCATCGAGCTGATGGCCCAGTACGCCAGCTACCACCGCGACCGCCGCAACATCGCCACCCATTTCGTCGGCATCCCGCTGATCGTGTTCGCGGCCGGCGTGCTGCTGGCACGCCTGCAGTTCGAGGCCTTGGGCCTGTCTTTCAACGGCGCCTGGGCTGTCTGGGGCCTGAGCACGGCCTGGTACCTGACCCGCGGCAATCTGGTGCTGGGCCTGGCCGTCAGCGCGGTCAACGGACTGCTGATGGCCCTGGCCGAGCCGCTGGCGGCAGGCTCGACGGCGCAATGGCTGAGCTGGGGCCTGGGCAGCTTTGTGCTGGGCTGGATCATCCAGTTCCTGGGCCATTACTACGAGGGCAAGAAGCCCGCCTTTGTCGACGACCTGGTTGGCCTCCTGGTGGGCCCGATGTTTGTCGTGGCCGAAGCACTGTTTGCCCTGGGCTGGGGCCGGGCCATGCTGGCCGAGATCGAGCGCCGCGTCGGCCCCACCCATCTCCGCGATCTGGCCCACCCGGTGGCCTGAGTTCTTGGGCCACGCCCACTCTGAGTCCCTGCCTGGCCTATAGCCTGGCTAGAGGGCCTGCCGAACCTTGCAAACTCAGGTGCCGCTGGAGATCGAGATGGTCGGGAACTTGGCCGAGTAGTCCTTGGCCTGGGACGCGATCTTGATCGCCACCTGGCGGGCCAGGGCCTTGTACAGCGCGGCGATCTCGCCCTCGGGCTCGGCCACCACTGAAGGCCGGCCGGCATCGGCCTGCTCGCGGATGGACAGGGCCAGGGGCAGGCCGCCGAGGTAGTCCAGGCCGTACTGCGCGGCCATCTTCTTGCCACCGTCGGCGCCGAAGATGTGCTCGGCATGGCCACAGTTCGTGCAGATGTGCACCGCCATGTTCTCGACCAGGCCAAGGATGGGCACGCCCACCTTCTCGAACATCTTCAGGCCCTTCTTGGCATCGATCAGGGCGATGTCCTGGGGCGTGGTGACGATGATGGCGCCGGTCACCGGCACGCGCTGGCTGAGGGTCAGCTGGATGTCGCCGGTGCCGGGCGGCATGTCCACCACCAGGTAATCAAGGTCCTGCCAGCGGGTCTGGCGCAGCAGCTGCTCCAGGGCTTGCGTGGCCATGGGGCCGCGCCAGATCATGGCCTGGTCGTCCTCGACCAGGAAGCCGATCGACATCAGCTGCAGGCCATGGGCCAGCTTGGGCTCCATCAGCTTGCCGTCCAGGCTGTCCGGCCGGCCCGAGGCGCCCAGCATCAGCGGCTGGCTGGGGCCGTAGATGTCGGCATCGAGCACGCCCACGCGTGCGCCTTCGGCGGCCAGCGCCAGCGCCAGATTGGCCGCGGTGGTGCTCTTGCCCACCCCGCCCTTGCCCGAGGCCACGGCGATGATGTTCTTCACGCCCGGCAGCAGCTGCACACCGCGCTGCACCGCATGGGCCACGATCTTGCTGGCGATGGCGATGTTCACCTGGCCGACACCGGGCAGCGTGCGCACGGCGGTTTCCAGGGCGGCGCTCAGGGCGGCACGCTGGCTGGCGGCCGGGTAGCCCAGCTCCACATCAAAAGCCACATCAGCACCATTCAGACGCAGATTCTTGATCTGCTTGCCCGACACCAGATCGCTGCCCGTGTTGGGATCGATCACGGCCTGCAGGGCTTGCAAGACGGTGGCTTCAGAGATAGGGCTGGACATGGCGATGGCTCGGGCTGCTGCGACGGGGCCCGCAGTCTAGCCGAGCCGGGAAAACCCCAGGCCGCCGGGGCCCGATGGGCCGCTCATGCCACCTGTTTGAACGCCATCACCGCCTGATTGCGCAGGGTGCGCAGCAAGGCCAGTTCTTTCTCGCCCAGATCGATGGCGCCGGGCCGGGCCTTGTCGGCATAAATCATGGCGAAGGGCTGACCCTTGAGCATCATGGGCAGCAACAAAAAGCTGGGGGCCCGCACCGCACCCTGGTACCAGGGCGGCAGGCGCTCGGCGATATTGGGGGCCGAGGCATCGGCGATCAAGGTGTCGGCGCCCTTGTGGCATACCGCGGTGAACAAGTCCGGCGCCCCGTGGCTGGGCAGGCGCAGCGGCACACGGAAGGCCGGCACCACCGCCTCCACGCCCTCGCCCAGGCCAAAGCGGCCGGTCAGCTGCTCGCTCTTGGGGTCACGCAGGCAGAACACCACACGCCGGAAACCGATGGCACGGAAGATGGTTTCCAGAATCATGCGCAGCACTTCGTTGAGCTTGAAGCTCTCGACCATGGCATTGGTGATGTCCTGGATGCCCGAGGCCAGGGTCTCCACCGCCTGCTCGCGCGTCAGCGCCTGACCGGTGAGGCTGAGCGTGGGCTCTTCCAGCACCGTGGCCTGCAGCTGGTGCGGGCTCAGCGAGTCGTCCGGCGCGGGCTGCAGCGGCGCAAGCAGGCGGCGTGCCGGCGAGCTCTTGGGCAGGGCGATGCCCATGGCCTCGGCCATCTGGCTCAGGCGTGCGCGGGCCCGGTCGGCGGCCTGGTCGAAATCACTGGCGCTCAGGCCCAGGGCACGGGCATGACGCTGGGCCATGGCATGCACCTTGGCATGGGCCTGGTCCGGCTCGGTGTGCAGGATGACATCGGCCACGGCATTGGCGGCATGGGCCAGCCAGCGCTGGCGCTCGGAGGGCTTGTCGATCCAGCGCTGGGGCGGCTCGCCGCTGGGCCGGCGCATGCTCTCCTGCAGGCCCTCGGGCAGGCCCCATTGCCGAGCCACGCCAAGGCCCAGCTGTTCGTAGCTCATGCCCAGCACCTGGATGGAGGCGCTGGCCTCGCTCAGGCCCGGCGAGATCTCTTCGCCGGCCGGGCCCTGCTCGGGGCGGCGCATGCGGCGGATCTGGCGCGCCTCTTCGGGGAAGTAGAACTCGGTCAGCGAGCGGCCCAGGTGGTAGAACAGGGCGGCCAGAAAAGCCTCTTCGCTCTCCTGGCTGCTGGGGCCATTGAGGCAGAGCTCGCGTGCCAGCGAGGCCGCCATCAGCGAGCGCAGAAACTCCTCGCGCAAGGCCTGGGCATGGGCCTTGTTTTCCATGCGCTCGAGCAGGATCAGGGACAGGGCCAGGTTGCGGATGCCACCAAAGCCGATCAGGGCCACGGCGCGCGACACCGTGCTGATGCCACCAGCCTGAACCCCGCCGCCGGTGTGGCGGAACTGCACGGTGTTGACCAGGCGCAGCAACTTTTGCGTCAGCGCCACATCCTTGAGGATCTCGTTGGACAGGCTGGACAGGCTCTCATGCTCGGACTGGGTCAGGCGCTGGATGCGGCTGATGGCCTGGCTCATGGCCGGGAAGTCGCTCTTGATGCGCATGCGGCGCAACAGAAACTCCAGCGCCGCGCCCTCGCCCTGGGCTGCGGCCCCTTCCGGCGCGGCCTCGGGGCGCAGCCAGCGGGCCAAGGCATCGTGCATGGCCAGGGCACTGGGCCAGCGCTGGGCCGGGTCGCGGGCCAGGCCGCGCTGAACGATGGCGCGCAAGGCGTCGTCCACCTCGGGCCCGAGGCCGGGCGGCAGCTGCAGCTCTTCGTCCTTGACCCGGCGCACCGATTTCCAGGGATCGGGGTCATGGTTGAGGCGCTGGCCACTGAGCATTTCGGCCAGCAGCACGGCCGCGGCGAAGACATCCATGGACGGTGTCGGCAGCTCGCCGCGCGCCGCCTCGGGCGAGAGGTAAGCCGGGGTGCCGACGATGCGCGGGCCGATCGGCCCCGACCCGCTGTTCGCCGAGGGCACGCTCAGCCGCCCGGCGATGCCGAAGTCCATCACCCGCGGCCGGCCCTTGGCATCGATCAGGATGTTGCTGGGCTTGAGGTCGCGGTGCACCACGCCGGCCTGGTGGGCGGCCTGCAAGCCATCGAGCAGGCCCAGGCTCAGCTCCACCGCCACCCGGGCCGGCAGGGCGCCGCCGCTGTCCACCTGACGGCGCATGCGGTCGGCCAGCGAGCCGCCGGCCACGTACTCGAAGACCAGATAGGCCTGGCCATCCTGGATGTCGGCCTCGAAGACCGGCACGATATTGGGGTGGTGGAGGCGGCTGACGGCGCGCGCCTCGTGCAGCCACTCGTCCACGCTGCGGCCATCGCTGGGCGGGCGCAGCACCTTGAGCGCCACCTCGCGGTCCAGGCGCGGGTCATGGGCCAGCCAGACGGTCGCCTGCGCGCCCTCGCCCAGGCGCTTGAGCAAGTGAAAGCGCCCCAGCTGCGGCACATGCAGATCGGCCAGCGGCGCCGGCATGGTGTAGCCGCCGAATTCGGACGTCGCCGCCTCCTCCGCAGACTCCTGGATCAGATCACTCGGTTCGTCGGCGGGCAGCGTGGGCAGCATGGTGGGGGCGCGAAGCTCGGGGAGGTCTCAGCACCGGAGCACCGGCGTGAAAGCGAAGGACGGACACAGGCCGGCGCGCATGGCCGCTAGCCGGTGGCGCCGCCGGTCAGGCGCTTGCGCAGCGCCGAGGCGCGGGGCGCATCGACCAGGGCCGGCGGCTGCTGGGCGTCGAAGGTGGGGGGCGGCGGCGTCTCGGGGTTGAGCGCCTCTTTGATGTCCTGCAGGCCCAGGCCCAAGGCGCGGGCGTAGCGGCGCGTGGCCGCCTCGACGGCAGGCTGGCGGCGCGCCTCGACCTGGGTCAGGGCGTCGACCAGCTCATTGGCCAGGCTGCAGGTCAGGCGCAGCAGATCGGCGTCGTTGCTGGGGTGGCGCACGGCCGCCTCGGGCGGCTGGCGGCGGATCATGTGGACCAGCTCCTCGCCCAGGCTCCAGTGCTTGGCCACGGCCGCGCCCAGCGCCTCCAGATCGCAGCCCAGCACCGCGTAGGCGGCGGCTTGCTCGGTCATGCCCTGAGGATGGGGCTGGTCTTCGGTGGGCTCGGGCGGCTGCATCAGCTGGCGGATCTGCTGAGCATCGTCCGGGAAGTGGTACTGCAGCAGCAGGCGGCCGAGGTTCTGCATCACCGTGATCAGGTAGACCACCTCGCCGTCGTAGCCGGCCGGGCGCAGCACCTGGGCGATCTGCCCGGCGCGGTGCACCCGTTTCATCAGGCTGCGCAGCATGGTGGCCTGCAGCTCGCTGAGCGGCCCGGGCCAGGGCTTGAGCGCGCGGGCGGCCTGCTGCACGCCGTCCAGGCCCAGCATAGCGATGGCGCGCTGCATATTGAGCACGGTGCCGTCCACCGGCGCGCCGTTCTGCTTGAGCGAGAGGTTGACGCGGCGCAGCAGCTCCAGGCTCAGGGCCATGTCCTGCAGCACCAGGGCCGACAAGGTGCTGCTGTGCTGGCGCTCCAGGCCAGCGCCGATGCGGCTGAGATTGGGGCTGGTGCTGGGCAGGTGGCCGATGCGCTGCAGCTTGTCCATCAGCAGGGCGATCGGGCCGCCCTGATCGCTGGCGGCGGTGGTGCGCCAGCCATCAAGCGCGCGCAGCAGGCTGCGGGCGATGTGGTAGCGCTGGCGGGCCTGGCGGTCGCTGGCGCGGTTGCAGATGGCGCGCAGCGGGTCGGGAATGGGGTGCGGCGTCTCCCAGCCCAGGCGCACCAGCTCGCGGCCCAGGGGCTGCATCTGCTGCACCACGGATTGCAGATCGTTTTGCTCCAGCACCGGCCGGCCGCTGAGGATGCGGTGCAGCAAGAGGCCGACGCAGAGCACATCCTCCGCCGCCGACTCGCGCACCGCGCGGCGGGTGACGGTGTTGAAGTCCACGGTGGCCGGAAACACCTCTTGCGCCACCTCCAGGCCCAGCACACGAACCTGGTTGTTGGCGCCGATGATGAGGGTGGAGCACTGCACATCGCGGTGGGCATGGCCGGCCTCGTGGGCGAAGGCCAGGCCCTCCAGGTACTGGCACACCCACTCGGCCGCTTCGACCGGCAGCGGGGCGCTCTGGCGGGCCAGGCGTTCATCCAGGGTTTCGCCGAGGGCACGGTCGTAGGCCACAAACGGCCATTGCTCGACCTGGCCGATCTCGATCACATGGGCCAGATTCGGATGCTGCACGCGCGAGGCGGCCTGGGCCATCTTCTGCCAGTGCTCCATGGCCGCGGCGCTGTTGGGCGCCACGCGCGGCATGCACAGGTACAGCTCCTGGCCCAGACGCGCGTCATAAACCACCCACAGCATGCTGCGCGCGCTCTTGTTAAGCAGGGCGCGCAGCTCAAAGCGGCCGAAGCGGCGCATGGGCGCCGCAGCGACCGTCTTGTCGGCGGGGGTGGATGAAGAGGCGGAGGCGTCTGACACGGACAAAGCGGGACCCAACAGGACCGAGATCGTTATCGCCCTATTGGACACAAACTGCAACAACTGCAGGCCACAAGCTGAGCGGGAAAGGCGGTTTATTTCCGCTCAGCCCCCCCCTACTGCCCCCCCCTGCCCTCCTCACCTGCTCCCGAGTCCTCAGGCCTGCAGCTGGGCCCAGACCTTGTGGCTCCGACCTGACATGCCCTGCGGGCAGATGTCAGTCTCGCCGCAAAGTCTGGCCTCAGCCTTGTAGCTGTGCCCAGACTTTGTCCAGCCGCTTGACGCTAACCGGCTGCGGCGTGCGCAACTCCTGGGCAAAGAGGCTGACGCGCAGCTCCTCCAGCTGCCAGCGGAAATCGGCCAGGCGGGCGTCGGCCGTGCCCTTGAGCTCGATGACGCGGCGCAGATAGCGCTGCTCCAGAGGCTTGAGCTCGGCCATCAGCTTGGCATCGCGGGCGGCATCGGCGCGCAGCTTGTCCAGTCGGGCCGTCACGGCCTTGAGGTAGCGCGGCAGATGCTGCAGCTGGGCCCAGGGGGTGGTGAGCACAAAGTTCTTGGGTGCCAGGCGTTGCAGCTGGGCGGTGATGTCCTCGGCCACGTCCTTGGCGGCGCGGCTGTCTTTGAGCTTCTTCTGCGCGGCATGGAGCTCCTGCAGCACCACGCCGGTCTGGCGCGCCACTTCCTGGGCGATCAGGTTGAGGCGGCTGCGGCCTTCTTCGATGCGGGCTTTGAAGCTGAACTCATCCTTGGGCAGGGGTTCGGCCAGGAAGGCGCGGTCCAGGGCCACGCCGATGATCTGGTCGCGCAGTTCCTCGGCCGTGCCCAGGTTCATGAACAGCACCGACATTTTTTGCAGATCGGGGATGTTCCTCTCCAGGAACTTGAGTGGCTCCTTGAGCTGCAGCGCCACCAGGCGGCGCAGGCCCTGGCGGTGCTTGGCAGCGGCCACATCGGGCTCGTCAAACACCTCGATCTCGACATGGCTGCTGCGGTCGATCAAGGCCGGGAAACCGATCAAGGTCTGCGAACCGCGGCTGACTTCCATCAGCTCGGGCAGCTCGCCGAAGGTCCAAGCCGTGTAGGTCTTGGCGGTTTCTTGCACCGGCTTCTTGGCTGGCACCACCTCGGCGCGAATGCCACCTTTCGCCACGGGCGGCAGCGGCTCGGTCACAGGCGCCGATGAAGGCAGCTTGAGCGCAGCCAGGGCCTGGAAGGCCGAGCGCGCCTGGCCGCCCAACTCCGACTTCAGCGCCGCCAGATTGCGGCCCTGGCCGAGCTGGCGGCCATGCTCGTCCACCACGCGGAAGTTCATGAACAGATGCGGCTGCAGCTGCTCGAGCTTGAAGTCATTGCGCTGGATGGCCAGCTGCGTGCGCTCGCGCACGGCCTTGAGCAGCACCTCGACCAGGGCGCCTTGGGCAAAAGGATGGCTGGCGATGAACTCGGCCACAAAGTCCGGCAGCGGCACCAGGCGCGAGCGCGGGCGCTGATGCAGGCTTTTGAGCAAGGCGGTGATCTTGGGCGCCAGCATGCCGGGCACCAGCCACTCGCAGCGCTCCTCGCTGACCTGGTTGAGCGCGAAGATGGGCACGTTGACGGTGACACCGTCGCGCGCATCGCCGGGCTCGTGCAGATAGCTGACCGTGCAATCAACGCCGCCCAGGCGCAGGGTCTTGGGGAAGGCCTCGGTGGTGACACCGGCGGCCTCGTGGCGCATCAGCTCCTCGCGGCTCAGATGCAGCAACTTGGGCTCGGCCTTGCTGGCCTGGCGATACCAGCGCTCCAGCGTGGCGCCCGAGCAGACCTCGGCCGGCAGCTGGCTGTCGTAGTAGGCGTAGATCAGCTCGTCGTCGACCAGCACATCCTGGCGGCGCGACTTGTGCTCGAGCTCCTCGACCTTTTTGATCTGGCGCTCGTTGTGGGCCAGGAAAGGCAGGCGGGATTCCCATTCGCCATTGACCAAGGCCTCGCGGATGAAGATCTCGCGCGCCGCCTTGGCATCGACATTGCCGAAGTTCACGCGCCGATTGGCGTAGATGACGATGCCGTAAAGCGTGGCGCGCTCGAGCGCGATCACCTCGGCCGCCTTCTTCTCCCAATGCGGCTCCAGCAGCTGGGTCTTGATCAGGTGACCGGCGATGCCGGGCAGCCATTGCGGCTCAATCGCCGCAATGCCGCGGCCGAACAGACGCGTGGTTTCCACCAGTTCGGCGGCCACGATCCAGCGGCCCGGCTTCTTGCTCAGGTGGGCGCCGGGGTGGCGCCAGAACTTGATGCCGCGCGCGCCAAGGTACCACTCGTCCTCATCGCTCTTGAGGCCGAGATTGCCCAGCAGGCCCGAGAGCATGGACACATGCAGCTGCTCGTAGGTGGCGGGGCTGCCATTCAGGCGCCAGCCCTGCTCGGCCACGACGGTGAGGAGCTGGGAGTGGATGTCCTTCCACTCGCGCACGCGGCGCGGGCTGATGAAGTTCTCGCGCAAGAGGGCTTCGTAGCGGCGGTTGCTGAGCTTGTGCTCGCCGTGACCGCCTTTCGCTTCCTCGATCCATTTCCAGAGCTTGAGGTAGCCGAGGAACTCGCTCTTCTCGTCGTCGAACTTCTTGTGCTTCTCGTCGGCCGCTTGCTGCTGCTCCATGGGCCGGTCGCGCACATCCTGGCCGGACAGGGCGCTGGCGATGATCAGCACCTCGTTGAGCGACTCGCGCTTGCGCGCTTCCAGAATCATGCGGCCCACGCGTGGGTCCAGCGGCAGGCGCGACAGCTCCTTGCCCAGGGGCGTGAGCTCGTTGAGATCGTCCACCGCGCCCAGTTCCTGCAGCAGCTGGTAGCCATCGGCGATGGCCTTGCGCGGCGGCGGCTCGATGAAGGGGAACTCGTCAACCTGGCCCAGGCCCAGGGACTTCATGCGCAGGATCACGCCGGCCAGCGAGCTGCGCAGGATTTCCGGGTCGGTGAAGCGCGGTCGCTCGTTGAAGTCCTTCTCGTCGTAGAGACGGATGCAGATGCCGTTGCTCACCCGGCCGCAGCGGCCGGCGCGCTGGTTGGCCGAGCTCTGGCTGACCGGCTCGATCTGCAGCTGTTCGACCTTGTTGCGGTAGCTGTAGCGCTTGACCCGCGCGGTGCCGGGGTCGATGACGTAGCGGATGCCGGGCACCGTCAGCGAGGTTTCGGCCACATTGGTGGCCAGCACGATGCGGCGCTGGCCGTGAGGCTCGAACACGCGGTCCTGCTCGGCCTGCGACAGGCGCGCGAACAGTGGCAGCACCTCGACGCCAGGCGGGTGGTGCTTGCGCAGGGCCTCGGCCGCTTCGCGGATCTCGCGCTCGCCGGGCAGAAAGACCAGCACATCGCCGCCACCCTCGCGCCAGAGCTCGTCCACCGCATCGCAGATCGCGTTGTTGAGGTCGTACTCGCGCGACTCTTCAAACGGCCGGTAACGCTGCTCGACCGGGAAGGTCCGGCCCGAGACCATCAAGACGGGAGCAGGCCCCTTGGCGGACTCGAAATGCTTGGCGAAGCGGTCGGCGTCGATGGTGGCCGAGGTGACGATGACCTTCAGATCCGGCCGGCGCGGCAGCACCTCGCGTAGATAGCCGAGCAAGAAATCGATGTTCAGCGAGCGCTCGTGGGCCTCGTCGATGATGAGGGTGTCGTAGGCCTTGAGCAGCGGGTCGGTCTGCGTTTCGGCCAGCAGGATGCCGTCCGTCATCAGCTTGACGCTGGCGCCCGGCTGCAGGCGGTCCTGGAAGCGGACCTTGTAGCCCACGATCTCGCCCAGGGGCGTTTTCAGCTCGTCGGCAATGCGCTTGGCCACGCTGCTGGCGGCAATCCGCCGCGGCTGGGTGTGGCCGATCAGCTTGCCGGTGTTCGCGCGGCCGCGGCCCAGAGCCAGGGCGATCTTGGGCAGCTGGGTGGTCTTGCCCGAGCCGGTCTCGCCGCAGACGATGATGACCTGGTGCTCGGCCAGGGCCTGGGCGATGTCATCGCGCCGGCTGGACACCGGCAGCGATTCGGGGAAGGTGATGGGCGGCAGCGGGTTGGCCGGCGGCAGGGGCCGCTCGCTCTCGGACCGCGGGGGCCGCGGTGGGCGCGGCGGGCGTGGCGGACGCGCCGCTTCGGCCGGCTCGGGCGCGCCGGCGGCCGGGCGGGCCGCGGGCTGAGCCGGGCGCGGAGTGTCAGGGCGGGCAGTGCCCGGTGGACGAGGGGGATGGGGGGGCTTGGCGTTCACGAGGCGCGGATTATCCGTGCTGCGCGCGTTCCCGCCCGGGTGGCTGGCCAAGCGCTCAGGCCAAAGCTGAAGCCTGGCACCGTTCACGCGCCGGATTCGCAGCGCGCCTTACCTCGGGAAGACCCGCAGCTGCGGCACAATCCCGGGCCATGAGCCTTGTCTTCCCCCACACCTTCGTCCCCTGGTTTCGCGCCGTGGCGCCCTACATCCACGCTTACCGAGGCGAGACCTTTGTGGTGGGCATGCCGGGTGAGCTGGTGGCGGCCGGCAAGCTCAATGCCTTTGTGCAGGACCTGTCCATCCTGCACGCCATGGGCATCAAGATCGTGCTGGTGCACGGTTTCCGCCCGCAAGTGAACGAGCAACTGGCCGCCAAGGGCCAGAAAGCCATTTACAGCCACGGCATGCGCGTCACCGACGCCGTGGCCCTGGACTGCGCCCAGGAGGCCGCCGGCCAGCTGCGTTTCGAGATCGAAGCGGCCTTCTCTCAAGGCCTGCCCAACACGCCCATGGCCAATGCCACGGTGCGGGTGGTCTCCGGCAATTTCCTGACGGCCCGCCCGGTGGGCATCGTCGACGGCACCGATTTCCAGCACAGCGGCCTGGTGCGCCGCGTCGATGCGGCGGCCATCCAGCGCGCCATCGACAGCGGTGCGGTGGTGCTGCTGTCCCCGTTTGGCTTCTCGCCCACGGGGGAAGCTTTCAATTTGTCGATGGAAGATGTGGCCACGAGTGCCGCCATCGCCCTGCAGGCCGACAAGCTGCTCTTCGTCTGCGAAGTGGCCGGGGTGCGCGAAGATCCCAGCGACCCGGACAGCCCGGTCGACACCGAACTGGCCCTGGCCGACGCGGTGCGCATGCTGGCGCGCTCGAACAAGCCGGCCGCCGGCGCCACGCCGCCCATCGATGTCGATTTCTACCTGCAGCACTGCGTCAAGGCCTGCCAGTCGGGCGTCGAGCGTTCGCACATCGTGCCCTTCGCAGTGGACGGCGCCCTCTTGCAAGAGGTCTACACCCACGACGGCATCGGCACCATGGTGGTCGATGAAAAGCTGGAAAGCCTGCGCGAGGCCGACTCCGACGACATCGGCGGCATCATCGCCCTGATCGAACCCTTCGAGCGCGACGGCACCCTGGTCAAGCGCGACCGGACCGAGATCGAGCGCGACATCGAGCTCTACACCGTGATCGAGCACGACGGCGTGATCTTCGGCTGCGCCGCGCTCTACCCGTACGTGGAAGCACGCACGGCCGAGATGGCGGCCTTGACCGTCTCGCCCGATGTGCAGGGCCAGGGCGACGGGGACCGCATCCTCAAGCGCATCGAGCAACGTGCCAAGGCACAGGGCCTGAGCAGCATCTTTGTGCTGACCACCCGCACCATGCACTGGTTCATCAAGCGCGGCTTCCACCCGGTGGACCCGGAATGGCTGCCCGAAGAGCGCAAGCGCAAGTACAACTGGGACCGCCGCTCGCAGGTCCTGGTCAAAAAACTGGGCTGAGCCCACTGAAAAAACTCGCCGCTGACACGGCCATTGTTCGCACGCTAGAGTGCGCCACCCTGAGCCCTCGAGCCACACACCTTTTTGTTTCGCTTCGTTTTCACGACCCCACAAGGATTCACCCATGGCACGCACCATCCACTGCACCCATCTGAACAAGGAAGGCGAAGGCCTGGATTTCGCGCCCTACCCGGGCGAGCTGGGCAAGCGCATCTACAACAACATCAGCAAGGAAGCCTGGGCGCTGTGGATGAAGCACCAGACCATGCTGGTCAATGAAAACCGCCTGAACCTGGCCGATCTGCGCGCCCGCCAATACCTGGCCCGCCAGATGGAGCAGTTCTTCTTCGGATCTGGCGCCGAAGCGGTGGCGGGTTACGTCCCGCCCACAGCCTGAGCGAAGCGAGGGCAAGAACTGCGGGGAGCATGCATCTGCGCGCAGCGCAGGTGATGGGGTCACCACCAGTTCTTCTTCTGCGCTGGCGCCGAAGCGGTAGCGAGTGATGGCCCGCCCGCAGCCTAAGCGCGGCACCGCTTTGCGCGGAACCTCCGCCGACGGGGCCTGACAGCACGGCACTGGCCGATTTGCCCTCGCGCCTGCAAACACAACCCGCTTCGCGCGGGTTTGTTTTCAATCTCAAACAAGAATAATTCTTGTTCAATGTACACTTTCACGCATTCTCAAGGACCGGAGTTGTCTCTCATGCGAAACCTCACCCCCACCCTGCGTCAACGCGTTTTCTCGCCGCTGCAACGCCCCCTGCTGGCCCTGAGCCTGCTGGCCGGTTTGTGCGGCGCAGGGACCTCGGCTTCAGCCCAGGAACAGCTGAATTTGTATTCGGCCCGTCATTACCAAACCGACGAGGCCCTGTATTCAAATTTCACCAAGGCCACCGGCATTCGCATCAACCGTGTCGATACCGATGACGCCGGTCTGCTGGCCCGTTTGAAGAGTGAAGGCGCGGCCAGCCCCGCCGATGTGGTTTTGCTGGTCGATGCCGCGCGTTTGTGGAGGGCGGAAGAAGAAGGTTTGTTCCTGCCGATCAAATCGGCCGTGCTGGAACAACGAATCCCCGAACAACTGCGCGCCAAGGAAACTGCCCAGGGCACCACCTGGTTTGGCCTGTCGACCCGCGCCCGTGTGGTGGTTTACAACAAGCTGAACGTCAAGAAAGATGAGGTGCTCAATTACGAAGACCTGGGCGCCGCCAAAAACAAGGGCCGGGTTTGCACCCGCTCGGGGTCGCACCCTTACAACCTCTCCCTGTTTGGCTCGGTGTATGAACATTTGGGCGCAGCGGCCACCGAGCAATGGCTCAAAGGCATGGTCGCCAATATGGCGCGCGAGCCCAAGGGCGGTGATACCGACCAAATCAAGGCCGTGGCCAGCGGGGAATGTGGTGTGGCCATCACCAACACCTACTATCTGGCCCGCATGATGCGTTCCGACAAACCGGAAGATCGCAGCGCCGTGGAAAAGATCGGCGTGGTGTTCCCGAATCAGCAAAGCTGGGGCACCCACATCAATATCGCCGGCGGCGCCGTGGCCCGCCATGCCAAAAACCGCGCCAACGCGATCAAGTTCCTCGAATATCTGGCCAGCAACGAAGCGCAGGCCTATTTCGCCAACGGCAACAACGAATGGCCGGCCGTGCCCTCGGTGCGCCCGGCCAACCCGGCGCTCGACGCCCTGGGGCGCTTCAAGAGCGAAACCATCCCGGTGGCCGTGGTGGGCAGCCACCAACCGCAGGTGCAGCAGATTCTTGACCGCGTCGGTTACAAATGAAGCACCTCGGGCCAGGGGTTTGATGAATCTGACTTGAGTATCCAAGGATACTGAGGATCAAATCACAACAGGGTTTGAACGGACTTGTTTGATTTTGGGCGGTCATGCCTATAATCAAACCGACCATTTGGGTTGGACACCAAACCTTGCGAGGATTTGCACCGATGTCATCATTGAAAGACCTCCTGGCCCAACGGGCTGCACTCGACCAACAAATCGCCGAAACCAAGGAGCGCGAGCGCGCCGATGCCATCGCCAAGGTGCGCTCCCTGATGGCTGATTTTGGTTTGACCGCCGCCGATTTGAGCACCCGTGCGCCCAAGGTTGCGAAATCCGCCTCCAAAGTGGCCGTGAAATACCGCAATCAAGCCACCGGTGAAACCTGGAGTGGCCGCGGCCTGCAACCCAAGTGGTTGAAAGCTGCCATTGCCGGCGGTGCCAGCCTGAACGATTTCCACGTTTGAGGGTTTGAGCCCTTGCCGAGGCTTGAAGCTCGGCCGGCGTTTTGCGCTGAAACTCCGAAGCAAACCCAACGCTCCCGGCGCTGGCACACGCCACCAGATTTCAGTCTCGAGTTCGCCCGCAGCACCGCCTGCCAGTTTCTAAAACGCGCCTCGTCGCACATCTCAAAAAGCCGCCGCTTCGGGCGGCTTTTTTTTGGGCCGCAGGCAGCGCCACGCCACACAGAAACTCGGCTTGACCTCGGGTGAAATTGATGCCTGGCCGCACCGCCCACCCCGTTTGAAGGGGCAGAAAACCCTGGCAAGCATTGCCATGACTGCTAGCATCGCCGCGCCACTGAAAATCCAATCCAAAGCGGACGGAGTTTCAGGGTGATTGGAGCGTCTCTTGCGCCTCGAAACCGGCCGCGGGACGCCTCGATACATAGACCGCCCGCCTTCACCTTGGCCCGTTTTCACGCGTACTGATTTGGACGACATCGCTGCCCTTCCCCACACGCCAGCGCTGCATCAGTCGCAAGTGGCCCGACGCGTACGCTTGCTGGCCCAACAGGTGGGCGTCCTCATGGCCGGCCTGCTCTGGGCCTGGCTGCTGCTGGCCGCAGATCTCAAGCCCTCTCAGCTGGGCCTGAGCTGGTTGCCGGCCGGAATGAATGGTCTGATCTGGGCACCCGCCGCGGTGTCACTGGTTGCCCTTTGCCTGTGGGGGCCGCGCCTCTTGCCCGCGTTATGGCTGTCGCAGTTCGCCACGTCCTGCTTGATGCAAACCCCGCCGGCTCTCGCTGCCGGCCTGGCGGTCACCCAGCTTGCCGGCACCTGGATCGCCGTACAAGGTCTGCATGCCGGGGGCTTTCAAAGCCGGCTACAGCGACGCCGTGATGTCGCGCAATGGCTGCTGTTGGCGGCGCTGGGCGGCGGTGGCCTGAGTGCTCTGCTGAGCTGTCTGCTGCTGCAATTCACCGGCGGAATCCCCGAACATGGCGCCTGGTCCGCACTGCTGATGAGTTGGCTGAGCCAGAGTTTGGGTGTGTTGAGTCTGGCACCTCTGCTTTTTCAAGGCTTGCATGCCTTGGCTTCGCCGAACAAGTCCGCCGAGCCAGGTTCGCGGCTGTGGCCGCAAAACGCCAGGCCCTTGATTCCCACCCGCAACTGGAAGCGAAGCGCGCTGAGCGCGGCCTTGGCTGCGGCCTGCGCGCTGCTCCAAACCGGCCTGCTGTGGCGGCATGAAGGCCTGGACGCTGGCAGCCTGAGCCTGATGTTGGCGATCCTGCTGCTCTTCAGCCTGCTGACCCTTGTGCATCGACGCGGCTGGCTGACCGCAGCGTTGCTGCCTTGGCTCCTGGGCAGCTTGAGCCTGAGCTGGGCGCAAGGCTGGGGGCCACTACAAGGCTTGAACCTGTTTGAGTTGTGCGCCGTGATGGCAAGCCTGGGCCTGGCCATGAGTCTTCTGCCGGCCCTGCTGCAGGCTCAGAACTGGGAGACGCGCAGCGAACGCCACCACTGGCAAGGCCTGCTGGCCGCCACCGGCATGGGCCTGGCCGAATGGCGGCTGGAGCGCAGCACGAAAGGCTCACGCGGCCTGGATGTCAGCCACCAGGCCTGTCCGACCTGGCTGCGCTACACCGGCGCCGCCGCCGCGCAAGATGCTGCAGCCTGGCCCAGCGACTGGCTGGCCATCAGCCACCCCCTGGACCGCGAGCGCTGCCGCCAGGCCCTGGAAGGCCTGCTGCCGCCGGGCGGGCCCGATGAATTCATCGCCTCGCTGCGCCTGCCCAGCCTGGGCGGCGAGCCGGGGCTCTGGCACTGGTACGAGCTCAAGGGCAGCGTGCAGGCGCGCGACCCGCAAGGCCATGCCCTACGCCTGCTGACCCTGCTTCGCGACATCAACTGGCAACACCAGGCCGAGGAGCGCCAGCGCATGAGCGTGGCCTTGTTCCAGCATCTGCACGAAGGCCTGGCCGTCACCGACACCGAAGACCGGCTGCTGGACGCCAACCCGAGCTTTTGCCGCATGCTGGGCCACAACCGCGAAGCCCTGGTCGGCCAGACCGCGCCACCACTGCAGATCCAGGTGCTGCGCCAATCGGGCCACAGCCCGGAACAGCTGCACCTGGCCTTGCAGAGCGAGGGCTTCTGGCAAGGCCGCGTGCATGCCCAGCGAGCCGACGGCAGCCCTTGTCATCTGCAGCTGACGGTGTCCACCATTCCCGAGCCTGACGGCCCGCTGCGCTACCGGGTGCTGACCATGTCCGACCTGACCCTGGCCCTGCAGCAGCAGGACCGGCTGGACCGGCAGTCGCGCTTCGACCCCCTGACCGGCCTGCCCAACCACGACGAGTTCATGCGCCTGCTGCAAGGCGGCCTGGAGGCCAGCGAGCGCGACGGCTTCCACCTCAGCATCTGCCGCCTCGACCTGGACCAGTTCAAGCGCATCAATGCCGAGCATGGCCCCGAACGGGCCGACCTGCTGCTGCTGCAAGTGGCCGAGCGCTTGCAAGGCGCTTTGCGCAGCAGCGCGCAATGGTCGGATGTGGTGGCGCGCCTGGGCGGCGACGAGTTTGCCCTGCTGCTGCGGGCCAAAAACCAGGACGAGGCCGAGCAGGCGCTGGAGCGGCTGCTGGCCGTGGTGGCCCAACCCTACAAGCTGGCCGCCGGCCAGCCGGGCCTGGCCGACACCTTGATCCTCGACCTCAGCGCCAGCATGGGCGCCACGCTCTACCCGCAAGACGACAGCGACGCCGAGACCCTGATGCGCCATGCCGGCCATGCGCTCTACCGCGTCAAGCACACCGGGCGCAACGGTTACCGGCTGTTCGACACCGCCAAGCGCCTGCGCAACGAAGCCAGCCTGATCGCGCTGGCGCGCGTGCAGCAGGCCCTGGATGCCAGCGAGCTGCAGCTCTACTTCCAGCCCAAGATCGATATGCAGACCGGCCAGGTGCTGGGCATGGAAGCCCTGCTGCGCTGGCAGCACCCCGAACGCGGCCTGCTGGGCCCGGCCCATTTCCTGCCACTGATCGAGCCCACCGGCCTGGGCGTGCAGGTCGGCGACTGGGTGATGGAACAAGCGCTCAAGCACAGCGAGCAATGGCTGGCCGAGGGCCTGGGCCTGAACATCAGCGTCAACGTCACCGCCCGCCAGCTGCAGATGCCCGAGTTTGCCCAGCGCCTGCAGGAGCTGCTGCAGCGGCACAGCGAGCCGGTGGCGCGCCACCTGAGCCTGGAGGTGCTGGAATCCGCCGCCCTCGCCGACATCAACGCCACGCAAGCCCTGATCAAGCGCTGCCGCGGCTACGGTGTGAGCTTCGCGCTCGATGACTTCGGCACCGGCTACTCCACCCTGACCTATCTGCAACGCCTGCCGGTCGATGCGCTCAAGATCGACCGCTCCTTTGTGCAGAACATGCTGATCAACAGCCAGGACAGCGCCCTGGTCGAGGGCGTGATCGGCCTGGCCCACAACTTCGGCTGCAGCGTGGTGGCCGAAGGCGTGGAAACCGCCGCCCATGCCCGCGCCCTGCTGCGCCTGGGCTGCATCCAGGGCCAGGGCAATGGCATCGCCGAAGCCATGCCGGCCACCGAGGTGGCGGCCTGGGTGCGCGCCTTCCCGCAGTCCGGGTGGATGCAGGCGCTGCGGGCGCGCGAGGCGGCAGGGGCCACAGTCACCCCGGGCGCGGCCCGAGGCTTGCCTTAGACTCGCCGCGTGATCCCACCTGGCTTTATCCAAGACCTTCTCTCCCGCACCGACATCGTCGAGGTCGTGGGCCGCCATGTCGAGCTCAAAAAAGCCGGCATCAACCACAAGGGCCTGTGCCCTTTCCACGGCGAAAAATCGCCCAGCTTCATCGTCAGCCCGACCCGGCAGACCTACCACTGCTTCGGCTGCGGCGTACACGGCAATGCCGTGGGCTTCCTGATGGAGCACAGCGGCCTGGGCTTTGTCGAGGCGGTGCAGGAGCTGGCCCAGCAGGCCGGCATGCAAGTGCCACAGGACGAACGCTCGGCCGAGGAACGCGAACGCGCCGCCGCGCAGAAAAAGCGCCAGGCCACGCTGACCGATGTGCTGCTGCGCGCCAGCGACCATTACCGCGGCCAGCTGAAGAAATCACCGCGCGCCATCGACTACCTCAAGAAGCGCGGCCTGACCGGCCAGATCGCCGCCCATTTCGCCCTCGGCTACGCACCCGAAGGTTGGCGCGCCCTGGCCAGCGCGTTTCCGGCCTACGACGACCCGCTGCTGGCCGAGGCTGGCATGGTGATCGTCTCCGGCGAAGAAGGCGAAGAACAAAAGCGCTACGACAGATTCCGGGATCGCATCATGTTCCCGATCCGAAATGTCCAGGGCGACACCATCGGCTTCGGCGGCCGGGTGCTGGACAAGGGCGAACCCAAGTATCTGAACTCACCGGAAACCCCGGTCTTCAGCAAGGGCCGCGAGCTCTATGGCCTGTTCGAGGCCCGAGCCGGCTTGCGCCAGCGCGGCTACGCCCTGGTGGTGGAAGGCTATATGGACGTGGTGGCCCTGGCGCAGAGCGGCTTCAACAATGCCGTGGCCACGCTCGGCACGGCCTGCACGGCCGAGCATGTGCACAAGCTGTTTCGCTTCACCGAATCGGTGGTCTTCAGCTTCGACGGTGACGCGGCAGGACGCCGCGCTGCCGGCCGGGCGCTGGAAGCCGCCCTGCCCCATGCCACCGATACCCGCAGCGTCAAGTTTTTGTTCCTGCCGGCCGAACACGACCCCGACTCCTACGTGCGCGAGCTCGGCGCCGAGGCCTTTGAGCGCTGTGTGCAGGAGGCGATCCCGCTCTCACGCCAGCTGATGGAGGCCGCAGCCGAGGGCTGCGATCTGGGCAGCGTGGAAGGCCGCGCCCGCATGCTGTCCAATGCCCGGCCGCTCTGGCAGGCCTTGCCCCAGGGTCTGCTCAAGCGTGCGCTGCTGGGCGAGCTGGCCAAGCGCGCGCAGCTCAGCGACCAGGACTTGATGAGCGCCTGGCAGGTGCAGGCCGAAGGCAGCCGTGGCGGCGGCCGCAGCGAGCAGCGCCCACCGCGCAACCCGGCGCCCAGCAGCCACTCGCCACGCAGCAGCTTCGAAGACGGCGACGAACCGCCGCCCGACTACGGCCCGGCCGACTACGAGCCCGCCGACTACGGCGATTTCCATCCCGACCCAGGCCTCGGCGGTGCTGCCGCGGGCAGCGGACCCTCGGCCGGGGAGCGCAAGCCCTGGCAGGGCAAGAAGGAATGGAAGCCCAGCGGCGACTGGAAGGACAAGAAAGACTGGAAAGGCAAAGGCAGCTGGAAACGCCGCGGCGAAGATGAAGCCCCGCAGCTGCCGCGCCGCGCCCCCAGCTCCCCCATGGACAACGCCCTGCGCATGCTGCTGCTCAACAGCGCCTGGTGGGAGCGGCTGAGCGCCGAGGACCACCAGCTGCTGCACCAGCTGCCCGGCGTGCACGGCGAACTGGTGACCTGGCTGGAGCGCTATCTGGTGCACCACGGCGCGGGACCCTGGTCGGCACTGGAGGCCAGCATGTCGGAGGACGGCGTGCTCGATTCGGCCCGTGGCTTGCTGGTCGACCTGTTCACCGAGGACGAGCCGCAGTTCGAAGTCTTCCAGCTGGCCCTGCGCCAACTCTGGATCGCCCGGCTGGAGGGCGAGGCCCAGAAACTGGTGCAAGGCACGCCCAGCAGCGAGGACCTGCGCCGATTCACACAGATCCGCACCCAGATCAAGCAGCTCAAGGACACCCCGCTCAGCCAGGAAAGCACGGCCTGAGCGGCCCCGCCGGCCGCGCGCTCCGGTGGCGGTACGGCCCACCTTTCACGGTGATTTTTGTAGCCGCCTCGGCTTTGGGCGATAATGTGGGGTTTTCGCGCGCGTCTCAAGAGTGACGGCATGTGCTTCCGGACCCGGCCACCCAGCGACACTGGGCACCCACAGCGGTATCAAGGCCACCTGTATCCGCCAAGCCTTGCATTGACAAACGTACACGCTAGCTTGGTCGCGCCACGTTGCTGACAACGCTGACACAAAGGCTCAGCGAGGAAAGCAGCGTCTGAATGCCACCTGGGTCGAACTCCGCCTTGAAAAGCGCAGTGAACGCCCCCAGGTGGCTGCTGCATGTCCGGCACACTGCAGCGCACCGGTTTCAGCGAAAAAATATTTCAGTTTCCCGCTTTCCCTAGCTTTTCGGCCCGCCCGCCCACCATCCACCCGAGGATCTGCATGACTGCCAAGAAGACCGCGCCCACCGCACCCGACGCCGAAGAAACCAAAAAGCCCGCCGCCAAGGCCGTGCGGGTGGTCAAGGCCGTGAAGGCCGACGCAGCCACTGCCGAAAAAGCCGAGAAGCCGGCCAAGGCCGTGAAGGCGCCCAAGGCCGCAGCGGCCACGGCAGAGGGCGAGGACAAGCCCAAGCGCGGCCGCAAGCCCAAGGCAGCCACCGAGACCAAGAAGGCCGCGGGCAAGAAGGCCGCCGAGGTCGAGGACGAAGACTTCTCGGACCTCGAAGCCGATCTGGAAGGCGAGCCGGAAGCCGAAGCCGAGGTGGCCGAAGCTGCCGAGGACAAGCCCAAGGCCAAGCCCCTGCGCATGAAGGTCTCGCGCGCCAAGGAGCGCGCGCTGATGCGTGAGTTCGGCCTGGAAGAAACGGCACTGACGGAAGAAGAAGCCGCCAAGCGCCGCCACGAGCTGAAGACCCTGATCAAGATGGGCAAGACGCGTGGTTTCCTGACGCACCAGGAAATCAACGACCACTTGCCCGAAAAGCTGGTCAACGAGGAAATCCTCGAGGCCATCATCTCCATGTTGAACGACATGGGCATCGCGGTCTACGAGCAGGCTCCAGATGCCGCCACCCTGCTGATCCAGGGCAGCGCCACCGCCACCTCGACCGAGGAAGAAGCCGAAGAAGCGGCCGAGGCCGCCCTGTCCACCGTGGACTCGGAATTCGGCCGCACCACCGACCCGGTGCGCATGTATATGCGCGAAATGGGCACGGTCGAGCTGCTGACCCGCGAAGGCGAAATCGAAATCGCCAAGCGCATCGAAGGCGGCCTGCAGGCCATGATGCTGGCCATCTCGGCCTCGCCCACCACCATCGCCCACATCCTGGACCTGGCCGACAAGATCCGCGCCGGCGAGAAGACCATCTCGGAAGTGGTGGACGGCTTCGTCGCTGCCGATGAGGCCGACGACTATGTGGCCGAAGAAGACTTCGACGAGTTCGACGAAGAAGACGATGACGACGGCAACGGCGGCTCCAAGGCCCTGACCAAGAAGCTGGAAGAGCTGAAGAACGCCGCCCTGGTCAAGCTGGATTCGCTGGCCGTCAACTTCGACAAGATGCGCAAGGCCTTTGAGAAGGACGGCTACAAGTCACCGACCTACAACAAGGCCCAGCAAGCCATCAGCGCCGAGCTGATGACCATCCGCTTCACCGTCAAGACGATTGAGAAGCTCTGCGATCTGCTGCGCTCGCAGGTGGACGATGTGCGCCGCTACGAACGCGAGCTGCGCAAGATCGTGGTCGACAAGTGCGGCATGCCGCAGGAGTACTTCATCAAGAACTTCCCGCCCAATGCGCTGAACCGCGCCTGGGCCGAGAAGGAAGTCGCCGCCGGCAAGCCCTACTCCGCCGTGCTGGCCCGCAACCTGCCGCCGGTGCAGGAACTGCAGCAAAAGCTGATCGACATCCAGAGCAAGGCCGTCGTGCCGATTGATGACCTCAAGGACATCAACAAGAAGATGAACGAGGGCGAAAAGGCCTCGCGCGACGCCAAGAAGGAAATGATCGAGGCCAATCTGCGTCTCGTGATCTCCATCGCCAAGAAGTACACCAACCGCGGCCTGCAGTTCCTGGACCTGATCCAGGAAGGCAATATCGGCCTGATGAAGGCAGTGGACAAGTTCGAATACCGTCGCGGCTACAAGTTCTCGACCTACGCCACTTGGTGGATCCGTCAGGCCATCACCCGTTCGATCGCCGATCAGGCCCGCACCATCCGTATCCCGGTGCACATGATCGAAACGATCAACAAGATGAACCGCATCTCGCGTCAGCATCTGCAGGAATTCGGCTTTGAGCCGGATGCGCCGACCCTGGCCGAGAAGATGGAGATCCCCGAGGACAAGATCCGCAAGATCATGAAGATCGCCAAGGAGCCGATCTCCATGGAAACGCCGATCGGTGACGACGACGACAGTCACCTGGGCGACTTCATCGAGGACACCAACAACACCGCGCCGATCGAAGCAGCGATGCAAGCCGGCCTGCGCGATGTGGTGAAGGACATCCTCGACAGCCTGACCCCGCGCGAAGCCAAGGTGCTGCGCATGCGCTTCGGCATCGAGATGAGCACGGACCACACGCTGGAAGAAGTGGGCAAGCAGTTCGACGTCACCCGCGAACGCATCCGCCAGATCGAAGCCAAGGCCATCCGCAAGCTCAAGCACCCGAGCCGCAGTGACAAGCTGCGCACGTATCTGGACAACCTGTAAGCTTGGCCAGATGCGTGGCCCGCTACAGCGGGCTGCCGCGCAGCGGCAACGCGGCTTGCGCCGCAGGCACAAGCTGCGCACGTATCTGGACAACCTGTAATCGGGTGGGTCCGAAGCACCAAGGGCTGGAGCGATCCAGCCCTTTTTTTGTGCGCGCAGCAGGAACATGGATTCGAGGCTGGCGCACGCACGAAACGCTGCCCAACGCACCGACGAGCCGCCGCCATATGGGGCGGCTACACTGCCAAGAACTTCACGCACTTTCGCCCCTTCTGATCTGACATGGCCGACATCCGGGAACGCACTGTTTTGTTTGCCGATTTGCGCGGCAGCACAGCACTGTTCGAGACCCTGGGCAATGCCGAAGCCTCGGCCCTGGTCACCCACACCGTGAACCTGATCGCGCGTGCGGTCGACGAGTGCAATGGCCGCCTGATCAAGACCCTGGGCGACGGGCTGATGGCGGTGTTCGAGGTGCCGCGCGATGGCGTCAAGTCCGCCATCCGCATGCACGAGTTTCTGGAGCACCTGGTGGCGCGCGGCAAGCAGCAAGGCTCGGCCAGCCTGCGCGCCCTGCGCATGCAAGTGGCCCTGGCGCGCGGCGAGGTGGTGGAGCTCAACGGTGACTGCTTCGGCGATGCCGTCAATGTGGCCGCCCGCCTGCTCGACCACGCCGGTGACAACGAAACCCTGATCACCGCCGAGGTGCTCGCCGGCCTGCCCAGCACGCAAAAGCTGCGCTTTCGCAGCCTGGATCTGATCGCCCTGCGCGGCCGGGCCGAGCCGGTGCATGTCCATGTGCTGGACCAACCCAACCAGAGCGATATGGCGGCCACGCAGTTTGGCGAGGTGGTCCATGCGGTAGAGCCCGACGGCATCCGCCTGGTGTGGATGGATCTGGACCGCGTCTTCGACATCGACAGCATGCCCATCGTGCTGGGCCGCAGCGTGCAGGCCACCTACTGCATCACCGATGGCCGGGTGTCGCGCTCGCATGCCCGCATCGACTGGCATGGCGGCAGTTTTTCCATCACCGACCTCAGCTACAACGGCACCTTCGTGCGTTTCGGCCTGGACGGCGAGATCGTCAGCCTCAAGCGCGGCAGCTGCACCCTGCACGGCAGCGGTGCAATCGGCCTGGGCAGCCCGCCGGTGGACCCGACCTCGCCGACCGTGCGCTTCGAAGTGCTGCACTTCGCCGATACCGAGCCGCTGCAGCTGGGCAGCGCCAGCAGCAAACCCGGCAGCAACGCCAGCCAACACTGAGCTCGCCCCCTTGCCTGCAGCCCCACAGCTGCAGGCACTCAGACCAAGCCCTATCATGCCCGGATGAGCATGATGAAGCCTGAACCCGCCTACCGCCACGGTAGCGCCCCCAAGACCGCCCTCCTCTTCTGCAACCTCGGCACCCCCGAGGCGCCCACGGCCGCTGCGCTGCGCACCTACCTCGCTCAGTTCCTGAGCGACCCGCGGGTGGTTGAGATCCCGCGCTTGATCTGGATGCTGATCCTGCACGGCATCATCCTGCGCGTGCGCCCGGCCAAGTCAGCGGCCAAGTACGCCACCGTCTGGCTGCCGGAAGGCTCTCCGCTCAAGGTCTGGACCGAGCGCCAGTCCAAGCTCTTGCAAGGCCTGCTGGGCGAGCGTGGCCACCGCCTCAGCGTGCGCTATGCCATGCGCTACGGTCAGCCGTCCATCGCTGCCCAGCTTGATGCCCTGCGTGCCGAAGGCGCCACCCGCGTGCTGGTCCTGCCGGCCTACCCGCAGTACTCGGGAGCCACCACCGCCAGCGTGATCGACGATGTGGCGCGCTGGAGCTTGCAGACCCGCCACCTGCCCGAGCTGCGCTTCATCAACCGCTATCACGACCAGCCCCAGCACATCGCCGCCCTGGCGGACAGCGTGCGCCGCCACTGGGCCGAACACGGCCGCAGCGACAAGCTGGTGATGAGTTTCCACGGCATGCCGGCCCGCACCCTGGCCCTGGGCGACCCCTACCACTGCGAATGCCTGAAGACCGGCCGCTTGCTGGCCGAAGCCCTGGGGCTCAGTCGCGAGCAATGGCTGGTGACCTTCCAGAGCCGCTTCGGCAAGGCCAAATGGCTGGAGCCCTACACCGAACCCAGCCTGATCAAGCTGGCCCAGGAGGGCCTGAAGAGCGTCACCCTGATCTGCCCCGGATTCAGCGCCGACTGCCTGGAGACGCTGGAAGAAATCAACCAGGAAGCGCGCGAAGCCTTTCTGCACGCGGGCGGCCAAGGCTTCAGCTATGTGCCCTGCCTGAACGACGACCCGGCCGGCATGCGCGCCCTCGCCGACCTGGCCGAACAGCATCTGCAAGGCTGGCCCACGCGCGAGGCGGCCGATGCCTCCGCCCTCGGGGCACAGCGCGAACGCGCGCTGGCCCTGGGCGCCAAGGACTGATCAGAAGACTGATCGAAGATCAGCCGGTGTGCGCGGCATTGCGCTGCGCCGCCAGCCTGACCTCACGCCAGCGCACTACCCGCGGCCACAGCCGCGGCAAGACCAGCACCAGCACCACCAGCGCCAGCAGGCCGGCCGACATCGGCCGCTGCAGGAACACGCTCCAGCGGCCCTCGCCGATGGACAGGGCATTGCGCATCTGCGCCTCGGCAATCGGGCCCAGAATCATGCCCACCACCACCGGTGCGGTCGGGAAGTCAAAGCGGCGCATCACCACGCCCAGCAGGCCGATGGCCAGCATGACGACCAGGTCGAAGGCACTCTGGCGCATGCCGTAGACCCCCACGGTCGCGAAGATCAGGATACCCGCGTAGAGCTGCGGCTTGGGGATCTTGAGCAGCTTGACCCATAAGCCCACCAAAGGCAGGTTCAGCACCAGCAGCATCACATTGCCGATGTAGAGCGAGGCGATCAGGGCCCAGACCAGGGTGGACGAGGTCTGGAACAGCTGCGGCCCGGCCTGAATGCCGTAGTTCTGCAGGGCCGAGAGCATGATGGCCGCGGTCACCGAGGTCGGGATGCCCAGGGTCAGCAGCGGCACCAGCGTGGCGGTCACCGCAGCATTGTTGGCGGCCTCGGGGCCGGCCACGCCTTCGATGGCGCCGACGGTGCCGAACTCCTCGGGGTGCTTGCTCAGCTTGCGCTCAGCCGCATAACTTAGAAAGGTCGGGATCTCCGAGCCGCCGGCCGGGATGGTGCCGAAGGGAAACCCGATCACCGTGCCGCGCAGCCAGGCCGGCCAGGAGCGGCGCCACTCGCTGCCGGTCATGTGCACGCTGCTCATCTTGTTGATCTCTTGGGTGCTGCGGCCCTCGTAGAGCGCGTTGTACAAGGTCTCGCCGACCGCAAACAAGCCCACCGCCACCAGCACGGTCTCGATGCCGTCCATGAACTCGGGCACACCGCCGGTGTAGCGCACCTGACCGGTGATCTGGTCCAGGCCGACCAGGCCCATGGCCAGGCCGATGAACAAGGCCGTCATGCCGCGCAGCGTGCTCTTGCCCAGAACCGCGCTGACGGTGGTGAAGGCCAGCAGCATCAGGCAGAAGTATTCCGGCGGGCCGAGGGTCACGGCGAACTCGGCCATGACCGGCGCGAACAGCGTCACCAGCACGGTGGCGATCGTGCCGGCCACAAAGGAGCCGATGGCCGAGGTGGCCAGGGCCGCACCGGCGCGGCCGCTCTTGGCCATCTTGAAGCCCTCCAATGCCGTCACCATGGTGCCGGTCTCACCGGGCGTGTTGAGCAGGATGGAGGTGGTGGAGCCGCCATACATGGCCCCGTAGTAAATGCCGGCGAAGAAGATCATCGAGGCCGTGGGCTCGACCTGGGCCGTGATGGGCAGCAACATGGCCACCGTCACCGCCGGGCCGAGACCCGGCAGCACGCCGATGGCCGTACCGATCACACAACCCAGAAAGGCCCAAAGCAGGTTGACCGGCGTGCCGGCCGTCATGAAGCCGCCGAGCAGCTGATTCCAGAGTTCCATGGCGTTGTCGTCCTCAGAGCCAGCCGCTGGCCGTCAGGCCGGGCAGCTGGATGGCCAGCAGTTTGGTGAAGAGCCAGAAGACCGGCGCGGCAATCAGCACACCGCTGACGCCGTCAATCACGGTCTGGCGCAGATCGCCGCCGGGGCGGCCTTCCGACATGCGCAGGCCACGCACCGCCAGGGTGAAGCACAGGGCGCAGGCCAGAATAAAGCCGACCACGGTGATCAGGCCGGCATTGGCGAGCACACCGGCCACCACCCAGGCCACCGCCTTCCAGTCGCCCTGGGCCGCGCCCGAAGGCGTCTCCATGGCGCGGTAACCGCCGCTGCGCGCCTCCCAGATCAGCCAGGCGCCGCAGATCATCAGCACCACCGAGACCAGCCAGGGCAAGGCATTGGGGCCGACACCGGCGTAGCCGGCATCGGAAGGAATGAAGGTGGCGCCGTACGCCATCAGCGCACCGATCAGCAGCGCGCCACCGCCGACCAGGCTCTGGTGCAGCACGGAGGAAGAAGAAGTCTCGGTCGCCATAGGACCCTCGCTAACAGATGAACTCAGCGCCATCCCGCCTAGCTCCCGCCCGGCCGGATGCGCGTGCCACGCCTTGCCGGCGCGTGATCGCTCAGATCATTCCGGACTTGACCATCACGGCCCGCAGCATGGCGAACTCCTGGTCCACGAAGTCGGCAAAGGCCTTGCCGGTCAGCAGTGCCGGGGTCCAGCCGTTCTTTTCCAGTGCCTCGATCCAGCTCTTGTTGCGGAACACCAGGGTCATCATGTCGGTCAGCGCTTTTTGCTGTTCCATGCTGATGCCCGGGGGCGCGTAGACGCCGCGCCAGTTGCCGATCTCGACATTGATGCCCAGCTCGCGCAGCGTCGGCACGTTCAGGCCCTTGAGCCGGGTCGGCGCGGTCACGGCGATGGGGCGCATCTTGCCGCTCTCGATGTACTGGGCGAATTCGCTGTAACCGCTGCCACCGACGGTGACATTGCCACCCAGGATGGCCGCCGTGGCCTCGCCACCGCCGCGGAAAGGCACGTAGTTGATCTTGGCCGCGTCCACACCGACATCGCGGGCGATCATGGCCGCTGCCACATGCTCGGTCGAGCCGCGCGAGCCGCCGCCCCATTTCACACTGCCGGGGTCCTTCTTCATCTGCTCGACCACGTCCTTCATGGTCTTGAGCGGCGAGTTGGCCGGCAGCACAAAGACGTTGTACTCGCTGGTCAGGCGCGCGATCGGGGTGGCCTGGCTGAGGTTGACCGGCGGCTTGCCGGTGATGATGCCGCCCAGCATGACCGCGCCCATCACCATCAGCGCATTGCCATCGCCCTTGCTGGCGTTGACGAACTGGGCCAGGCCGATGGCACCGGCCGCTCCGCCCTTGTTCTCGTACTGCACCGAGGCCGCCATGCCCGCGTCCTGCAAGGCCTTGCCCAGGGCACGACCGGTGGTGTCCCAGCCGCCACCGGGGTTGGCGGGGATCATCATCTTGATGTTGGCGCTGGCGCTGGCCAGCTCCGGCAGGGCGCCGGCGGCAGCCAGGGCGGCCAGGGATTTCAGAAAGGTGTCGCGACGCATGGTGCTTGTCTCCTGTGCTTTTGCTGTCTTGTGGATCGTCTCGGCGCCGTGGCGGCCGTGGGCTGCCGCGGCCTGAGCCCGATCAGAACGAGTGATAGATGCCCAATTCCGTGCCGGTCGAGCTCTGCCCTGCCAGCACGGCCGAGCCGCCAGGGATCAGGAACTTGCCGGTCGCGCTGTTCTGCACCCGCGAGGTGGTGGCGTAGATCGAGCTGCGCTTGGACAGGTTGTGGACATACCCCAGGGCCAGCAGCTTGCCACTGTAGTCGCTGCCGTTGGCGCTGTCGCGGTTCTTGGAGCGCACATGGCTGAAACGCAGCACATGGGCACCCTGGGTGTAGGTGCCGCCCAGCACCCAGTTGGTCTGCTCGCGCGAGGCCTGCTTGCTGACGTGGTACAGACCCAGCAGCTTGAAGGCATCGACCGTGTAGCTGCCGCCCAGATTGCCCACCTTGAACTTGGTGCCGGCCGCGGTGTTGGTGGTCTCCGACCAGGCGCCGGCCACATCGAGTGCCCCTTCCGCATAGCCCAGGCGGCCGCCCACGTATTTGCCGGTCGAGCCCTCGCCCGCGGCCATCATGGCCTGGCCGTAGATGCCGCCCAGATTCGAGGGCAGGAAGTAGCCGACCGAGTTGTCCGAGCGGATCACCGTCTTGGCCGTGGACGAGGCGCCGTCGAAGCCATAGACCAGATTGCTGGCCGCGCCGACACCGTTGGTGCCAAAGGCATTGAAGCGGCTGATGTTCCAGAAGGTGGGCACATAGTCGCGGCCCAGGCGCACCTCACCGGCCGCCTTGTCGCTGACGCTGACGGTCGCGCGGCGGCGCCAGTCACCGCCCGAACCCACATCGGGGCCCACCGCGCCTTCGAGGTGGAAGCTGGCGCTCAATCCATTGCCCAGATCCTCGGTGCCGCGAAAGCCGATGCGGCTGGTCTGCATGCCGTCGATGCTGACCAGGGACAGGCTCTTGCCGCCGTTGGACAGGCGCTGCACGCCCACGTCCATCACGCCGAAAATCGTCACCGAGCTCTGCGCAGCGGCCAGGCCGGCGCTGCTGCACAGCAGGGCAACAGCCAGGCCGCGGCCCAGGACTTGAGATCCACGCTTCGTCTTCATAGGTCTTGTCTCCGTCATTTTTGGGTTTGGTTTGGACGCAGGCGGGGCGGCTCGCCCAGCGTGCACCGCCATGGTGCTGAGCCAGGCTGTCAAATGCCTGTCCAAAGCCCTGGGGCAAAACCCGAGGCGGCCGGGGCCCGGCTGCGCGGGGGCGCTCTGCTATCGTTGCCCGCATGAAACTCTTGGTGATCGAGGACAACCTGGCGATGCAAACCACGCTGCAGCGCTCCTTCGAGCGCCGCGGTTTTCGCGTCAGCACCTGCGACGATGGCGAGCGCGCCCTCTCGCGCTGGCGCGCCAGCCTGCCCGATGTCGTGCTGCTGGACCTGTCCATGCCCGGCCGCGATGGCCTCGATGTGCTCAGTGAAGCGCGTGCCGAAGGCCTGGACACCCCCGTCATCATCATCACCGCGCGCGGAACCTTGGGTGACCGCATCCTCGGCCTCAACATCGGTGCCGACGACTACTTGCCGAAACCCTTCGATCTGGACGAGCTGGAAGCCCGCGTGCGCGCCCTGGTGCGCCGGCGCGGCCAGCAAGGCGGAGGCAACCACGGCGCGGACGATCGCCCCCTGGCGCCCGAGTTCTGCGGCCTGCGCGCCGACCCCGACAGCGGTGCCGTCTACCTGCGCGGCCAGCCTCTGGACCTGGCGCCGCGCGAGGCCGCCCTGCTGCGCGCCCTGCTGGCCAAGCCCGGCCAGGCGGTGGCCAAGGAGCGCTTGTTCGATCTGGTGTTTGCCGGTGCCAGCGAGGCGCTGCCCGATGCCATCGAGGTGGTGGCCTATCGCCTGCGCAAGAAGCTGGCCGCCAGCGGCAGCAGCGCCCGCCTGGCCACCTTGCGCGGCCTGGGTTATCTGCTGCAGGCCGAAGCGGGCGATGCCTGAGTCTTCAAGCGTTTCCAGCGAAGCGAGCTCACGCTGGAGCCGGCTGTCCATGCGCAGCCGCCTGCTACTGGGCATCTTGCTGCCGGTGGGCCTGCTGGTGGCGATCAACACGGTCAGTCTCTACCGCGAGGCTCTGAACGCAGTCGACACGGCCTACGACCGCACCCTGCTGGCCTCGGCCAAGGCCATCGGTGAGCTGCTCAGCGTCGAAGGCACGCCGCAGGGTCCACGCCTGCGCGCCAGCGTGCCCTATTCGGCGCTGGAGGCCTTCGAGTCGGGCAACAGCACACGGCTGTATTTCAAGGTCAGCGGCTTCCAGGGCGAGATGCTGGCGGGCTATGAAGACCTGCCGGCCTGGAAGGGCCCCCTGCCCCAACGCAGCAAGTACGCCGCCCTGGTGGATTTTTACGATGGCTTCTACCGCGGCGAGCCGGTGCGCATGGCCGTGCTGCTGCAGCCGGTGGCCGGCCAGGCCGGCATTGGCCAGGCCACCATCCAGGTGGCCGAAACCCTGGACCTGCGCCACGCCCTGGCCCGCCAGGTGCTGCTGGACACGCTCTGGCGCCAGGCCACCATGCTGGCGGTGATTGCCGGTGTGGTCTGGCTGGTGGTGCAGCGCTCAACGCGGCCGGTGCGCGCGCTCAGCGAGCTGATCCAGTCGCGCGAGGCCGATGACCTGCGCCCGCTGCCCAGCGCTCCGAGCGGCCTGCCGGCCGAGCTGCAGCCGCTGATCGCGGCCACCAACGAGGCCCTGACCCGCCAGGCCCGGCTGTTGGAGCACCAGAAGCGCTTTGTGCGCGATGCCTCGCACCAGCTGCGCACGCCGCTGGCCGTGCTCAAGGTGCAGGTGCAATCGGCCCGGCAAGGCGATGTCGAGCCCATGCAGGCCCTGGCCGAGATTGATACCACCGTGGCCCGCGCCACCCAGGTCGCCAACCAGATGCTGGCCCTGGCCAAGGCCGAGCAGATGCGCCAGCAGGGCGACCAACCCCATGCCGCCATGCCGCGCCAGGACTGGGCCGAGGTGACACGCGCCGTGGCCCTGGACCTGGCGCCGCTGATCGTGCAGCGCGGCCTGGATTTCGACATCAGCACCGAGCCCGCCCCCATCGCCAGCCACGAATGGGCCTTGCGCGAGCTGACCCGCAATCTGCTGCACAACGCCATCCTGCACACGCCCGCTGGCGGGCGGCTGACGATCGAGCTGCGCGGCCTGGACGAGCTGGCACGGCTGACCATTGCCGACAGCGGCCCGGGCCTCTCGCCGGCGCAGCAGGCGCGCCTCTTCCTGCCCTTTGCCAGCGGCGACAACCCCTCCGGCTCAGGCCTGGGCCTGGCCATCTGCCACGCCCTGGTGATGTCACTGAACGGCCGCATCACGCTCAGCAATCGCCTCGGAGCGGAGGGACAGGTGGGCGGGCTGGATGCGGTGGTGGAACTGCCCCGGGCCGGCACCTGAGCGAAAGCCTGAGCGAAAATCGCCGGCATGAAAAACAAGGGCAAGGAAGAACACGACCCCGCTGAGACCGGCGTGCGCCTGGACAAATGGCTCTGGGCCGCGCGTTTCTTCAAGACCCGCTCGCTGGCCGCCGAGGAAATTGGCAAGGGCCGGGTGCAGGTCAATGAGCAGGTGGCCAAGGCCTCACGTGAGCTCAAGCTCGGTGACCTGCTGCATTTCCGCCAGGGCGTGGTGGACCGCGAGGTGCGCGTGCTGGGCCTTAGCCCGCAGCGCGGCCCGGCCAGTCAGGCGCAGGGCATGTATGAAGAGACGCCCGAGAGCATCCGGCGCCGCGAGCTGGCGGCCGAGCGCCGCCGCCTGGCGCCCGAGCCGGCCGCCACCATCACCCAGGGCCGCCCCACCAAGCTGGACCGCCGCCGTCTCAGCGACTGGGACCGCTGGTCGGCCAGCGCTGACTCAGAATGAGAAAATAGCGGGTTAACCCGGCCTATTTCCTTCGAAAAGCCCTCTTGAAATCGAGGGCATGGGGCCCATATGCGCCCCATTGCTTCTTTTTGCATCATGACCACAGACACTCCCACCCCCCAAGAGCCGATCCCCGAGACCTCTGCCGCCGAGACCGGCGCGGACAGCGCTGCGACCAAGCTGGCCGAGGTGGAAGCCCGCCTGGCCGAGATGTCGGACGCCTACCTGCGCGCCAAGGCCGAGGTGGAGAACATCCGCCGCCGCTCGGAAGAAGAAATGTCCAAGGCCCGCAAGTTCGCCGTGGAATCCTTCGCCGAATCCATGCTGCCCGTGATGGACAGCATGGACGCCGCCATCGCCCTGCCCGACGCCAAGGTCGAGACGGTGCTGGAAGGCGTGCACGCCACCCGCCGCCAGCTGGCCTCGGCCCTGGAGCGCAACAAGGTGCTGGAGATCAACCCCAGCGCCGGCACCAAGTTCGACCCGCACCAGCACCAGGCCATCTCGGTCGTGCCGGCCGAGCAAGAGCCCAACACGGTGGTCATGGTCCTGCAAAAGGGCTACTCCATCGCCGAGCGCGTGCTGCGCCCGGCCCTGGTGACCGTCACCGCCCCGAAATAAAGACAAAACTGCACGAAATGCTCGGTCGGCCGGGCTTGAAAGCCCGACCGCCAGCCGCAGCTAAGAACCATCCGGCCGCCGCGCCAGCGCTTCCACCAGCCATCAGCGCGCCGCCTGCAACGCATCAAAATTCTTCAGGAGTAAGACCATGGGAAAGATCATTGGCATTGACTTGGGCACCACGAACTCGTGCGTGGCCGTCATGGAAGGCAACACGACCCGCGTGATCGAGAACGCCGAAGGCGCTCGCACCACCCCGTCCATCATTGCCTACCAAGAAGATGGCGAGATCCTGGTCGGCGCCTCGGCCAAACGCCAGGCCGTGACCAACCCCAAGAACACCCTGTACGCGGTGAAGCGCCTGATCGGCCGCAAATTCACCGAGAAGGAAGTGCAAAAGGACATCGAGCTGATGCCTTACGCCATCGCAGCCGCCGACAACGGCGACGCCTGGGTGGAAGTGCGCGGCAAGAAGCTGGCCCCGCCGCAAATCAGCGCCGAAGTGCTGCGCAAGATGAAGAAGACCGCCGAGGACTACCTCGGTGAAGAAGTGACCGAAGCCGTGATCACGGTGCCGGCCTACTTCAACGACGCCCAGCGCCAAGCCACCAAGGACGCCGGCCGCATCGCCGGCCTCGACGTCAAGCGCATCATCAACGAGCCCACCGCCGCGGCCCTGGCCTTCGGCCTGGACAAGCATGGCAAGGGCGACCGCAAGATCGCGGTGTATGACCTGGGCGGCGGCACCTTTGACGTGTCCATCATCGAAATCGCCGATGTGGACGGCGAAATGCAGTTCGAAGTGCTGTCGACCAACGGCGACACCTTCCTGGGCGGCGAAGACTTTGACCAACGCATCATTGACTACATCGTCACCGAGTTCAAGAAAGAGCAAGGCGTCGACCTGACCAAGGACGTGCTGGCCCTGCAGCGCCTGAAGGAAGCCGCAGAAAAGGCCAAGATCGAGCTGTCCAACAGCTCGCAAACCGACGTCAACCTGCCCTACATCACCGCCGACGCGACCGGCCCCAAGCACCTGAACGTCAAGCTGACCCGCGCCAAGCTGGAGTCGCTGGTGGACGAGCTGATCGAGCGCACCATCGCCCCCTGCCGCACCGCCATCAAGGACGCGGGCGTGGCCGTGGGTGCCATCGACGACGTGATCCTGGTCGGCGGCATGACCCGCATGCCCAAGGTGCAAGAGAAGGTCAAGGAGTTCTTCGGCAAGGAACCGCGCCGTGACGTGAACCCGGACGAAGCCGTGGCCGTGGGGGCTGCGATTCAAGGCCAGGTGCTGGGCGGCGACCGCAAGGACGTGCTGCTGCTGGACGTGACCCCGCTGTCCCTGGGCATCGAAACCCTGGGTGGCGTGATGACCAAGATGATCGCCAAGAACACGACCATCCCGACCAAGTTCAGCCAGACCTTCTCCACCGCCGACGACAACCAGCCGGCCGTGACCATCAAGGTCTACCAAGGCGAGCGCGAGCTGGCCTCGGGCAACAAGAGCCTGGGTGAGTTCAACCTCGAAGGCATCCCGCCGGCACCGCGCGGCACGCCGCAGATCGAAGTGTCCTTCGACATCGACGCCAACGGCATCCTGCACGTCGGCGCCAAGGACAAGGGCACCGGCAAGGAAAACAAGATCACCATCAAGGCCAACTCCGGCCTGTCCGAAGCCGAGATCGAAAAGATGGTCAAGGACGCCGAAGCCAACGCCGGCGAGGACAAGAAGAAGGTCGAGCTGGTGCAGGCCCGCAACCAGGCCGATGGTCTGGTGCACAGCGTGCGCAAGTCGCTGGCCGAGCATGGCGACAAGCTGGAAGCCGGTGAGAAGGAAAAGATCGAGGAAGCCATCAAGGCCGCCGAAGAATCGATCAAGTCCGACGACAAGGCCGACATCGAAGCCAAGACCGAAGCCCTGATGACCGCCAGCCAGAAGCTGGGCGAGAAGATCTACGCCGACGCACAAGGCGCGCAAGCTGCGCAGGCTGCGGCAGCCGGTGCCGCCGGTGGCGAGCAGCCGCAGGCTCAGCAAGCTTCCGCCAAGCCGGCCGACGACAATGTGGTCGACGCCGAGTTCAAGGAAGTCAAGGACTCGAAGTAAGAAAGACCTTGGGCGCGCCGGTCTCCAATGAGAAACCGGCCGTCTTCGCCGCCGCGCCGCAGCCAAGGAGGTTTGATGCCTCCCCCGCTCGACGCGGCGCTGTTGTTTTGAACCGCACGGACCCCGCCCATGGCAAAGCGTGACTATTACGAGATCCTCGGCCTCGCCAAAACGGCAACCGAAGAAGAGATCAAGAAGGCCTACCGCAAGCTGGCCATGAAGTACCACCCCGACCGCAACCAGGGCGAGGGTGCGAAGAAGGCCGAAGAACAGTTCAAGGAGGCCAAAGAGGCCTACGAGATGCTGTCCGACGCGCAAAAGCGCGCGGCCTATGACCAATACGGCCATGCCGGCGTCGACCCGAATATGGGTGGCCGCGGCGGCCCGGGTGCCGAAGGCTTTGGCGGCTTCGCTGAAGCCTTTGGCGACATCTTTGGCGACATCTTCAACGGCGGCGGTGGCCGGCGCGGCGGCGGCCAGCAGGTCTACCGCGGCAGCGACCTGTCCTACGCCATGGAGATCACGCTGGAAGAAGCGGCCCGCGGCAAGGAATCGCAGATCCGCATCCCCAGCTGGGACAACTGCGAGACCTGCAGCGGCACCGGCGCCAAGCCCGGCACCAGCGCCAAGAGCTGCGGCGCCTGCAATGGCTCAGGCACGGTGCACATGCGCCAAGGCTTTTTCTCGGTGCAGCAGACCTGCCCGCACTGCCACGGCACCGGCAAGATCATTCCGGACCCCTGCACCGCCTGCAACGGCCAGGGCAAGGTTAAGAAAAGCAAGACGCTGGAAGTCAAGATCCCGGCCGGCATCAACGAAGGCATGCGCATCCGCTCGGCTGGCAATGGCGAACCCGGTGTCAACGGCGGCCCCTCGGGCGACCTCTACATCGAGATCCGCATCAAGCAACACGAGATCTTCGAGCGCGACGGGGATGACCTGCACTGCACCATGCCGGTGGGCCTGACCACGGCCACCCTGGGCGGCACGATCGAAGTGCCCACCTTGGGCGGCAAGGCCGAAATCGAGCTGCCCGAAGGCACCCAGCATGGCAAGACCTTCCGCCTGCGCGGCAAGGGCATCAAGGGCGTGCGCTCGAGCTACCCCGGCGATCTGTATTGCCACATCAGCGTGGAAACCCCGGTCAAGCTGACCGAGTACCAGCGCAAGCTGATGAAGGAGCTGGACAAGAGCTTCCGCGAAGGCGGCGAGAAGCACTCGCCCAATGCCAAGAGCTGGACCGACCGGGTCAAGGACATCTTCAAGTAAGCCCTCGGGTGGGCCCTCCGGCCCCTCCCCCAGCGCCCGCCATCAGGCCCCACCGGGCCTGATCCGGGCGCTTTTTCTTGCCCGCCTCGGCATGCGCTGGCCGCAGAAATGCCGGGCAAACACCGGGCTGTTGTGGCCTTGGGGGCACTCAAGTCGGCCGGCTGGCGCGCCGATACTCCCGGTGTGAGAAGCCCGATGCCCACCGCCCCACGCCCCGCCCGCCCTGACCGCGGCGGCCGCGCCGCGACCTGCTTGCGCCGGGAGGCCCCATGGCCTTGATGGACCGCGAGATCCAGAACGCCAGCGCGCTGATCATCGACAGCAACTCGACCTCGCGCAGCCTGCTCTCGGCCCAGCTGCGCGATCTGGGCGTGCAGCAGGTGCGCCAGGCCTCGCGCGTCAGCGACGCCCGCGTCATCCTGGAGCACAAGACCTACGACATCGTGCTCTGCGACTACCACTTCGACGGCACCGAGATGTCCGGCCAGGATCTGCTGGACGAGTTGCGCCGCGAGCACCTGCTGCCCTACTCCACCGTCTTCGTCATGGTCACCGGCGAAGCGTCCTATGCCAAGGTGGCCGAGGCCGCCGAGGCGGCGCTCGACGCCTACCTGATCAAGCCCTACACCAGCGCCTCGCTGGCCGACCGCCTGGCCCATGCGCGCCACCGCAAGCGTGTGCTCAAGGACATCTTCGAGGCGATCGAAAAACAGGAATTTGAAGCCGCCGCCGCGCACTGCATGAAGCGCTTCAATGCGCGCGCCGAGTTCTGGCTCTACGCCGCCCGCATCGGAGCCGAGCTCTTGCTGCGCCTGAACCGCCACGAAGAAGCCCACAAGCTCTACGACGCCATCATCGAAGCAAAGACCGTGCCCTGGGCCCGCCTGGGTGTGGCGCGCTCCGAGCTGGCCGCTGGCAATCTGGTGGCGGCGCGGCGCACGCTGGAAACCCTGATCGGCGACATCCCCGACCACGCGGATTCCTACGATGTGATGGGCCGGGTGCAGATGGAACAGGGCGAGTTGGAAGCCGCCCTGGAGACCTACCGCACCGCCGCCAAGCTCACCCCCGGCTGCCTGCTGCGCCAGCAGCGCTGCGGCAGCCTGGCCTTTTACGCCGGCCAGCGCGAAGAGGCCCTGAAGATGATGGAGCGCACCATGGCCCAGGGCCTGCGCTCCAAGCTCTTTGACATGCTGAGCCTGGTGCTGATCGGCTTCATGCGCTTTGACAACAAGGACACCAAGGGCCTGAAGTACGCGCACGACGCCATGGTGCAGGAGCTGGAGCGGCGGCCGCAGTCCAAGCGCCTGCAGCGATTCGAGGCCGTGTTCCGCGGCCTGCGCCATCTGGCCGATCACAAGGTCGGCAATGCCCTGGAGCTGGCCCGCCAGCTCAGCGCTGAGGCGGACGGCGAAGATTTCGACCTCGAAGCCGCCAGCCTGCTGGTGGGCCTGTGGATCCGCCTGTCCAAGCTGGCCATCCAACTGGACGAGATGGGGCCGGTCATGTCCCAGCTGGGCCTGCGCTTTTGCACCTCCAAGGCCAGCTCGGAGCTGCTGGTCTCGGTCAGCGAGGACAACGAGGCAGTGGCCAACGAGTTCCGCAGCTGCCACACCCGCATTTTCGGGGTGGCCGAAACGGCCATGCGCCATTCCATGCGCGGCTCGGCCCGCACCGGCGTGGAGTTGCTGATCCAGCAAGGCGAAAGCACCCGCAACGCCAAACTCATCGACATGGCCAGCCTGGTGCTCAAGCGCCATGCCGAGAAGATCGACGACGCTGAACAACTGGCCGAGCGCATCAGCGAGCTGCAGGCGCGCTACGTCATCCCCATCGCCTCGCTGAACAATCGCAACCGCGCCGCCGGCGGCCTGGCCTTGCGCACCGGCGCCCCGAGCTGAGCGCCCTCAAACGGATCAGAACAGGCTGCCCTGGCTGGAGGGCTCGGTTGCCGACGATGCCGGGCGCTGAGTTGCTGGCCGCTGAAAGCGCGTCAGGTCGAGCGGATAGCGCTCACGCGACAGGCCCAGGCGGGCACAGGCCTTGTGCAGGCGCTGCGACAGCAGCTGGGCCCAGATGCCCTCGCCGCGCATGCGGCTGCCAAAGTTCGGGTCGTTGTCACGGCCGCCACGCATCTCCCGCACCCGGGCCATGATGCGCGCGGCCCGCTCGGGCACATGGCGCTGCAGCCAGTCCTGGAACAGCGGGTTCACCTCCCAGGGCAGGCGCAGCGGGATGCAAAAGGCCGAGCGCGCGCCCAGCGCCGCGGCCGCTTCCAGGATCTGCTCCAGCTCCGGCTCGTTGAGAAAGGGGATCAGGGGCGAGACGCTCACCCCCACGGGCACCCCGGCCTCGGCCAGGGTCTGCAAGCTGCGCAGGCGCCGCTGCGGTGAGGCAGCACGCGGCTCCAGGATGCGGGCCAGGGCCGGGTCCAGGGTGGTGATGGAGATGTAGCAGGACACCAGCTGCTGCTCGGCCATGGGCTGGAGCAGATCCAGATCACGCTCGATGCCCGAAGACTTGGTCACCACCGAGAAGGGGTGGCGATGGGCCTGCAGCACCTCGATCAAGGCCCGCGTGATGCCCAGCTTGCGCTCGATGGGCTGGTAGGCGTCAGTGGCCGTGCCCAGGCAGGTCAGACGCGGCACATAGCGCGGGCTGGCGAAGCTGGCCTGCAGGCGCTCGGCGGCGTTGACCTTGGCAATGATGCGGGTCTCGAAATCCAGCCCGGGCGAGAGGTTGAGATAGCTGTGCGTCGGCCGGGCAAAGCAGTAGACACAGCCATGCTCACAACCCCGGTAGGGATTGATGGACTGGTCAAAGGGAATGTCGGGCGACTGGTTGCCCGAGAGGATGCGCTGGGTGCGCTCTTCGATGATCTGGGTGCTGGGCGGCAAGGCCTCGGGATCGAAGCTCTGGGCCAGCGAGCCCCAGCCATCATCGAACTGCTCGCGCTGTTCGCTCTGGAAACGGTGCGCCAGCGCCCAGGCCGTGCCCCGCCCTTTCAGGGTGTCGGCGGCGATGTAGAGCGGCTGGTCCGTCGGCACCGGCGGCAGCGGGCGCTTGGGGCGGTTTGGTGGGAGGGATGGCATACTGTACGTTTATACAGCATTTCGCACATCCCGTTCGCACAGTTCACCCCCGCCGCTGTCACCCCTCACTCAGGCGCTCAGCACCCCGGCCTCGATCAAGAAACGCGAGGGTGAGGCAGGGTTGTAAGCCAGACTCAGGCGCTGTCGTGCGCGCGTCATGGCCACATACAGCAGGTTGCGGTTTTCGGCGGCGCTGACCTCGCCAACAAACTCGCCGCGCGACAGATGCGGGATCAGCACATGGTCGAACTCCAGACCCTTGGCGGCCTCGATGCTGGACAGGCTGACCCGCGGATCGGCGCGCATGCGCGCCTGGCCGGCTTCCAGCAGATGCAGCAGGCGGAAAGCCTGCTCCAGCCCCTCGCCTTCGGCCACGATCATCTGCACCAGCTGGGCAATGTTGTCGCGCACCTGTTGGATGTCTTCCTTGCGCACCAGCACCGAGGCTGCCAGGCCGCTGGGGTCGAGCGCGCGCACAAAGCCTTCGCCAAAGACCTGCAGATCCTCGGCCTTCAACACCGCCAAGGCCGCGCGCAGACGCGCCAAGGCCCGCGGCGAGGCATTGCGCAAGACCTGACCCTCGATGAACGGCCGCATGCCGTCGATGTGCGAGGCCGCATCGGCAATCGCGCGGCGCTGCGCAGTGACCGCGTCGAGATGGCGCAGCTCCGGGCTTTCGATCAAAGCGCCCGCGAACAGCATCAGCGCGGCCAAGGTCTGCTCGCGCAGAGGGCGGCTGACAAAGCCGCTGAAATCGTCGCGCGCAAAGGCTTGGAGCGCGCGCACCAGCAGCACCTCGGGCCGGCGCAGGAAGGACTCAAAGCCATCGACGCGGTAGTCCACCCCCAGCTTGAGCAGCTCGCGCTCCAGCAGGATGGACTGGGCCGAGCGGCGCAGCAGGATGCGCAGCTCATGACGCTCGGCCTGGCGCAGATGGGCTTGGGCCAGACGTGCCACCTGCTGCGCCATCACCCGCGCCGATTCACAAGGCAGCAGCTCGATCTCGGTGGCGCAATGTGCGGCCGCGGCATAAGCCTTGTTGTGGGCCAGGCGGCCGGCCATCAGCGCCAGCTCGGGGCCGAAGCGGTGGCTGGCCGTCAGCGGCAGGCGCACCGGCCGGCCGATCTCCTGCTCGAAGCTCTGGTGCATGAAAGCAGCCTCGGCGCCGGCCTGCGAGTGAATCACCTGATCGCGGTCACCCACGCCGACGAAAGCAGCGCGGCGGTTGGCCTCCAGCACCGCTTTGAGCACGGTGAACATGGCCCGGTTGGTGTCGTGCATCTCGTCCACCACGATCAAGGCCAGGCCCTGGGCCAGGGGCGAGCCCTCGCGCGGGATCTCATCGCGCAGCAAGGCGCGGGCCAGGTCGTAGCAGGCGTCGCCCTCGCAGCGGAACTCCGGCCGATCCGGGTGGCCGCCGCGGCGGATGAACTCATAGGCCGAGCGCACGCGCAGGCTCAGGTAGTCAAAGCCCAGGTCCTCGGCCAAGGCCGGGCTCATGGCCTCATCCTCATCGAGCTGCTCGATCAGCATGCGGCCCTTGAGCACGGCAAAGGTCTGCAGCAAGCCCTCGGCCAGCGCCGCTGGCGAGCCATCGATGCTGAGCTCCTCGGGGTGTCGCTCACCCGGCAGGGTCTGCGCCCTCTCGACCGCGCGCAGCAGGTAGGGTTTGACCTGCTCCAGGCGCTGCAGCGACAAGGCTCGCCCGCCCTCGATGCGCTCCAGCACCTCAAGACTGAAGGCCTCGAAGCTCTGCACGCGGATCGCCTCGACCAGCTCGGCCGGCAAGCCCACCCAGCGCAGCTGCGCGCGCAAGGCGAGCACGGCCGGAGCGGTGTAGGTCAGGGCCAGGATCATGGCCGGATCGGCGCCCCGCATCAGGGCCTGGGCGATGCGCAATGCCAGGCTGGTGGTCTTGGCGGCGCCGGCATTGGCCTCGATCAGCACATGGCGGGCGCGCGTGGCCTGGATGCGCTGCTGCTCCTCGGTCGGCGCGAAATGCTCGGGCACGAACAGGGCTTCGGGCTGCTCCGTGATCGATGCTTCGGCAGGATTGGCCAAATGGGCGGGTGGCTCGGCGCCCGGCGCCGCACCGGTGTCTGAAGCGCTCACCGGCCGCGGCTCAGTACTCGTCACCGACCGGGCTGACATAGTCCGGCGACAGGTTCTCGAACTTGGTGTGCATGCGCTGGAAGGCCAGCTTGATGGTGCCGACCGGGCCATTCCGCTGCTTGGCGATGATGATCTCGGCCACGCCCGGTTCCTTGCACTCTTCCTTGGTGTAGTACTCGTCGCGGTAGATGAACATGATGATGTCGGCATCCTGCTCGATGGCGCCCGATTCGCGCAGGTCGGACATCATGGGGCGCTTGTCAGGCCGCTGCTCCACCGAGCGATTCAGCTGCGAGAGCGCGATCACCGGGCATTTCAGCTCCTTGGCCAGGGCTTTCAGGCCGCGCGAGATTTCGCCGATGACGGTGGCGCGGTTTTCTTCATTGCCGCCGCCATTGCCACTCATCAGCTGCAGGTAGTCGATGATGATGAGGCCGAGCTGGCCGCTGATGCGGGCCTGGCGGCGCGCACGCGCGCGCACTTCGGACGGGCTCAGGCCCGGGCTTTCATCGATGTAGATATGGGCCTTGCCGAGCTTGTCCACCGCCTCGGACAGGCGACCCCATTCGTCGTCATTCAAGCGCCCGAGGCGCAGACGGCTCTGGTCGATGCGGCCCACCGAACCCACCATCCGCAATGCCAGCTGGGCGGCGCCCATTTCCATGGAGTAGATGACGACGGGCAGGCCTTCGTTGATGGCCACGTTCTCGCCGATATTGACCACGAAGGCCGTCTTGCCCATGGAGGGGCGCGCGGCCAGGATGATCAGGTCGCCCGGCTGCAGGCCGGCGGTTTGCTTGTCGAGGTCGTAGAAGCCGGTGCGCACGCCGGTGACGTCCTCGGCGCCGTTCTCGGCCAGCTCGTTGACCCGGTCGATCAGGTCCACCACCAGGTTGTCCATACTCTGGAAACCCTGGCCGCTGCGATTGCCTTCCTCGTTGATGCGAAAGATCTTGCCCTCGGCCTCGTCGACGATTTCCTTGACCGCACGGCCCTGCGGGTTCATGGCGGCGCTGGCGATTTCATCGCTGGCCGAGACCAGCTTGCGCAGCACGGCCCGCTCACGCACGATCTCGGCATAACGCCGCATATTGGCGGCACTCGGCACGCTTTGCGCCAGGGCATTCAGATACGCCAGGCCGCCGCATTCCTCGGCCTTGCCGACCGAGGTCAGCTCCTCGAACACGGTCACCACATCGGCCGGTTTGGCGGCATTGATCAGCTTGCCCAGGGCCAGGTAGATGTGCTTGTGCTCGAAGCGGTAGAAATCCGATTCGCTCAGCAGATCGCCGGCGCGGTCCCAGGCGCTGTTGTCGATCAGGAGGCCGCCCAGCACGCTCTGCTCCGCCTCGATCGAGTGCGGCGGCACGCGCAGGCGGGCCACATCGTCATCGCGGCCGGCGCTGCCGCCTGGCAAGGAACCTGAGGATCCGGGCAAGGGAGTGGGAGAGAAAGTGGCGCTCATGGATGGCAGGAGGGGTCGCAGTTCGGGCGGGCTGAACAGGGCAAGGCAATCAAGACCGGGCTGTCCACAGGCCTGCCCTGTGGACAAGCCTGTGGATAGCCTGGGGGCAGCGCTGTATAAACCGCCGCCCAAAAACGCAAAAAGCCGACACTGCGGACAGCATCGGCTTTTCGACTGTCTGACCGCTGACGGTCAGTGACACCGGAGTTTACTCGGCGTCGCGCACCACTTGCACGCTGATTTCGACGACCACATCGGTGTGGGCGGCGACAGCGACGGTGAACTCACCGACAGCCTTCAGCGGGCCATTGGGCATGCGCACTTGCGCCTTGGCGATGGAGAAGCCCAGCTTCACCAGGCCTTCGGCCACGTCGGCGTTGGTCACCGAGCCGAACAGACGGCCGTCAACGCCAGCCTTTTGGCTGATGCGCACGGTCTTGCCGGCCAGGGCTTCGCCCACGGCTTGTGCAGCGGCCAGCTTTTCAGCAGCGGCCTTTTCCAGTTCGGCGCGCTTGGCTTCGAACTCGGCGATCGCGGTGGCCGTGGCACGACGTGCCTGGCGGGTCGGGATCAGGAAGTTGCGTGCGTAGCCGTCCTTGACCTTGACGACGTCGCCCAGGTTGCCGAGGTTCGCGACCTTTTCAAGCAGAATGATTTGCATGTTGGGTTACTCCTCAGACCTTGTGCTGGTCGCTGTAGGGCAGCATGGCCAGGAAACGAGCGCGCTTGATGGCGACCGTCAGCTGACGCTGGAAGAATGCGCGCGTGCCAGTCAGGCGGGCGGGCGTGATCTTGCCGTTTTCGCCGATGAAATCGCGCAGGGTGTCGATGTCCTTGTAATCGATCTGCTCAACACCGGTGACGGTGAAGCGGCAGAAACGCTTGCGGCGGAACAGCAGGGATTGGGTGTTGCGCTTGGGCTTCTTGTCTTTGGAGAAGCGACCCTTGCCACGTGGTGGTGCCATCGTATGACCTCTTTAATTTAATCCGGATTCGAACAATTCGGTATTCAGTTGGGTGTCAGAGCGGTGATGTGGAAGATGGTTCCACGGCCGTTCTTCTGAGCGCTGAGGAAGCCTGTGAACAGTGCATTTCCTCCCACTCCCAGCGACTGCAGGCGCTTGCCGATCTCACCGATTGCGACCGCCTTGATTTCCATGGAAACCTTGCGCGGCTTGCCAGCTTCCTGGACCTGGGATTCGTGCTTGAGCATCGCATCCAGGGCCATCAGTCCGGCCGGTGTGTATCTGACAAGTCCCAGCTCCAGCAGCTGTGCTTGCAAAACCAGTTGGTTCAAAGTGAAAGAGAACGCAGTCGGGTCTTGAAAGGCACGCTGGTGGCCAGTTCGCTGGCAACCTTCATGAACACGGAGCTAAGCCTGATCAGGCCGTTGCGACTTGGGGCGCCTTGCGAGCGTCTTCGCGTTCCACGGTCTTCATCATCACCGAAGGCGTGGTTTCAGCCTTGGCCTTCACCACGGTCAGGTGGCGCAGGATGGCGTCGTTGAAGCGGAAGCCGGTTTCGAGCTCAGCCAGGGTTTCCTTGCTGCATTCGATGTTGACGCACAGGTAGTGAGCCTTGGCCAGCTTTTGAATCAGGTAAGCCATCTGACGACGGCCCCAGTCTTCAACGCGGTGCACAGCGCCGCCATTGCTGGTGATCAGGGTCTTGTAGCGCTCCAGCATGGCCGGAACTTGTTCGCTTTGATCCGGATGGATCAGCAGAACGATTTCATAGTGACGCATAAATACTCCTTGTGGATTCCAGGCTGAGCCGGCCGACGCCCGACAGTGGGCCGCCCTGCTTTCGCCTGTGGAAGCCGTGCCACAGCGTCAATTCACGTGGTCACGGCAAGGGGGAACCCGCGATTGTAGCGCAGTTTCTCGATTTCCACCAAGGTTTGCGTGCACGCAAAGCCGCAGGTTCGAGCTCAGGACTGTGTCGATGGCGGCTGCGGGCGCGGCGGGCTGCGCAACTGATCCAGCATATGGGCCTGCGCCGCCGAGGGCCGCGGCGTCAGCCAGCTGACCAGCACAATGGCCAGGAAACCGGCCGGTACACCAAACACCCCAGCCGAGACGGGCGCGATGCCGCCGATCAGCTGGGCCGGCCCCGGCACGCCCAAGGCCAGGCGCAAGCTGGGGCTGGCCGCCACCATGTAGTACACCGTCACCGCCAGACCGGTCAGCATGCCGGCCAGTGCACCCCAACCATTGGCACGGCGCCAGAAAATGCCCAGCACCAGCGCGGGGAAGAAAGTGGCGCCGGCGATGGAGAACGCCGCTGACACCAGCAGCAGGATGTCCGCCGGCTTTTGCGCCGCCACGGCGGCGGCCGCCAAAGCCGTGGCCAGCAGCAAGGCCTTGGACAGGGTGACGCGGCGCGTCATCGAGGCCTGCGGGTTGAAGAGCCGGTAGTAGACATCGTTGGACAAGGCGGCCGAGATGGTCAGCAACAAGCCATCGGCCGTCGACAGCGCCGCCGCCAGGCCACCGGCCGCCACCAGGGCCGAGATGACAAAGGGCAGACCCATCAGCTCGGGCGCCATCAGCAGGATGATGTCGCCGCTGATGCGCAGCTCACCGAGCTGCAGGATGCCGTCGCCATTGACGTCGCTGACCGCCAGCAAGCCGGGATCGACCCGGGTCCACTGCATGATCCAGCCGGGCAATTGCTCGAAGGGCGTGCCCACCAGATGGGTGAAGACCTCGTACTTGACCATCACAGCCAGGGCTGGCGCGGTGATGTAGAGCAGCGAAATGAAGAGCAGGGACCAGGCCACCGAACTGCGCGCCTCGCGCACCGTGGGCGTGGTGTAGAAGCGCGTCAACAAGTGCGGCAGGCCGGCCGTACCCACCACCAGGCAGAACACCAGGGCCAGGAAGTTGCGCCGCGACTCCTCGAACTTGTGCTGCTCCGGCGCACTGCCCTGCAGATGGCCCGCGTAGGCCAGCGCATGCTCCGGCATGCCGCCCAGCGGTTGCGCCCGCGCCTCGTTGTAAGCACGGCCTCGTTGCCATTGCTCGGCCGCTTCATGGGGCGTGCGAGGCAAGGCCGCCTGGCGCTTCTCGGCCGCCTGAATGGCTGCCAACGGGGCATCCTGCGCCTTGAGTTCCGCCACCTGCCGGGCCGCCTCAGCACGCTCGGCCGCCAGCGCCTCGGGCACCTCTTGCAACTTGCGCTCAAAACCGGCTGCCCGCTCGGCGAAGGCGGCTCGCACCTGCAACTCGGCCGGGTCGCGCAGCAATCGCTGCTCGGTCACGCTGATCTGCTGCAGTTGCTGGCCGTAGCTGAGCTGGGGCAACGGCATGCCTGTCTGTTTGACACTCATCCAGATCACCGGCACCAGATAGGCCAGCAAGAGCACGATGTACTGCGCCACCTGGGTCCAGGTCACGGCCCGCATGCCCCCCAGAAATGAGCAGACCAGAACGCCGCCCAGACCGAGAAACACCCCAATCTCGAAACTGAAGCCCGTCAGGCGCGCCGTGATCAGGCCCACCCCGTAAATCTGCGCCACCACATAGATGAAGGACACCAGCATGGCCGCCAATGCGCCCAGCAGACGCGGTGCCATGCCGCCGTAGCGGGCACCGAGAAAGTCCGGGATGGTGTACTGCCCGAACTGGCGCAGATACGGCGCCAGGCACAAAGCCACCAGACAAAAGCCGCCCGTCCAACCCAGCACATAGGCCAAGCCGCCATATCCACTGAGGTAGAGCGTGCCGGCCAGGCCGATGAAGCTGGCCGCGCTCATCCAATCAGCACCGGCCGCCATGCCATTGAAAATGGCCGGCACGCGACGGCCGGCCACGTAGTACTCGTCGGCATCGGTGGTGCGACTGAACAGGCCGATGCAGGCGTAGACCACCACGGTGGCGGCCAGAAAACTGATGCCAATCGCGCTCTTGGACAGACCCAGCCGCTCCAGCACCGCCAGGCACAGCAGGAAGAACAGAAAACCCAGGGTGAAGCCCAGGTAGATGCGCTTCATGCGTGCCGCCAGAGGCAGCGGTGGCCGGGGGGCAAAGGAGCGGGAGCGAACAAAAGCCACGGTGGGTCTGCAGGTCTGGGCGACGAGAACACGAAAGAAGTGGCAGCGAGGGATGCGCCAGGGCCGGTAGCCTGCCCCCATCATGCGAGCCCCGGCCCCCTGCTGTCGATACCGAAAACCCGAGGCTTGCCGCCCCGAGGTCCGGTGGACGCCCAGACGCCCTCGCAAAAAACAAAAACGGCCCACGTCAAGCGGGCCGTTCGGTCTCAATCCATCGAACCGGCGCCCAAGCACCGGCCCGTGGCCATCAACGCTTGGCCAGGCGCTGCCAGGTTTCGATCACTGTGTCCGGGTTCAGGGAGATGGACACGATGCCCTCGCTGGCCAACCAGTCGGCGAAATCGGGGTGGTCGCTGGGGCCCTGGCCGCAGATGCCCACGTACTTGCCCGTGGCGCGGCAAGCGGCGATGGCGCGCGAGATCATGGCCTTGACGGCCGGGTCGCGCTCGTCGAAATCACCGGCCAGTTGCTCCAGGCCCGAATCGCGGTCCAGGCCCAGGGTCAGCTGGGTCAGGTCGTTGGAGCCGATGGACATGCCATCGAAGTGCTCCAGGAACTGCTCGGCCAGGATGGCGTTGCTGGGCACTTCGCACATCATGATGACGCGCAGGCCGTCGCTACCGCCGTCGGCCGCACGCTTGAGGCCACGCTCGGCCAGCATACTGACCACCCGCTCGGCCTGGCGCACCGTGCGCACAAAGGGCACCATGATCTCGACATTGCTCAGGCCCATGTCGATGCGCACGCGCTTGAGCGCCTCGCACTCCATGGCAAAGGCATCCGAGAACTCACCGCTGATGTAGCGCGAGGCGCCGCGGAAACCCAGCATCGGGTTCTCTTCATCGGGCTCGTAGCGCGAGCCACCGATCAGCTTGCGGTACTCATTGCTCTTGAAGTCGGACAGGCGCACGATCACCGGGCGCGGGTAGAAGGCCGCCGCGATGGTGGCAATGCCCTCCACCAGCTTGTCGACATAGAAGGCGCGCGGCGAGGCATGGCCTCGGGCCACCGACTCCACCGCCTTCTTCAGATCAGCATCGATGTTCGGATAGTCCAGGATGGCCTTGGGGTGGACACCGATGTTGTTGTTGATGATGAACTCGAGGCGAGCCAGGCCGACGCCGGCGCTGGGCATCTGCGCGAAGTTGAAGGCCAGCTGCGGGTTGCCGACGTTCATCATGATCTTGATCGGGCAGTAAGGCAGCTCGCCGCGGTGCACCTCGCTGACTTCTGTTTCCAGCAAGCCGTCGTAGATATAGCCGGTGTCGCCTTCCGAGCAAGCCACGGTGACCAGCTGGCCATCCTTGAGCGTTTCGGTCGCATTGCCGCAACCGACCACGGCCGGAATGCCCAGCTCGCGCGCGATGATGGCGGCGTGGCAGGTGCGGCCACCGCGATTGGTGACGATGGCGCTGGCCCGCTTCATCACCGGCTCCCAGTTCGGGTCGGTCATGTCGGTGACCAGCACATCGCCGGGCTGCACGCGCTCCATCTCGGCCACGCTCTCGACCAGACGCACCGGGCCGGTGCCGATCTTCTGGCCGATGGCACGGCCTTCGGCCAGCACGGCGCTGTGGCCCTTGAGCTTGTAGCTGTACTCGACCTGGCCTTCGGCCTGGCTCTTCACCGTCTCCGGGCGGGCCTGCAGGATGTAGAGCTGGCCATCGACACCGTCACGGCCCCACTCGATGTCCATGGGACGCTGGTAATGCTGCTCGATGATGAGCGCGTACTTGGACAGCTCGATCACTTCCGCGTCGTTCAGCGAGTAGCGGTTGCGCGCCTCGGGCAGGGTGTCCACGGTCTTGACCAGCTTGCCGCTGGCAGCCTTTTCCTCGGCCGAAGTGAACTCCATGCGGATCAGCTTGGATCCGAGGTTACGTCGGATGATGGGCAGCTTGCCGCGCGCCAGGGCCGGCTTGTGAACATAGAACTCGTCCGGGTTCACGGCGCCCTGCACCACGGTTTCGCCCAGGCCGTAGCTAGAAGTGATGAAGACCACATCCTTGAAGCCGCTCTCGGTGTCGATGGTGAACATCACACCGGCCGAGCCGAGGTCGGAGCGCACCATGCGCTGCACGCCGGCCGACAGGGCCACGTCGGCATGGGCAAAGCCCTTGTGCACGCGGTAGCTGATGGCTCGGTCGTTGTAGAGGGAGGCAAACACCTCCTTCATCTTGTGCAGCACCTCTTCGATGCCCACCACGTTCAGGAAGGTTTCCTGCTGGCCGGCGAAGGACGCATCCGGCAGGTCTTCGGCCGTGGCGGAGGAGCGCACGGCGAAGGACACGTCCGGGTGGTCGGCCGTGAGCTTGGCGAAGGAGCTGCGGATCTGCGCTTCCAGATCGGCCGGGAAGGGCTGCGCTTCCAGCCAGCCGCGGATTTCCGCACCGGCCTCAGCCAGGGCGCGCACATCGTCGGTGTTCAAGGTCGCCAGGCGCGCTTCAATGCGCTTGTCCAGGCCCTCATGCTTGAGGAACTCGCGGAAGGCATGGGCCGTGGTGGCAAAGCCACCCGGCACACGGACGCCCGAGGAGGACAGCTCCGAAATCATCTCGCCGAGGCTGGCGTTCTTTCCGCCAACGACCTCGACGTCGCTCATCCTCAAATTCTCAAAGGGGACGACCAGGGCGGTCGGCTCAAAGCGTGCAGACATGGGAAAACTCCGTGATGTTGAAAATTCCGGAGTCCCGCCGGGGCGCCCGCGGCGCCCCCCATGAAATGCAGCCACACGGCATCCCGGCCGATTCTTGATTCTGTTTGTGAGGAGGGGATGGTCATGGCGCAAAGGCAGGACATTTCAGACGATTCTACGGGCTCGCCCGACTTATGATGAAGAAAGACTCTAGAGCCTGCTGACCATGCCCAATCGCACCGTGTACTTTGTCTCGGACGGTACCGGCATCACTGCCGAGACCTTTGGTAACTCCATCCTGGCCCAGTTCCCGGGCAAGCCGCGCCATGTGCGCCGCCCATTTGTGGACACGGCCGAGAAAGCCCACCAGGTGGTGCACGAGATCAACCAGACCAGCGAAGCGGAAGGCCGGCGCGCCATCGTCTTCGCGACCCTGGTCAATCGCGAGGTGCTGCAGGTGGTGCGCGAGCATTGCAAGGCCTTGGTGCTGGACATGTTCAACACCTTCATCGAGCCGCTGGAGGAAGAGTTCCAGGTCAAGAGCAACCACCGGGTCGGCCGCTTCTCGGATGTGGCGCGCAGCCAGGAGTACCACGACCGCATCGAGGCCATCAACTTCTCGCTGGCCCATGACGACGGCCAATCGGCCAAGAACCTGGAATCGGCCGATGTGATCCTGGTCGGCGTGTCGCGCAGCGGCAAGACGCCCACCTCGCTCTACCTGGCCATGCAGCACGGCATCAAGGCGGCCAACTACCCACTGATCCCGGAAGACTTCGAGCGCAGCAAGATCCCCTCGATGCTCGAGCCTCACAAGCGCAAATGCTTTGGCCTGACCATCGATCCCGAGCGGCTCTCACAAATCCGCAACGAGCGCCGCCCCGGCAGCAAATACGCCGACCTGATGAACTGCCGCTACGAGGTCAACGAGGCGGAGGCCATGATGAAGCGCAATGGCATCTCCTGGCTGTCCTCGACCCACAAGTCCATCGAAGAAATCGCCACCACCATCCTGCGCGACATCCGGCCGGACCGGTTGATCTACTGACGCGCCCGCTGGCGCGTGGGCTCAGCGCTGCGCCAGCAGACGCGCGGACTCAACGCAGCGCCAGCAGGCGCTGGCGCGCCGACTCGTACAGACAGATGGACGCCGCACTGCCCACATTGAGCGATTCCTCACCGCCCGGCTGCGGAATGCCCACCGTCAAGGAGCAGCGCGCCATCAACCCGGGCTGCACGCCCTGCCCTTCGTGGCCCATGACCCAGGCGCAAGGGCTGGGCAACGCGATCTGGTGCAGCTGCGCCTCGGCATAGGAGCTGGTGGCCACCAGGGGCACACGCAGGCGGCCCAAGTCTTCCGGCGACAGACCTTCAATCAGGCGCAGGCCGAAATGCGCCCCCATGCCGGCGCGCAGCACCTTGGGCGACCACAACGCCGCCGTGCCCTTGAGCGCCAAGACCTGGCGAAAGCCCATGGCCGCCGCGCTGCGCAGAATCGTGCCGACATTGCCGGCGTCCTGCAGGCGATCCAGCACCACGGTGTCCGCCTCCGGGGCCAGGTCTTGCCCCGCGTCCAGCGGCACCTCGAAGCCGATCTGAGCCGGCGACTCCAGGCCACTGATCTGCTTGAACAGCGCCAGCGGCACGACCAGCTGACGCGGCGCCGCATCGGCCAGGGCGCGCAGCACCGGATCGGCCGCCGCGGCCTCGGTCAGCACCGCCTGCAGCACGGGATGGCCGCGCTGCAGGCAGGCGCGCACGAGGTGGTCGCCCTCCAGCCAGACGCTGCCCAGCTTGCGGTAGGCGCTGCCGTCCTGACTCAGCTTGCGAAGGCGCTGCAGGGCCGGGTTGTCACGCGAGGTGATGTGAAGAATCGGGCTGCTGGGGCTCATGCGTTCTCGAGGATGTCGCGCACCGGGCCGAAACTGCGCCGGTGCCAGGCCGTCACGCCATGGGCGCGCAAGGCGGCCAGGTGTTCGGCGGTCGGGTAGCCCTTGTGGCCGGCAAAGCCGTACTCGGGGTGGCTGTCGTGCATGGCCAGGCACTGGCGATCGCGCGCCACCTTGGCCAGGATGGAGGCGGCGGAGATCGCCTGCACCTTGGCGTCGCCCTTGACGATGGCCTCGGCCGGGATCTTGAGCACCGGCAGGCGGTTGCCATCGACCAGCACCTTGGCCGGCTTGAGGCGCAAGCCTTCCACGGCTCGCTTCATGGCCAGCAGGGTGGCCTGCAGGATGTTGAGCCGGTCGATCTCTTCCACGCTGGCCTCGGCAATGCAGCAGCACAAGGCCTTGGCGCGGATCTCGTCGAACAGGCGTTCGCGCTTTTTCTCGGTCAAGGCCTTGGAATCCGCCAGCCCGGCGATCGGGTTGGCATCGTCGAGGATGACGGCTGCAGCCAGCACCGGGCCGGCCAGCGGGCCGCGGCCGGCCTCGTCCACGCCGGCCACCAGGCCCAGGCCATCCCAGCTCAGGCCCAGCTGCTCGGGCACACGCAGCTCAGGCTTGCAGGACTTGCGCGATCGCATCGCAGGCCTTTTGCGCGGTATTGCAGCGCAGCAGCTCGTGTTGTTGCTGAAAAATGCCCCGCACCCGCTCGCAGCGCGCGCCGTCATCCAACCAGGCCAGGCCCTCGCGGGCCAGGGCCTCGGGCGTGCATTGATCCTGAATCAGCTCGGGCACGATGAAGTCGCGCGCCAGCACATTGGGCAGGCCCACCCAGGGCTGGTAGTTCTTGCCCTTCATGCGCCACCAATTGAGCGCATGCATGCGGTAGGCGATCACCATGGGCCGCTTGAACAACGCCGCCTCCAGCGTGGCCGTACCGCTGGCCACCAGGGTGATGTCGCAGGCCGCCAAAGCTTCGTGAGAACGGCCATCCAGCAGATCGAGTTGCAGGCCCGGGGCGTGCTGAGCCACCAAGGGGTCGATCAGGGCGCGCAGGCCCGGTGCCACCGGCATCACAAAGCGCAGCCCGGGCCGCGCCCGCTGCATCAACACAGCGGCGCGCAACAGGGGCTCAGCAATGTAGCGGATCTCGCTGCGGCGGCTGCCGGGCAGCAAGGCGACCACGGTGTCGGCTTCGCCTAACTTCAGAGCTGAGCGGGCCTGAGCCTGCGGCGGCTGCAGCGGAATCGCATCGGCCAGGGGGTGGCCCACATAGCTGGCGCCGATGCCATGGGCCTGCAAAAGCGCAGGCTCGAAGGGGAACAGACACAGCACATGGTCGGCCGAGCGCTTGATCTTCTCGACCCGCTCGGCACGCCAAGCCCAGATCGAGGGGCAGACGAAATGCACGGTCTTCACGCCCGCTTCGCGCAGTCGCTGCTCCAGGCCGAAATTGAAATCGGGCGCATCCACACCGATGAAGGCCGCCGGTGGCTGGGCCAGCAGCCGGTCGCCCAGCTGGCGGCGAATCGCCAGCAGCTCACGGATATTGAGCAGGGCATCGACATAGCCGAAGACCGAGAGCTTGCTCGAAGGCCACCAGGCCTCGAAGCCCTGGGCGGCCATGCGCGGGCCGCCGATGCCCTGGGTCTGGAGTTCGGGCCAGCGCGCTTTCAGGCCCTGGATCAGCAAACTGGCGAGCAGGTCTCCGGAGGCCTCGCCGGCCACCAGGGCTAGGCTCAGCGAAGGCTCAGCCATGGGATCAGCGCACCAGACCGCGCTTGGCGCCGGCGATGAAATCCAGCATCAGCTGCACATCGACCTGGGCATCCTGGGCCTGCTCGTCCCGCAGCGCGGTGATCTGCTCGACCGACTGCTCCAGCGTCAGGCCGCTGCGGAAGATCAGCTTGTGCAGCTGGCGGATCACAGCGATGCGCTCATTGCTGAAGCCACGGCGGCGCAAGCCCGTCAGATTGACGGCGCGCACGGCCAGCGGGTTGCCGTCCACCGTCATGAAGGGCGCGACATCCTGGGACACATGGCCCTGGAAGCCGATCATGGCGTGGGCGCCGATCTTGACGAACTGGTGCACGCCGGTCAGGCCGCCGATCACCGCCCAGTCACCGACATGGACATGGCCCGCCAGCGTGGCGTTGTTGGCCAGCACGCAGTGGTTGCCCAGCTGCACATCATGGGCCAGATGCACATAGGCCATGATCCAGTTGTCGGAGCCGACCCGGGTGACGCCCTCTTCCTTGAAGGTGCCGGTGTTGAGCGTGCAGAACTCGCGCACCGTGTTGCGGTCCCCGATCACCAGCTCGGTCACCTCACCGCCATGGCTCATGTCCTGCGGCATCGCGCCGATGGAGCTGAACTGGTAGAACTGGTTGTCGGCGCCGATGGTGGTGCGCCCCTCGATCACGCAGTGCGGGCCGATGCGGGTGCCCGCGCCGATCTTCACCTGCGGGCCGATCAGCGTGTAGGCACCGACCGTGACCGAGCTGTCCAGCTCGGCTGCGGGGTCGATGATGGCCGTCGGGTGAATCCTGCTCGTCATGGCGCGTCAGGCCTCAGGCGTCGATGCGGCGCATGGTGCAGATCAGCTGCGCCTCGCAGGCCAGCTCCTCGCCCACCATCACCTTGCCGCTGAACTTGTAGATGCCGGCCTTGGCGCGGTCCAGGGTCACGTCCAGCAGCAGCTGGTCACCGGGCTCGACCGGGCGCTTGAAGCGCGCGTTGTCGATGCCGGCGAAGTACACCACCGTGTTCTCATCCAGCACCGTGCCATTGCTGTCCAGGGCCAGCAAGGTGGCGGCCTGAGCCATGGCTTCCAGCATCAGCACGCCAGGCATGACCGGACGGTGCGGGAAATGGCCGACGAAATACGGCTCGTTGATGCTGACGTTCTTGATCGCCTGGATGCGCTTGCCCTTCTCGATCTCCAGCACACGATCCACCAGCAGCAGCGGATAACGGTGGGGGAGCTTCTTCAGGATCTCGTGGATGTCCATCATGTTGAATTCTTCTTCTCGAGTGCGCGGATGCGTTCGCGCGAGGCGGCGCTCGACCTAGGTCAAGCGCCTCTTTTTTCTAGCGCCCTGAGGCGCTCTCGCAAAGTATGCAGCTGACGCAAGGTCGCCGCATTCTTTTCCCAGCTGGCATTGTCGTCGAAGGGGAAGACGCCGCTGTATTGGCCGGGCTGCTTGATGCTGCGGCTGACCACGGTGGCGGCCGACACATGCACGTGGTCGGCCAAGCTCAAATGCCCCAGCACGATGGCACCGCCTCCAACCGTGCAATGCGCGCCGATGCGCGCGCTGCCCGCCACACCGGCGCAACCGGCCATGGCCGTGTGGGCACCGACATGGACGTTATGGCCGATCTGGATCAAGTTGTCGAGCTTGACGCCGTCTTCAAGCACGGTGTCCTCGAGCGCACCACGGTCGATGCAGGTGTTGGCGCCGATCTCCACATCGTTGCCGATACGCACGGCGCCGAGCTGTTCAATCTTTTCCCACTGACCCTGATTCGGCGCGAAGCCGAAGCCATCGGCACCGATGACCACCCCGGCGTGCACGATGCAGCGCTCGCCGATCTGGCAATCGAAGCCCAGGGTCACGCGGGCGGACAGACGACTGCCGGCACCGATGCGAGCATTGCGCTCGACCACACAGTGCGGACCGATCTGCGCGCCATCGCCGATGTTCACGCCAGCCTCGATCACCGCCAGGGCGCTGATGCTGACATCCGCGCCGATCACCGCGCTGGGGTCAATCACAGCGCTGGGATGGATGCCGGCCACCGGGCGCGGACGCACCCGCGCCGCCCACCACTGGGTGAGCCGCGCGAAGTACAGGTAAGGATCAGGCGTGACGATGGCCGCGCCGCGGGCCGCGGCCGCTTCGGCAAAGGCCGGCGCCACGATCACGCAAGCGGCGGTACTGCCAGCCAGCTGCGCCTGGTAGCGCGGGTTGGACAGAAAGCTCAGGGTGCCGGCGTCGGCGCCCTCGAGCGGCCCGATGCGCGTGATCTGCGTTTCGGACGCACCATGAAGATCGCCGCCCAAGGCGGCGATCACATCAGCCAGTGAGACTGCGCCCACCGATTACTTCTGGGCGTTGAGCGCGTCGATCACCTTCTTGGTGATGTCCACGCGGGCACTGAAGTGGATGGCGTCTTGCAAGATCAGGTCGTACTTTTCAGCATCGAAGATCTGCTTGATGACCTTGTTGGCGCGGTCGACGACGGCTTGCAGCTCTTCGTTCTTGCGCTGGGTCAGGTCTTCCTGCCACTCGCGGCGCTTGCGCTGCAGGTCGCGGTCCAGTTCCATCAGGTCGCGCTGGCGGCGGTTGCGTTCGGCTTCCGACAGGGTCGGCGCGTCTTTTTCCAGCTTCTCGGCCGAGCTGCGCAGCTTGGTCTCGATGTCCTTCAGCTCTTTTTCGCGCTTGCCGAATTCGATCTCGAGCTTCTGGGTCGCAGCCTTGCCGACATTGGCCTCACGCAGCACGCGATCGCTGTTGACGTAGCCAATCTTCAATTCCTGCGCCTGCACGCCCAGCGTCGACACAGACATCATGGCAGCCACAGCCACCGCCTTAAAAAGCTTGCTCTTCATCAGAATGCAGTCCCGATCTGGAATTGGAATTTCTCGATTCTATCCGTTGGATGTTTACGCAAAGGCACGCCATAGCTCAGGCGCAGCGGGCCCATCGGAGACACCCAGCTCAAACCGAAACCTGCCGAGGCACGCAACATGGAGGTGCCGTTCTTGAGGGTATCGAGATTGATCTTTTCATGCTCGGCCCAGACGTTGCCGGCGTCAACGAAGCCAAACAGACGGAAGGTCTTGTCATTGCCGCTGCCCGGCACAGGCAGGTACAACTCAGCATTGAAGTTGATGCGACGATTGCCACCCGAGTAGGAGCCGGTCACATCCACCGGACCGAGCGAGCCGGCCTCGAACACCCGCACCGAACCCAGGCCACCGGCGTAGAAGTTCTTGAAGATCGGGTACGGCTTGCCGCCGATACCGGCGCCCCAACCCAGCTCGCTGTTCAAGCCCAAGGTGATCTTGTTGGTGATGGGGATGTAGTGCTGGTACTGCAGGTTGGCGCGCACATAGCGGGCATCGCCGGCCGGGCTCATTTCCAGGTTGATGCGCTGGTACTTGCCGATCATGGGCGAGATGATGCTATCACGGCTGTCACGCTGCCAGCCGATGGTCAGCGGCAAGGACAGGCTGTTGTTGCCGAAAGCGCGCCCGTAGAGCAAGTAACTCAGGGGCAGGCCCTGGTTGGTGGTCAGCTTGGTGCGCTCGTAGCCGGCACCGAAGAACACGGTGTCCTGCTCGGAGAAAGGCACGCCGAAACGGATCGAGCCGCCGTGCGTGACCAGCTCGAACTGCTCACCCAGGGTGTTGATCGGCTTCTGCGTGCGGTAGAACACATCGAGCGCGCGCGAGACGCCATCGACGGTGAAGTACGGGTCCACGGTCGACACCACCAGGGCGCGGCCGACCGAGGAGGTGTTGACTTCCACGCCCAGGTAATTGCCCGAGCCGAAGACGTTCTCCTGCTTGATGGCACCGCTGAAGGACAGCTTTTGCTGGCTGGAATAGCCGGCACCAACCTGGATGTTGCCGGTCGGGCGCTCTTCCACGGTCAGGATCACATCGACCTGGTCCTGTGCGCCCGCCACCTCATTGGTGTCGATGGTCACTTCCTTGAAGTAACCGAGGCGCTCCACGCGGTCGCGCGAAGCCTTGATGCGGCGACCGTCGTACCAGGCCGATTCGAACTGACGGAACTCGCGGCGGATCACTTCATCGCGGGTGCGGTTGTTGCCGGCGATCAGCACGCGGCGCACATAGACGCGGCGAGCCGGCTCGGCCACAAAGGTCACGACCACCTGGCCAGTGGCGCGATCGATCTCGGGGCGGCTGTCGACGCGAGCAAAGGCGTAGCCGAAGCTGCCGTACAGATCGGTGAACGCACGCGTGGTCTGGGCCACGGCCTCGCCCTGGTAGGGCTGACCGGGGCGCAGCAGCACCAAACGGCGGAAATCGTCTTCACGACCCAGGAACTCGCCTTCCAGCTTGACGCCGGTGACGGTATAGGGCTGGCCTTCATTGACCGTGATGGCGATGCTGATGCTCTGCTTGTCTGGCGAGATGGTCACCTGGGTCGAGGTGACGGCAAACTCCAGATAGCCGCGATTCATGTAGTAGGAGCGCAGGGTCTCCAGGTCAGCATTGAGCTTGGTGCGCGAGTAGCGGTCGGTCTTGGTGTACCAGGTCAGCCAACCACTGCTGGTCTGCTCCAGCAGGCCCAGCAAGGTGCTTTCCGAGAACACCTTGCTGCCCAGGATGCGCACTTCGGCGATCTTGGCCGGCTCGCCCTCGGTCACGTTGAAGCTGACGTTGACGCGGTTGCGCTCCAGCGGCGTGATGGTGGTGGTGACTTCGGCACCGTAGAGGCTGCGCGTCAGGTACTGGCGCTTGAGTTCCTGCTCGGCGCGGTCGGCCAGAGCGCGGTCGAAGGGCTTGCCCTCGCCGATGCCCACATCCTTCAGCGACTTGCTCAGCGCCTCGGTGTCGAACTCCTTGAGGCCCACAAAGCTCACATTGGCGATGATGGGGCGCTCTTCGATGGTGATGACCACATCGTTGCCATCGATATTGATGCGCACGTCCTTGAACAGGCCGGTGGCAAACAGGGCGCGCAAGGCGGCAGCGCCCTTGTCGTCGTTGTAGCTGTCGCCGACACGGAAGGGCAGGGACGCAAAGACGGTACCGGGGTCGGTACGCTTCAGACCCTCAACACGGATGTCCTTGAGAACAAAGGGATCCACCGCCCAGGCGGCGCCTGACTGCAGTGTGGCCGCAATGGCCAAGGTCAGGATGGAGGGGCGCAGGGGCGCTCCCGTTCTAAAGAATGAGGACATGCAAGTAGAGTCAATGCAGGCCCGTCAAGCGGGCCACGTCGTTGGAAAGGGCCAAAGCCATCATCAGCATCAGGATCAGCGCGCCCGCGCGCTGCAGTTGCGTTTGCCACCACTCCGAGACGGGGCGGCCGCTCAAACCCTCGAAAAGATAATACATCAGGTGTCCACCATCGAGCATCGGCAGCGGCAGCAGGTTCAGCACACCCAAACTGACGCTGACCAAGGCCAGAAAGCCCAGGTACTGCGGCAGACCCGACCGCGCTGACTGACCTGCGTAGTCCGCAATCGTCAGCGGGCCACTGAGGTTCTTCAGCGAAGCCTCTCCGACCAGCATACGGCCGAACATCTTGACGGTCATGGCCGAAACATCCCAGGTGCGTTCGACGCCCCGAAGCAGGCCATCCCACAGGCCGTAACGCACCAGCACCATGGCAGGCGCTGCGCCCACCATCGCTTCGATGCGGCCGATCTTGCGGCCGGCATCGACCATCACCTTGGGCCGCACCTCCAGCTCAACCATCTGGCCGTGACGCTCCACCTGCCACTGCATGCTGCGCGCCGGCTCACTCTGGCCCGCCTGACGGATCAGCTCGCGCAGGCTGGCGGCATCGGCCACTGCCACGCCATCGACACGGCGTACCAGATCGCCCTCCTTGAGCCCAGCCGCCTCGCCCGCGCCACCAGGCGTCAGGCGACCCAGCACCGGCTCGCTGAAGGCCGGGCCCAGGCCCAGCTTGCTGACCACCTGGGCGTCGATCTCATGGGCACCGAGGCTGTCGGTGTCCAGCACCACGCTGCGGCGGCCATGGCCCTGGGCATCGCTGAGCTCCAGATGCAGTTTGCGGCCCTGCTCCACGGCCTGGGTCAGCTGCCAGCGCAGCTCGGCCAGGGACTGCAGCTCGCGCCATTGCTGGCCATCGGCGGACACGGCCTGCACCCAGTCACCGGCGCGCAAGCCCGCACGCTCGGCCATGGAACCCGTCAAGGGCGCGCCCAGAATGGGCTTGGGCTCCTCTTGACCGACCCAGTTGACGCCGGCGAACAGCAAGGCGGCCAGCAACAAATTGGCCAGCGGGCCAGCCGCCACCACGGCCACGCGCTGGCGCAGCGGCCGATTGTTGAAGGCCTGCTCGCGCAGACCGGCCGGCACCGGGCCTTCCCGCTCATCAAGCATGCGCACATAGCCGCCGAGCGGCAAGGCGCAGAGGGTGAACTCGGTCGAATCGGGCGTGCGCTGATGGCGCCAGAGCACGCGGCCAAACCCCACCGAAAAGCGCAAGACCTTGACGCCACAGGCGCGAGCCACGCGGTAATGCCCGTATTCATGCACGACCACCAGCACCGCCAGGGTCAGGATGAAGGCCAGCACGGTGCTCACGCGCCCAGCTCCGCAATCAGGGCCAGGGCCTGGCGGCGCGCACGCTGATCCAGACCCAACAAGCCTTCCACGCTGCTGCACTCACCGGCCTGCGGCAGGGTCTGCTCCAGGCTCTGGGCATTGACGCGGTGGATGTGATCGAAGCGCAGGCGGCCGTCAAGGAAGGCCGCGACGGCCTCTTCATTGGCGGCATTGAGCACGGCCGTCGATCCCTCGGCCGCGCGCAGCGCCTGCCAGGAGAGATACAGGCCGGGGAAGCGGCGCTCGTCCGCCTCTTCAAAGCTCAGCGCGGGCTGGGTCAGCAGATCGAGCCGGCTGGCGCCGGCCTCGATGCGCTCGGGGAAGGACAGGCCGTAGGCGATGGGCACGCGCATATCGGGCGTGCCCAACTGGGCCAGCACCGAGTTGTCGCGGCACACCACCATCGAATGGATGATGCTCTGCGGATGGATCAGCACCTTGATCTGCTCGGGTTTGAGCGCGAACAGCCAGCGCGCCTCGATCACCTCGAGCGCCTTGTTCATCATGGTGGCCGAATCGACCGAGATCTTGCGACCCATCACCCAATTCGGGTGGGCCACAGCCTGGGCCGGGGTCACCTCGTGCAAGGTGGCCGGGTCGCGCTGGCGGAAGGGGCCGCCCGAGGCGGTGAGCACGATGTGATCGATGCGCTGCGCCCAGGTGCTGCGGTCCTCGGGCAGGCATTGGAAGATCGCCGAGTGTTCGCTGTCGATAGGCAGCAAGGTGGCACCGCCCTGCTCCACCGCCTGCATGAACAAGGCGCCACCGACGACGATGGCCTCCTTGTTGGCCAGCAGCAGGCGCTTGCCCGCTTTTGCTGCCGCCAGGCAGGGCGCCAGGCCGGCCGCGCCGACGATGGCGGCCATGACCATGTCCACCTCGGGATGGGCCGCCACGGCGGACAAGCTGTCCACGCCGTCCAGCACCTCGGTGCGGCTGCCCTGCTCGCGCAATTGGCTGCGCAGCTGCGCGGCCAGGCTCGCATCGGGCAAGACGGCAAAACGCGGCTGCCACTGCAGGCACTGGGCCAGCAAGGCATCCACCCGGCTCATGGCGCTCAGCGCGAAGACTTCGTAACGCTCGGGATGGCGACCCAGCACATCCAGGGTGTTGACGCCGATGGAACCGGTGGAGCCGAGCACGCAGATGCGCTGCGGACGGGTATGAAGACTCATGGCAGGGAGGAACTCAGGGAACTCAGCGCCAGGGCCAGCGGGAAGACCGGCAGCAAGGCATCGACGCGATCGAGCACACCGCCATGGCCCGGCAGCAACTGGCTGCTGTCCTTGGCGCCGACCGCACGTTTGATCAGGGATTCGAACAGGTCACCGACCACGCTCATGCTGGCCAGGAAAACCAGAGCCAGCAGGCCGATGGCCAGGCCCTGCCCTTGCAGCAGGCGCTGGTAGAGGCTGGCGGAATCGACCGCGAACTGGCGGTCGATGACAAAGGTCCAGAACAGGCCCAGGGCGAGCACGCCGGCCATGCCGGTCCAGACGCCCTCCCAGCTTTTGCCGGGGCTGATGGTCACGGCCAGCTTGCGCCGGCCGAAGGTCCGACCACCGAAGTAGGCGGCGATGTCGGCCATCCAGACCAGGCAGAAGATGGAGAGCAGGAAGTTGATGCCGGTGGCCTTGGCCTCCAGCATGGCGCCCCAGGCCGCCCACAGCGCCAGGGCGCCGAGCAGCAGGCGCAGGGCCTTGGAGGCCTGCGGCCAGGCTGCCGGGCCGCCGCGCAAGGCATAGGCCCCGCCCAGCACCCAGATCAAGCCCGCCAGCCACCAGCACCAGGCCGGGCGCGGCGCCAGACCGAAGAACCAGAGCGTGCCCGCGCAGGCCGCGGCCAAGGCCGCACCGAAGGCCAGAGCCGGCAGGCCACCGCCAGCATTGAGCCGGCACCACTCCCAACCGGCCGCGCCGATCATCAGCAGGGTCAGCAGGGCGAAAGGCCAGGGCGAGGCCGCGAACAGAGCGGGCAACAAAACGGCCAGCAAGGCCAAGGCCGTGATGATGCGGGCTTTGAGCATGGGGTTCAAACGCCAGCCAGTGCCGGCGCCTCTTTGACGCCGCCAAAGCGGCGATCGCGTTCACGGAAGGACTCGATGGCCGCGTCCAGCTGCGCCTCACCGAACTCGGGCCACAGGCAGTCGGAGAACACAAACTCGGTGTACGCGACCTGCCAGAGCAGGAAATTGCTGATGCGCACTTCACCGCCGGTGCGGATGAAGAGGTCGGGGTCGGGCGCGTAGTTCATGGCCATGAACTCGGACAGGCGCGCTTCGGTCAGCTCGGCCGGCGGCACGCCCGCCTGCATCGCTGCCTTGCAGGCCTGCACCACATCCCAGCGGCCGCCGTAGTTGAAGGCCACGGACAGGGTCAGCTTGCTGTTGTGCGCCGTGCTGCTCTCGGCCTCGTTCCAAGCATTGCGCAGCTTGTCGGACACCGCCTCGCGGTCACCGACGATGCGGATGCGCACCCCCATGGCCCCCATGCGCGCCAGGTAGCGCGACACGGCTGCCAGCACCAGACCCATCAGGCCCGAGACTTCATCGCTGGGGCGCTTCCAGTTCTCCGAGGAGAAGGCAAACACCGTCAGGTACTCGATCTCGCGATCGATGCAGGCCTGCACGATCTTGACCAGGGCATCGACGCCCTGCTTGTGGCCGAAGAAGCGCGGCAGAAAGCGCTTCTTCGCCCAGCGGCCGTTGCCATCCATCACGATGGCCACATGGCGGGGCACCGCCTTCTTCTCGGTCGTCACTGTCGCGAGCTCGCTCAGACCGCCAGGATTTCGGCTTCTTTGGCCGCGACCAGCTTGTCGATCTCGGCGATGGTGCGATCGGTCAGCTTCTGCACATCGTCCAGGCTGCGGCGCTCATCGTCTTCGCTGATCAGCTTGTCCTTGGTCAGCTTCTTGGCTTGCTCATTGGCATCGCGGCGCAGATTGCGCACGGCGATCTTGGCGTCTTCGCCTTCGTTGCGCACCACCTTGGTCAGGTCGCGGCGGCGCTCTTCGTTGAGCGGCGGCATCGGCACGCGGATCAGCTCGCCTTGCGAAGCCGGGTTCAGGCCCAGATCGGACTCACGAATCGCCTTCTCGATCTTGGCGCCCATGCCTTTTTCCCAGGGCTGCACGCTGATGGTGCGGGCATCGAGCAAGGTCACATTGGCCACCTGGGTGACGGGCACCATGGAGCCGTAGTAGTCGACACTGACCTGATCGAGGATGCCGGGGTGGGCGCGGCCGGTGCGGATCTTGTGCAACTCGTTCTTCAGCGCCTCGACCGACTTGGCCATCTTGGCTTCAGCGTTCTGCTTGATGTCTGCAATGCTCATGATTCTTGACCTTGAAAACCTTTGTTTCTCAAACGTGCACCAGCGTGCCTTCGTCTTCGCCCATCACCACGCGCTTGAGCGCGCCGGCCTTGAGGATGCTGAACACGCGGATCGGCAGCTTCTGGTCGCGGCACAGCGCGAAAGCGGTGGCGTCCAGCACCTGCAGATTCTTGGTGATGGCCTCGTCAAAGCTGATGCGCGAGTAGCGGGTCGCACTCGGGTCCTTCTTGGGATCGGCGGTGTAGACACCATCGACCTTGGTGGCCTTGAGCACGATCTCTGCGCCGATCTCGGCACCACGCAGCGCTGCGGCCGTGTCGGTGGTGAAGAAGGGGTTGCCCGTGCCGGCCGCGAACACCACGACCTTGCCTTCTTCCAGATACTGCAGAGCCTTGGGGCGCACATAGGGCTCCACCACCTGCTCGATGCCGATGGCCGACATCACGCGAGCGACGATGCCTTCCTGGCGCATGGTGTCGGCCAGGGCCAGGGAGTTCATCACCGTGGCCAGCATGCCCATGTAATCGGCCGTGGCGCGGTCCATGCCGACCGAGCCGCCCGCGACACCGCGGAAGATATTGCCGCCACCGATGACCACCGCCACCTCCACGCCGAGCTCGGTGACCTCGCGGATCTCCTGCACCATGCGCACGATGGTCGCGCGGTTGATGCCGAAAGCGTCGTCGCCCATCAGGGCTTCACCGGAAAGTTTGAGCAGGATGCGTTTGAGCGCGGGCATGAGGACCTCTTGATGGCTGCTGTTGCTGAATGGGATGTCGGGCTTGTGCCGCGTCTGCAGCCCGCCGGGTAGGCAGGCTTGCAGCCCAAGGATGGGGCCGCCGACTTCAACGGGCACAAGTGTAAAGGGCGCCAGAGGCGCCCTTTGTTTGCTTCAGGGCTTACTGGCCCTTGGCGGCGGCCACTTGCGCGGCCACTTCGGCGGCGAAGTCGTCCACCTTCTTCTCGATGCCTTCGCCCACCACGTACAGGGTGAAGCTCTTCACCGTGGTGGCCTTGTCCTTCAGCATGGCGGCGACGGTTTGCTTGCCGTCAGCGGCCTTCACGAAGACTTGGTCCAGCAGCGAGACTTCCTTCAGGAACTTCTGCACGGCGCCGTCCACCATCTTGGCGACGATGTCGGCCGGCTTGCCGGACTCGGCAGCCTTCTCGGCAGCGATCTTGCGCTCCTTCTCGACCAGCTCAGCCGACACTTCGGCAGCCGACAGCGCAGCCGGCTTCATGGCGGCCACGTGCATGGCGACGTCCTTGGCGGCCACTTCGTCGCCGTCGAACTCGACCATCACGCCGATGCGGGTGCCGTGCAGGTAGGAAGCCAGCTTGGTACCCGATGCATAGCGCTGGAAGCGACGGATCGACATGTTCTCGCCGATCTTGCCGATCAGACCCTTGCGCACGTCTTCCACGGTCGGGCCGAAGCCTTCTTGTGACAGCGGCAGCGCCGACAGGGCGGCCACATCGGCCGGGCCTTCGGTGGCAATCAGGCCAGCGACGGCATTCACGAAGGCCAGGAAGGCATCGTTCTTCGACACGAAGTCGGTTTCGCAGTTCACTTCCAGCAGGGCGCCCACGCCGCCGACCACGGCCGAGGCGACCACACCTTCAGCGGTCACGCGCGAAGCGGCCTTGCCCGCCTTGTTGCCCAGCTTGACGCGCAGGATTTCTTCGGCACGACCCAGATCGCCTTCGGCTTCGGTCAGCGCCTTCTTGCATTCCATCATCGGGGCATCGGTGCGGGCGCGCAGCTCAGCGACCATGCTTGCGGTAATTGCAGCCATTTGTTTCTCCGTTACTCAATGAACCTGCCCGGTTTCACGCGGGCAGACACTTCAACCAATTTGCTTTGAAAAAAAGGGGCTGAACACAGCCCCTTGATTCGGCGTCAGCCTGGCCGCTTGAAACTCAAGCGCCTTCGGCGACTTCCACGAACTCGTCGCCGGCCGGGGCAGCGGCTTGCACGACTTCGTTGCCGGCGTTGGCACGGCCTTCGATCACGGCGTCAGCGACGGCGCGAGCGTACAGTGCCACAGCCTTGGCGGAGTCGTCGTTGCCGGGGATGACGTAGTCGATGCCTTCGGGCGAGTGGTTGGTGTCAACCACGCCGATCACGGGGATGCCCAGCTTCTTGGCTTCGGCCACGGCGATCTTGTGGAAGCCCACGTCGATCACGAAGATGGCGTCGGGCAGACCGTTCATGTCCTGGATGCCGCCGATGTTCTTTTCCAGCTTGGCCAGATCGCGTTGGAACAGCAGGGCTTCCTTCTTGATGGCGGGCTGGGTGCCGGCTTCGACCTGGGCTTGCATGTCCTTCAGATTCTTCAGCGAGGCCTTGACCGTCTTAAAGTTGGTCATCATGCCGCCCAACCAGCGTTGGTCAACGTAAGGCACGCCGGCGCGCTGGGCTTCCAGGGCCACCACTTCACGGGCTTGGCGCTTGGTGCCGATCATCATGATGGTGCCGCGCTTGGCCGACAACTGGCGGATGAACTTCAGAGCCTCTTCGAACGCAGGCAGCGTCTTTTCGAGGTTGATGATGTGAATCTTGTTGCGGTGGCCGTAGATATACGGGGCCATCTTGGGGTGCCAGAAGCGGGTTTGGTGACCAAAGTGGACGCCGGCTTCCAGCATTTCGCGCATCGTAACGGACATGTTTTTAACTCCGAAGGTTGTGTCTAAAATCCGGCCCGAATTGCTCTGCTTCGTGACCTCTGCCCCATATCCAAACGGGGCCTGGCCTCTTGCAACAACTTGCAGCAGCAACACCTCTCAGTGGCCGGTTTGCGATTGATTCACCAGCACAAACCCCGGGCAAAAATTGCCTAGGGCGTCCGGCAAAACCCAAAGAGTATACACGACCTATGCCCAACGACCTGAGCAGTGCCTTGGCTGCCCTGCATGAAGGCCGCCTTCACGCTCTGGATGCCCTGCAGTCCAGCCAGCACGCCGCCCATTCCGACGCCTGCCGTCACGCCTACATCGGCGACTCCCTCGATCGCATGGCGCCCGCCGCGCAAGCCGCCGCCGAGGCCAGCGATGCCGCGGCCCGCGCCGGCGCCCCCCGCCCGCGCCTGGGCGGCCTGGCCATCAGCATCAAGGACTTGTTCGATGTGGCCGGCGCCACCAGCAGCGCCGGTTCGCGCCTGCTGCAGGGCCATCCGCCCGCAAGCAGCGACAGCCCCGCGGTGGCCCGACTGCGCCAGGCCGGCGCCGCCCTGCTGGGGCGCAACACCATGAGCGAGTTCGCGTTCTCGGGCGTGGGTATCAACCCGCATCACGGAACGCCCGCCAACCCCGTCACCCAAGCCCTCGATCGCCACGAGCGCATCCCCGGAGGCTCCACCTCCGGCGGCGCGGTCTCGGTGGCCACAGGCGCCGCCTGGGCCGCCCTGGGCTCGGACACCGGTGGCTCGATCCGCATCCCGGCCGCCCTGCAAGGCCTGGTCGGCTTCAAGAACACCGCCCGGCTGACGCCGACCGAAGGCTGCATCCCCCTGTCCACCACCCTGGACACCGCCTGCGCCATCACCCGCTCGGTACGCGACGCCGTGCTGCTGCACGAGGTGCTGGCCGCTCGCACCGTGCACCTGCAAGCACGGCCGCTGAAGGCCTGCCGCTTTGCCGTGGTGAAGAACCATTTCCTCGACGGGATGGACGACGCGGTCAGCACCGCTTTCGAAGCGAGCCTGCGCCTGCTGCGCCAACAAGGCGCACAGATCGAAGAGATCCAGCTGCCCGCCTTGCAGGACCTGCCCCAGTTGCAAGCCCAAGGCGGCTTTGCCGCGGCGGAGAGCTGGGCCTGGCACCGCCCCCTGATGAACGCCCACGGCGACAGCGCCTACGACCCCCGTGTCGCCACGCGCATCCGCCGCGGCGAAGCCATCAGCGCCGCCGACTACATCGACCTGATCCACGCCCGCCGCCGCTGGATCGCGGCGATGGAATCGCAGCTGCAAGGCTTCGACGCCGTGCTCAGCCCCACCGTGCCGGTGGTCGCCCCCCTGCTGCAACCTTTGCTGCTGAGCGACGAGGCCTTCTTCGCCACCAATGCCCTGCTGCTGCGCAACCCCTCGGTGGTCAATCTGCTCGATGGCTGTGCCCTGTCCCTGCCCTGCCATGCGGCGGGCCAGTTGCCGGTCGGCCTGATGGTGTGGGCACCGGCCCTGCAGGACGACCAGGTCCTGAGCCTGAGCCTGCACATCGAGCAGGCCCTGCGCGCGCACACCTCCGGCGAGGAGCACTGAGATGCGCATCGCCATCATCGGCGCCGGCGTGGCCGGCGTCTGCAGCGCCTACGAGCTGGCCGCGGCCGGCCACCAGGTCACCGTCTTCGAGCGCCGCGGCAGCGTGGCCGCAGAAGGCAGCTTTGCCACCGGCGGCCATATCGCGCCGGCTCTGATGCTGCCCTGGCTGGCCCCCGCCTTCCCGCGCCCCGGCGCTGGCCCCCTGGGCTGGCAATGGCAGCGCTGGCGCCAGCAGCGCAAGCCCGCCACGCAAGAGGCGCAAGACCGCCTGCTGCAACTCGCCCGCTTCAGCTTTGAGCGCCTGCAAGCACTGCGCCGCCATCTGCAGCTGGATCACGAGCGCGCCGAGGGCCAGCTCGTGCTGCTGCGCCAGGACAAGGATCAGAAGGCCATCCAGGCCGGGCTGGAACGCCTGCAGCGCCTGGAGCTGCCGCACCGCCTGCTCGATGCCGCGCAATGCCTGGCCCTGGAGCCCGGCCTCAACCCCGAGATCGCCCTGCATGGAGGCGTGCAGCTGGGCACGGGCGAGGTGGGCAACACGCGCCAGTTCTGCCACCTGCTGCGCAGCGAAGCGCAGCGCCTGGGCGCGCGCTTTCGCTTCCACACCACGGTGCGCAGCCTGGAGGCAGGCGCGCCCGCCCGCCTGGTGCATGAGTACACCCCGACCGACGAGCAACTGGGCAGCAGCCCGCGCCGCAGCGAGCCCCAGGAGGCCGGCGACACCCAGCCCGCGCCGCTGGGCCCGCAGGAAGAGCGCTTCGACGCGGTGCTGGTCTGCGCCGGCACCGGTGCCGCGCCCCTGCTCAAGGCCCTGGGATTGAAGCCTCGCTGGCGCGAGCTGCACACCCTGTCGATCACTGCGCCGCTGCGCGTGCTGGAGGCCCACCCGCATCTGGGCCCGGCGGCCGGCCTGCTGGACTGGCAACGCCAGATCGGCATCGCCCGCATCGGCCAGCGCGTGCGTGTCTCCAGCCTGCCGCGGCCACATGCGCTTGAATTGAAGGCCAGCACCCTGGCACCCCTGCACGAGACCCTGAACGACTGGTTCCCTGGCGCCATGCAGGCCGGCCAGGTGCAGAAGTGGCAAGGCAGCCATCTGGTTCTTGATGACGGCCTACCGGTGCTGGGCGCCAGCGGCCAGCCCGGCATCTGGCTCAATCTGGGCCAGCAATCGCTCGCGCATTCAGGCTGGACCCTGGCCTGCGGCGCGGCCGCCGTGCTGGCGCATCAAATCAGCGGCAAAACGGCCAATGAAGTGCAAGGCAGTGAGCTGCCCGATATCCGCGGACTGGACATCACGCGCTCCGCCTGACAAGCTGAGGCCGTGCTGCTCGACCTCCAACACCCCACCCACACGCTGCCCCTGCACAGCGCGGCACAAAGCCGCGCCATCGAGGCCGCTGCCCTGGCCCATTCGCCCTCGCCACCCTTGATGGAGCGGGCCGGCCTGGCGCTGGCGCGCCTGATCCTGGCCTTGCCGCGGCGCGACGACGGGCCGGTGCTGTTCGCCTGCGGGCCCGGCAACAACGGCGGCGACGGCCTGGTGGCCGCACGTCTGCTGCATCAGCACGGCCTGCCTGTTCAGGTGCGGCTGATGGACCCCAGCCGCGCCGGCAGCCAGCGGCCTGCCGATGCGCAAGCAGCCCTGAACGCCGCCCAAGCCGCCGGCGTATCGATCCAGGCCGGCTGGCAAGCGCCTGAGAAGTGCAGCCTGGCCGTCGACGCCTTGCTGGGGCTGGGCCTGCAGCGCGCACCCGGCGGCGCGCTGGCGGAGGCGATTCGCGGCTTGAACGCCCTGCCCGCTCGCGGGTCCGGCTGTGCCCTGCTGGCCGTGGACCTGCCCAGCGGACTGATGGCCGACACCGGCATGCCCGCCCCGGGCGACGGCAGCACCAGCCCTGCCTCCGTCGTGCAGGCCCAGCATTGCCTGAGCCTGCTGACCTTGAAGCCCGGCCTGTTCACCGGCCAGGGCCGCGCTTTGTGCGGCCGGATCTGGTTTGACGATCTGGGCGTGGACCTCGGCGGCAGCGCCGCGCTGGCCCAGCTGATCGCGCGCGACAGCCTTCAGCCCTGGCTGCGCGGCCAGGGTGGCGATCGACACCTGCAGCACAAGGGCAGCCAAGGGGATGTGCTCGTGATCGGCGGTGCACCGGGCATGCGCGGCGCCGCACGCCTGGCCGCCCGCGCCGCCTTGGCCGCGGGCGCCGGCCGGGTCTACGCCTGGCTGCTGGACTCAACGGTCGACGCCGAAGTGGACCCGCAGCGCCCCGAGCTGATGCGCTGGAATTCCCCGTTATCCGATGGCAAGGGAGGCACCTGGCATGGGCGCACCGTGGTCTGCGGTTGCGGGGGCGGCGAGGTCGTCGGCAGCGTTATCGCCGAGGTGCTGGGCCATGCCGAGCGCCTGGTGCTCGATGCCGATGGACTCAATGCCGTGGCCCGCGAGCCCCGACTGCGCGCCCTGCTCTCGGCTCGCATGGGTCTGGGCCTGGCGACGGTGCTGACACCCCACCCACTGGAGGCCGCGCGCCTGCTGGGCTGCACGGTGAACGAGGTCCAGGCAGACAGGCTCCAGAGCGCGCGCAAGCTGGCAGATCAGCTGCACTGCACAGTGCTGCTGAAAGGCTCCGGCAGCGTGATCGCATCACCGAGCCAGGACCACACACCCCTCTCACACCTCACGCCCCTCACACCGCAAATCGCCATCAACTCCAGCGGCAATGCGGCCCTCGCCACACCGGGCAGCGGCGATGTGCTGGCCGGATGGCTGGGCGGGCTGTGGGCGCAAACGCCCACGCTGCAGCCCGCAAGCGTGGCCGACGCCGCCTGCCACTGGCATGGCCTGGCGGCTGAAACGCAAATCGGCGGCCCCTTGCGAGCCGCCGATCTGGTGGAGCGCATGCATGCGCTCCATGCGCAAGCGCAGGCCTGAGCCCGGGTCTGAGCCCGGGTCAGAACCCGCACTCAGGCCGCAACTCAGGCCGTAGCCTTAGCGTCGCTTGCCACCCGTCTTGGCGGACGCGGCCGCAGACTTGCCGGCCTTGGCCGATTTGCCTGACTTGCTGGCCTTGGACGCCTGGTTCTTGCGTGCCACCTGACGCGCCAACTCCACGGGGTGCGGCGCTTGCGCCGCGGGGCTGCTGGCACCGCCGCTGCGGCTGCGGCCCGCCGTGCCGCGACGTGCCGCCTTGGCCACGGCCTTGACTTCCCGGTCGCGGCTCAGCAATTGCTCCAGTTCTTCTTCGGCAGTGACCGGCAAGGCCAGGGCCGCGGCGCGCGCACCCTGCCCAGCCTTGTCGCGAGCCGCACGGGCCAGCAGCTTGGCCTCGCCGCTCTCCTGCACCAGCCGGAAATCAATCTTGCGTGCATCGAGATCGACGCGGCCAACCTGCACCTGCACCTTGGCACCGGTCGCGTAACGAATGCCGGTGCGTTCGCCACGCAGCTCCTGACGCACCTCGTCGAACTTGAAGTACTCGCCACCGAGTTCGGTGATGTGGATCAGGCCCTCGACGAACAAGGCGTCGAGCTGCACGAACAGGCCAAAGCTGGTGACCGCGCTGACGGTGCCGGCAAACTCCTCGCCCAGGTGCTCGCGCATATAGCGGCACTTGAGCCAGGCCTCGACATCGCGCGAGGCCTCGTCGGCGCGGCGCTCGTTGGCGCTGCAATGCGCGCCCACCACCTCCCAGCGTTCCAGCTCGGTCGCGGCCTTGGCCGGATCGATGGGCGCCGCGCGACCCGGGCGCTTGGCGGGCATGGGCACATCCATCTTGCCGGCGTCGAGCTGGTACTTCTTGTCCGACAGGATGGCCTTGATGACGCGATGCACCAGCAGGTCGGGGTAACGCCGGATGGGGCTGGTGAAGTGGGTGTAGGCCTGGTAGCTGAGACCGAAGTGTCCAGCGTTCGCGGCCGTGTACTGCGCCTGCTGCATGGAGCGCAGCAGCATGGCGTGGATCTGGGTCGCATCGACCCGGTCCTTGGTGGCCGCGGCAATGGCCTGGTACTCGCTGGGCTTGGGGTTGTCGCCGATCGAAAGACCCAGGCCCAGGGCGCGCAGATAGGCCTGCAGCGCGACGCGCTTCTCGGGCGTGGGGCCCTCATGCACGCGGAACAGCGAGCCGTGCTTGGAATGCTCGATGAAATCAGCCGCGCAGACATTGGCGGCCAGCATGGCTTCCTCGATCAACTTGTGCGCTTCATTGCGGGTGCGCGGGATGATTTTCTCGATGCGGCCGTTGTCGTCGCAGACGATCTGCGTTTCCACCGTGTCGAAATCGATGGCGCCGCGGCGGTGGCGCTCGCCCAGCAAGGCGCGGTAGACCTCATGCAGATTGAGCAGATGCGGCACCAGATCGCGGCGCTTGGCAGCCTCGGGGCCATGGGTGTTGCCAAGAATCGCCGCCACCTCGTTGTAAGTGAAGCGCGCATGGGAGCGGATCACGGCCGGGTAGAACTGGTAGGCCGAGACTTCGCCACTTTCGTTGACCAGCATGTCGCAAACCATGGACAGGCGGTCTTCGTAGGGGTTCAAGGAGCACAGGCCGTTGGACAGCTTCTCCGGCAGCATGGGGATCACGCGGCGCGGGAAGTAGACCGAGGTGGCACGCTCGTAAGCGTCGCCATCGAGCGGGTCGCCGGGTTTCACGTAATGGCTGACGTCGGCAATGGCCACCAACAGACGCCAGCCGCTGAAGGCCGTCTTGCCGCGCCCCTGCTTGTGCGGCTCGCAGTAGACGGCATCGTCGAAATCGCGCGCGTCTTCGCCGTCGATGGTGACCAGGGCCACATCGCGCAGATCGATGCGGCCTTTCAGATCGACGGCGCGCAGCTTCTCGGGCAGCTTGGCCGCCTGCGCCAGCGTGGCGGCGCTGAAGCGATGCGGCACGTCGTACTTGCGCACGGCGATCTCGATCTCCATGCCGGGATCGTCAATCTCACCCAACACTTCAACAACACGACCCACCGGCTGGGCATAGAGCGAAGGCGGCTCGATCAACTCGACCGCCACCACCTGACCCGCCACGGCATTGGCAATACCGGCCTTGGGAATCAGGATGTCCTGCCCCATGCGCTTGTCCTCGGGCGCCACCAGCCAGATGCCCGACTCAAGCAGCAAACGGCCGATGATGGGCTTCTTCTTGCGCTCAAGGATCTCCAGCACCCGACCCTCGGGCCGGCCGCGCTTGTCATAACGCGTGATTCGCACGCGCAGGCGATCGCCGTGCATGACGGCATGCATTTCCTGCTGCGAAAGGTAGATGTCTTGCGTGCCGACATCGGGCAGCAAGAAACCGTGGCCATCGCGATGGCCTTGCAGCGTGCCCTCGACCTCGCTCAGCAATCCGGGGGTTTCGGCAGGCGCGGCTGCTTTCGCATTCGCGCTACTTGAGTTCTTAAAGTTTTTGATGATAGAATCCTTGCTTTCCTGAAACGACAGGGCTTACTCGATACAGATCGAAAGATACTTGGAATCGAGCTCAGCTTTGAACCTTGCCCAGGTGGCGGAATTGGTAGACGCACTAGTTTCAGGTACTAGCGGGTAACTCCGTGGAGGTTCGAGTCCTCTCCTGGGCACCAAATCCATCAAAGGCCGATATCGCAAGATATCGGCCTTTGTCATTCTCGCGCCCAGAAAGCAAAGTCCGGCGGACTTTGCGTGAGGACGAGAAGGCTTCGCTCCAAAGGAGCGAAGCGGGGTCGCGGCCATGTGACCGAGTCCTCTCCTGGGCACCAAATCCATGAAAAGCCGGTATCGAAAGATACCGGCTTTTTTCTTGCGCGCACCCAATTCAAATTCGAGATCAGGTGCGACGCGCGCATCCGACAGTGCGGATGCCGCGAAAAAGAAGGTAGAGAAAAAAGAGAAAAGCCGGCCGACGCCGACCTGCATCAGGTCAGCGTCGCCGGCTTTTTGCATGGCCTGCAGCGAGGGCTCAGACAACAAATTTCTTGGCCAGCGCATCGGGGCGCATATCGTCATACTCTTCGAAGGGCTGGTGGATCCAGGGGCTGGTTTCCAGCATTTCGACGTAGTAGTCGGGCGTGTAGCTGGACACACCCTTGGTCCAGATCACCGCGGAGCGCAGCTCGCTGATCGCCGGCATGCCGCGCAAGCGCTCGACCACCGCCTTCAGCGTCACGCCGGAATCCGCCAGGTCATCGACCAGCAGCACGCGGCCGGCCAACTCGCCCTTGGGCATGGTGATGTACTTGGCGATGTCCAGGCGGCCTTGGATGGTGCCGGCTTCGGCGCGGTAGGAGCTGGTGGACATGATGCCCAGCGGCTTGTCGAACACGCGGGACAGCACGTCGCCGGGGCGCATGCCACCACGGGCCAGGCACAGGATTTGATCGAACTCCCAGCCGGAAGCGTGGATCTTGAGCGCCAGGCGCTCGGTCAGCATGTGGTATTCGTCCCAGGACACGTACAGATGCTTGCCGTCGTCGGTCAACATGGATGGTTTCTCCTGTGGAGTGGGCGGGTGAGGCTCAAAAAACTAAGAAAAACTGGCCCTGCAGCGAGCGAGGCCAGAGCAGCGCGAGCGCGAGACTCAGGCCGTGTAGGGATGACGCAGCAGGATGGTGTGCTCGCGATCCGGACCGGTCGACACCATATCAATCGGCGCGCCGATGACTTCCTTGATACGTTGCAGGTAATTGCGCGCATTCAGCGGCAGCGCGTCCCAGGAGGTGGCACCGAAGGTGGTCTCGGTCCAGCCCGGGAAGGTTTCGTAAATCGCTTCGCTGCCGACGATCTCATCGCCATCGAGCGGCAGGATGTCGAGCACGCGGCCGTCGGCCAGCTTGTAGCCCACGCACATCTTGATCTCGCTCAGACCATCCAGCACGTCGAGCTTGGTGATGCACAGGCCCGTGATGCCGTTGATGATGACCGAACGCTTGAGCGCCGCGGCATCAAACCAACCACAGCGGCGGGCGCGGCCGGTCACGGTGCCTTTTTCCTGGCCCACGGTGGACAGGTGGTAGCCGACGGTGCCTTCCTTTTCCCACTCGAGCTCGGTCGGGAACGGGCCCGAGCCGACGCGGGTGGTGTAGGCCTTGGTGATCCCCAGCATGTAGTGCAGCATCTGCGGGCCCACGCCGGCACCGGCAGCAGCATTGCCGGCCACGCAGTTGCTTGAGGTGACGTAGGGGTAGGTGCCGTGGTCGATGTCCAGCAGCGTGCCTTGCGCGCCTTCGAACAGGATGTTGGCGCCCGCCAGATGCGCTTTGTGGATCATGTAGCCCACATCGGCCATCATGGGCTTGATCACCTCGGCCATCTTCATGGCCTGATCAAAGATGGGCTGGAACTCCAGAGCCTTGGCATTCAGATAGCCAGCCAGCGCGAAGTTGTGCAGCTCCAGCAGCTCGCGCAGCTTCTTGGCAAAACGATCAGGATGCTTCAGGTCTTGCACACGCAGGGCGCGGCGGGCGACCTTGTCTTCGTAGGCTGGGCCGATACCCTTGCCGGTGGTGCCGATCTTGCCAGCGCCGCTGCTTTCACGCAGGGCTTCGCGGGCCTTGTCCACTTCCACATGGAAGGGCAGGATCAGCGGGCAGGATTCGCTGATGAACAGGCGCGAACGCACCTCCACACCGGCTTTTTCCAGGCGCTCGATCTCACCCAGCAAATGGGTCGGATCGACCACCACACCGTTGCCGATGTAGCAGGCCACGCCGTCGCGCATGATGCCCGAGGGGATCAGCTGCAGCGCGGTCTTCACGCCCTTGATGACCAAGGTGTGGCCGGCATTGTGGCCGCCCTGGAAACGCACCACGCCCTGGGCATTGTCGGTCATCCAGTCGACAACCTTGCCCTTGCCTTCGTCACCCCATTGAGTGCCCACAACAACCACATTGCGGCCACGAGCGATTTCGCTATTCATCTTGATAACCCGATGATCAAAAGTAATTCCTGGCGACACGCGACTCAGAGCGCGCGCACCACCCACTGAGTGTCGATCTGGACCAGCTCGCGGTCGCAGTCGAATTCGTCGCCTTCGTGTTCATGCCCTGGCAGCACACACACCACGGTCTCACCCGCCTCGCGCAGGCGACGCACCGCCGCCCGCAACTCGGCATCCTCGCCCCAGGGCGCCCGCACCGCCGCCCGCAAGGGGCTGGCCGGGCTCAGGGCCTCGAGCGTCTTCAGGTCCAGGCTGAAGCCCACCGCCGGGCGGCGACGGCCAAACACCGCCCCCACCTCGTCGTAACGACCGCCGCGCAGCACGGCATCGCTGAAACCCTCGGCGTAGAGCGCGAAGCGCACGCCGCTGTAATAGGCATAGCCCGTCAGATCCGCCAGGTCAAAGCCGATGCGGATGTCCGGATGGCTGTGCTGCAGGTGCTGAGCCAGCCATTGCAGATCGTCGAGCGCGGCCGTGATCAGCGGATGCGCAGGCAAGACCTCGCGCGCACGCGCCAGCACCTCAACACCCCCGAACAGCGACAGCAGGCTTTGCAAATGCGCCTGCACCGACGCCGGCAAATCGGCCGACAAGGCGCGCAACGAACCGGCATCCTTGCTGGCCATGGCAGCCACCAGGGCATCCAGCTGCAAGGCCGACAGCTGCAGATCACCCAGCACACCACGCACCAGACGGGCATCGCCCATGTCCAAGGCGGCGTGCTTGAGGCCCGCACGCTGCACCGCATCGAGGGCCAGCTCCTGCACTTCCAGATCGGCCTCAAGGCCGGCATGGCCGTAGATCTCGATACCGAACTGCAGCGGCTCGCGGGTCGCATGCAAGCCCGCCGGACGGGTGTGCAGCACCGGGCCGCAGTAGCACAGGCGGGTCACACCGGCGCGGTTCAGCAGGTGCGCGTCGATGCGAGCCACCTGGGGCGTGGTGTCCGCACGCAGGCCGAGGCTTCGGCCCGAGAGCTGATCCACCAGTTTGAAGGTTTGCAGGTCCAGCGCGTGGCCGGTTCCGGAGAGCAGCGAGTCCAGATGCTCCAGCAGCGGGGGCATCACCAGCTCGCAACCGTAGCTGCGCGCCATGTCCAGAAGCTCGCGGCGCAGCTCTTCGATGCGGCGCGCCTGGGACGGCAGAACGTCAGCGATATGCTCGGGCAGCAGCCAAGCAGAGGCCATGGGGATTCGGGAGGGGGTTAAAAACGCATTGTACCGGCGCTGCGGCCGGATTGCCCCTCGGGCATCCCCAATTCCCCGCTTTTCCCCGTTTTTCCGCGCTCAGCGGCGCAAATCAAACACGCTTCACTGCGAAATCCACAACAAAGCGAGCAGCCCCGCCAGCATGCTGAGCAGGCCGACAAAACGGATCTGCCCGTCGGTCATGGCCAGCATGCGGGCGAAGACCTGGCGCCAGGAGGCCGGGCTGAGCAGGGGCAACAAACCTTCGATCACCAGCATCAAGGCCAGCGCCGTCAACCAGCTGTTGCCACTCATGCGCCCTGCCCTCCTCGCGTATTGCCAGCGATGCCGCGTTTACTTGCGCGGACCGGAGGTCGCCGCACCACCGGCAGCGCCGGAGCCACGCATGGCCTTGAAGAAGTCGCTGCTCGGGTCCACCACCATCACATCCGACTTGTTACGGAAGGTGCTGCGGTAAGCCTCCAGCTGGCGGTAAAACTGCGCAAACTGCGGGTCACGACCGAAGGCTTCGGCGTACAGGGCCGAAGCCTTGGCATCGCCCTCGCCCTTGATCTTCTGCGCATCGCGGTAGGCCTCGGCCACGATCACTTCGCGCTGACGGTCGGCATCGGCCTTGATCTTTTCAGCATCCGCGCCACCGGTGGAACGCAGCTCGTTGGCCACGCGCAGACGCTCGGACTTCATGCGGTTGTAAACCGAGTCGGTGATGTTGGCAGAGAAGTCGACGCGCTTGATACGTACATCCACCACCTCGATACCGAACTGCTTGGCCTCGTCTTCCAGGCGCTTGCGCACATCGTTCATGACCTTCTCGCGCTCGGTCGAGAGCACGGCCAGCACGGTGCGTTTGGTCACTTCTTCGTTGAACGCCGCTTGCACGATGGGGCTCAGGCGGTTCTCGACGTTACGCATGTCGGAGCCGTTGTTGCGGATGAACTGGCGCGGCTCGGCCACGCGCCACTTCACCAGCCAATCGATCACCAGGCTCTTCTTCTCGGCCGTGAAGATGGGGCGCGACTCGGGGCTGTCCAGGGTCTGCACACGGCGATCCAGCAAGACTGCGTTCTGCAGCGGCGGCGGCAGCTTGACCTTCAGACCGGGCTCGGTGATGACTTCCTTGATTTCCCCGAGGGCGTAGACGACCGCAAACTGGCGCTGGTCGACGATAAAGAGCATGGAGCTGGCCAGCATGAAGGCGATCAGGGCGCCGACCGCGATGGAGGCAATACGGTTCATCTCTATCACTCCCTGAAATCAACGCCCGTCGCGGCTGCGCAGGCCGTCGCGCGAACGCATGTCGTTATTGCCCACGGTGGCCGGGGTCTCGCTGGACGGCACGGCCGCCGGCACTGTACTGGTGACACTGCCACCGGCCTGCTGGATCAGCTTGTCCAACGGCAGGTACAGCAGGTTGGAGCCATTGCGGCTGTCCACCATCACCTTGCTGACGTTGGAATAGACCTGCTGCATGGTGTCGGTGTAGAGGCGGTCGCGTGTGACCGCCGGTGCCTTCTGGTACTCGGCCAGCACACTCTTGAAGCGCTGCGCATCACCTTCGGCCTGCGCCACCACGCGAGCCTTGTAGCCCTCGGCCTCTTCGCGCAGGCGCGCCGAAGTGCCTTGTGCCTTGGGGATCACGTCGTTGGCGTAGGCCTGGCCTTCGTTCTTCAGGCGCTCGCGGTCGGCGCCGGCCTTGAAGGCATCGTCGAAGGCAGCCTGCACCTGCTCGGGCGCCTGCACGTTCTGCACGTTCACGGCCTTGATCAGGATGCCGGCCTTCAGACGATCCATCTGGGCTTGCACCGACTTGACCAGCTCGGCCGCGATGGCATCGCGCTGCTCGTACAGCACCGAGTCCATCTTGCTTTTGCCGACGATCTCGCGCACGGCCGATTCGGCCGCCAAGATCACCGCCTCATCGGGCTTGTTGTTCTCGAACAGGTAGTCGCGCGCATCCTTGAGGATGAACTGCACGGTGAAGCGGATGTCGACGATGTTCTCGTCCTGCGTCAGCATGGAGGAGTCACGCAGCCCCGTGGCCGCCACCACCGAGTTGCGGCCCACCTCGACCTGACGCAGCTGGGTCACGGCGACCACCTCGCTGGCCTGGAAGGGGAACGGCAGGCGCCACTGGAAGCCGGCATCCACCGTCTTGCTGTACTTGCCAAAGGAGGTGATCACCCCTTGCTGGCCTTCCTGCACGATGAAGAAGCCGCTGCCCAGCCAACCGACCAACACCACGCCGCCGATCAGCAAAGCGCCGACGCTGGCGCTCTTCATATCGGGCTGGTAGTTGTTGCCGCCGCCCGAGTCGCCGTTGTTGTTGTTGCCGCCATTGCCGGCGGGTTTGCCGCCGAACATGCCGGAGAGCTTGCGATTGAAATCACGCCAGAGCTCATCCAGATCCGGCGGGCCGTCATTGCGGCCGTTGTTCAGCAGACGTCCTGCCCGCCAGTTCTGGGGCCACAGGCCGCGCAGCAAAGCGGCAGCCACGGCCGCCAGAGGCTTGATGCGGCCGGCAGCGGGGCTGCTCATCACGGGCCGCTCGGGGCTCACGCGCTCGTAGGTGTTCATGCTCATGCCTGTGTGGGATGGGTGTCGGCAGGGTCGCCCGTCACGGCGTCTGCCAGCGGTTGTTCGGAATCGTCGGAATCCAGTGAGGCGAAGTCCACCCCTGCATCTGGGGTGAGACCTGGGGAATTCAAGTCGGCCGGGCGCTGCGTCAGCAGGGCCTGCACGATCTGCTCGCGCAACACATCAAGGCCACTGCCATCAAGCGCGCTGACGAAGACACGCGGCACGCGCGCGCCGACGCTGCCATCGCTTTGGCGCTCGATCCAGTCCATGCCGCTGCGCGGTCGCTGGCTCTCTTCCAGCATGTCCTGCTTGTTGTAGACCAGGATCTGCGGAATGTGATCGGCGCCGATTTCTTCCAGCACCCGCTCCACTTCCAGCATTTGCTCTTCCAGCACGGGCGAAGCCGCGTCGACCACATGCAAGAGCAGGTCGGCATCGGCCGCTTCCTGCAAGGTGGCGCGGAAAGCCTCGACCAGCTTGTGCGGCAGGTCGCGGATGAAACCCACGGTGTCGGACAAGGACACGCTGGTGCCAGCCTGCTCCAGGTAGAGCGATCGCGTGGTGGTGTCCAGCGTGGCGAAGAGCTGGTCGGCCGCGTAGGTGCGCGCCTTGACCAAGGCATTGAAGAGCGTGGACTTGCCGGCATTGGTGTAGCCGACCAGGGACACGCGGAACACGCTGTTGCGGGCGCGAGCGCGCTGCTGGGTGCTGCGCTGGCGCTGCACCTTCTTGAGCTTTTCCTTGATGGCCTTGATGCGGTCATCAATCATGCGGCGGTCCAGCTCGATCTGGGCTTCGCCGGGGCCGCCGCGCATGCCGATGCCGCCGCTCTGTCGCTCCAAATGGCTCCAGCGGCGCACCAGGCGTGTGGCCAGGTATTGCAGGCGGGCCAGCTCGACCTGCATCTTGCCTTCATGGCTCTTGGCGCGGGCGGCAAAGATCTCCAGGATCAAGGCGGTGCGATCGGCCACGGGCACGCCCAGCACACGCTCGAGATTGCGCTGCTGCGCCGGCGAGATCGCCTGGTCGAACAGCACGGTGTGGGCCTGGTGCATCTGCACCAGCAGCTTGATCTCGTCGGCCTTGCCCGAGCCGACAAACAACGCCGCATCGGGCGACTGGCGGCGAGCAATCACCCGGGCCACCGGCGTGTCGCCGGCGGATTCGGCCAGCAAGGCCAGCTCGTCCAGGGTGGGATCGAATGTGGATGCGAACGAAGATTTGGCGTGGCGGCCGAAATCAACGCCCACAAGAATGGCACGCGCCGCCTCAGAAGGCGGCGACGTGTGGGTGGAGTCAGCGGAACTCAAGGTGTGGGCAAGGGGCAAAAGCCCAGGTTTCAGTGCGCTTCGTCAGCGCTGTCGGCGGTGTGGAAATTCACCGCACGACCCGGCACCACCGTGGAGATGGCGTGCTTGTAGACCATCTGCGTGACCGTGTTGCGCAGCAGAACCACATACTGGTCAAACGACTCGATGTGACCTTGCAGCTTGATGCCGTTGACCAGGTAGATGGACACCGGCACATGCTCCTTGCGCAGCAGGTTCAGGAAGGGATCTTGCAGGAGTTGGCCTTTGTTGCTCACGATATGCTCCGTGTTGTGAGAGGGATTTGGAGGGAACGGCGTTCACCTTAACACAGGCTGGCCGCCACCGCTGCGGGCCCGGGAGACAGGCTTCAGCTGTCTTTGTCGCTGTAGGGATTCTTCGAGGAACGCATCTCGATGCGCATGGGCGTGCCGACCAGCTTGTAGTGGGCGCGGATGCGGCCTTCCAGATAGCGTTTGTAGGCCTCGGTCACGCCTTCCAGCGAATTGCCGTGCACGATCACCAGGGGAGGATTCATGCCGCCCTGGTGGGCGTAGCGCAGCTTGGGTCGGAAATGCCCGCTGCGTTTGGGCGTTTGGTGCTCCACCGCTTCCTGGATCAGGCGCGTCAGCACCGGCGTGGTCATCTTGCGGTAGGCCGAGGAGTACGCATCGGCCAGCGCGCCCCAGAGCGGGCCTAGGCCTTGGCGCTTGAGCGCCGAGATGTTGTGGATCGGGGCGAACTTCAAAAACGCCAGGCGCTGCTCGATCGAGCGCTGCAGCTGCTCGCGCTGATAGCTGTCGATGGCGTCCCATTTGTTGACGGCCAGCACCACGGCGCGGCCGCTTTCCAGGATGTAACCCGCAATGTGAGCGTCTTGATCGGACACGCCTTGCGTGGCATCCAGCAGCAGCAGCACGACATTGGCGTCGGCAATCGCCTGCAAGGTCTTGACCACCGAGAACTTTTCGATGGCTTCGAAGACCTTGCCCTTGCGGCGCAGGCCGGCGGTGTCGATCAGCTGGAACTGCTGACCATTGCGCTCGAAAGGCACGGCAATGGCGTCGCGCGTGGTGCCCGGCATGTCGAAGGCCACCAAGCGCTCTTCACCCAGCCAGGTGTTGATCAGCGTGCTCTTGCCCACATTGGGGCGGCCGGCCACGGCCAGACGGATGACGCCGTCGTTCTCGGGCGCAGCCTCTTCGTCTTCTTCAAACTCGAAGGGCTCCAGCACCGCTTCCAACAGGCTGCGGATGCCCTGTCCGTGCGAGGCCGAAATCGGGTGCGGCTCGCCCAGGCCCAGCTCATGGAACTCACCCAGCAGGGGCGAATCGCTCATGCCCTCGGCCTTGTTCACGGCCAGGAAGATGCGCTTGTTGGCCTGGCGCAGGTAGCGGGCGATGTCGCTGTCCTGGGCCGACAGACCCAGACGCACATCGACCACAAAGACCACGGCATCGGCCTCGGCCACGGCCTGGCGGGTCTGCTTGGCCATTTCCTTGACGATGCCGGTGGTGCTGTCGGGCTCGAAACCGCCGGTGTCGATGACGATGAACTCACGATCACCCAGGCGCGCGTCACCGTAGTGGCGGTCGCGCGTCAGGCCGGCAAAATCCGCGACGATGGCGTCGCGGCTCTTGGTCAGCCGGTTGAAGAGCGTGGACTTGCCCACATTGGGGCGTCCGACCAGGGCGATGACGGGTTTCATATTCTTATTGTTCTCACTGCTAGGGGTTCAAAGCCGGCCGGAGCCGGGTCTTACTCAGGTCGCAAGGCGTACAGCCCGCCATTGCGGGTGGCCACCAAAATGGTCGTGCCCAGGGCCACGGGGGCGGCCTGGATGGCCGAGCCATCGGTGGCCAGACGCAGCTGGGTGCGGCCGTTGTCCAGGGCCAGGAAATGCACCTGGCCTTCGAAGTCGCCGACCACCACATTCTTGCCCACCACCAGCGGCGCGCTCAGGCGGCGGTGCTGGAACTGATCGGCCGTCCACATCACATCGCCATTGCCCAGGCCCCAGGCCGTGATGCGATCCGAAGCGTCGGCTGCCACGACGGCGGTGGCACCGCCACCGATGCCGTTCATGCCGCCGAAGTTGCGGCTCCAGAGCGCGCTGCCGCGCTCGGCATTGACGCAGCCCACGGCGGACTGGAAGGCGCGCGCGCAGATCAGGTCGCCCTGACGGACAGCGGGCGCCACCAGATCGGCCAAGCGCTCGACTTCGTTGGTGCCACGCGGGCTGGCCACGCTGGCTTCCCAGCGCACCGAACCACGCAGCGGGTCGACACCCGCCATGCGCGGGCCCTGGCCGACGATCAAGGTGTCCTTGAAGGCGGCCAGCACGCCGGGCTGGGCCAGGGTCAGGGGCTCGCCGGGACGGCGCAGGTTCCAGAGCAGGCGGCCGTCCAGGGCATCGAAAGCCTGGACCTGGCGATCCACGGTCAGCACGAAGACGCGCTCGCCCGCCACCAGGGGCGCAGCCAGCACGGCGCTGGGCAAGGGCTTGCGCCAGAGCACGCGGCCGGCTTCCAGCACCACCACCTCGTTCTCACGCGTCACCACGGCGGCGAAACGGCCGTCCGAGCCGACACCGGCGCTGAGCTTCTGGCCCACATCCACCCGCCAGGCCGAGCGGCCATCGCTGGCCTGCAAGGCCTCAACCACGCCGCCGCTGCCGGCGACCACGAACTGGTTGGCCACGGTGGCAATCGAGAGCGGGAACTGCACCGAATCGATGCGGCTGTTCCAGACCACGCGGCCGGCGATCTCGGGCGTCAGCGTTTCCAACGGCGTGGGCTTGGGTGCGTTCGAGGAGCCGAACAGCGAGCAGCCCGACAAGCCGGTCAGCACAGCCGCAGCCGCCAGAGCCAGCGCACCCGTGCGCAGGCGGGACGCGCCCATCTGCAGCGTCGCCTTCTTCAACGCGCCGCTCACTTGGCCGCTCCTTGGCCGGCGGCCGCTGCTTCTTCCACCGGCGGGGCCACGCCCAGGGTGCTCAGCTTGGCCTCGATCAGGCGGCGGTAGTCCTGGTTCTTGTCCATGGCGGCATAGGCTTTCTGGTACTCGGCCTTGGCCAGATCCGGCTTGGACTGCAACACCAGCAGGTCACCGCGTCGGTCGGCCTGCAGGGCGGCGAAATCGGGCGACTTGATCGCATCCAGGGTCTTGGCGGCCTCGTCGTACTGCTTGGCATCGAGTTGCAGACCGGCCAGACGGAGGCGGGCGACATCGCGCACATCTTCTTGCGAAGCGCTGCTGGCTGCCCAGCTCAGGCTGGCTCGGGCGGCGTCGGCCTGACCCTTGTCGAACTGGGCCTTGGCGGCCTGCAGCGCAGCTTGAGCGGCATAGGTGGTGCTGGGATAACGCTCTTTCAGGTCACCAAAAACGCGGCCGGCCTTTTCGGCATCACCGGCCTGCACGGCACGGTCCAGCTCGTCGTACATGGCCGCGGCCTTGCTGGCCTGGTCACGCTGGTACCAGTTCCAACCGTTCCAGCCGGCATAGGCCGCCAGGGCGATGGTCAGCGCCCAGGTGATCAGATTGCCCCAGGTTTTCCAAAAAGCCTTCAGCTGGTCCAGCTGTTCTTGTTCTTCGAGATCGAGATGCGACGCCATGAATGAAAGATTCTCGGATTGCGGTGGTGAAAACGGGAGGAAGGCCGCGATTATGCGTTGAGCAGCTCGGCTGCCCAGTCGGCCGCCGACGAAATGCTGCGGGTGTACTGCGCCGCCCCCTCGGGTTGCATTCCCTGGCGGAGCGGCTTGACGGCCACTTCACCGCGGGCGACTTCGTCCTCGCCGAAGATCAGGGCGAAGGCCGCGCCGCTGGCATCGGCCTTCTTGAACTGCGACTTCATGCTGCTCTGTCCCGGGTGCAGGATCACGCTGACGCCGGCGCCACGCAGGGCCTCCAGTGCCACCATGACCTGGGCCAGGCCGTTGGCCGAGGGCACGATGGCATAGGCGTGCGGGGTCGGCGCGGCCGGGGCCACGCCCACTTCTTCCAGCAAAAGCAGCATGCGTTCCATGCCCATGCCGAAGCCCACGGCCGGGGTCGCTTTGCCGCCCAACTGCTCGATCAGGCCGTCGTAGCGGCCGCCGCCGCAGACCGTGCCTTGCGAGCCCAGCTTGTCGGTGACCCACTCGAACACGGTCAGGTTGTAGTAGTCCAGGCCGCGCACCAGGCGCGGGTTGATGCGATAGGCCACGCCCGCGGCGTCGAGGATGGCGCGCACGCCGTTGAAATGCGCCAGCGAGGCTTCACCGAGGAAATCCAGCAGCTTGGGCGCGGCATTCGCCATCTCCTGCAGGGCCGGATTCTTGGTGTCCAGCACGCGAAGGGGGTTGGTGTAAAGGCGGCGCTGACTGTCTTCATCGAGCAGGTCCTTGTGCGCCTCCAGGTGGGCGATCAGGGCCTCGCGGTGGGCGCGGCGCTCGGCCGCTTCGCCCAGGCAGTTCAGCTCCAGGCTGACATGCTCGCCATCCTTCAGACCCAGCTCGCGCAAGAGGCGGCTGCCCATCAAGATCACTTCGGCGTCGACATCGGGGCCGGCAAAGCCCAGGGCCTCGACACCCATCTGATGGAACTGGCGGTAACGACCCTTCTGCGGCTTTTCGCGGCGGAACATGGGGCCGAAGTAGTACAGGCGGCGGCCCGAGTCGCGCAGGAAGGAATGCTCGATCATGGCGCGCACCACGCCGGCCGTCATCTCCGGGCGCAGGGCCAGATGCTCGGCCTGGCCATGCTTGTCGGCACGGTCTTCGAAGGCGTACATCTCCTTCTCGACGATATCGGTCACCTCGCCAATGCCTCGCACGAACAGGGCCGTGGGTTCGACGATGGGCGTGCGCACATTCTGATAGCCATAGCGTTGCAACACGCTGCGCATCTTGGCTTCCAGCCATTCCCAGCGCGCCGAGTCGGGCGGCAGGATGTCGTTCATGCCCTTGACGGCTTGCAGCTGGGGCAACTTCTTCGGTTCACTCATGGGTGTGGAATTCGCGGTGTTCTTTTTTTCAAGCAATGCCAGCGCTCAGGCCGCTTGCACGGCGCCAAAGCGCTTCTCGATGTAGTTCTCGACCAGGGCGTGGAACTCGTTGGCGATGTTTTCGCCGCGCAGGGTCAGGGCTTTTTCACCGTCAATGAAGACCGGCGCGGCCGGCGCCTCGCCGGTGCCGGGCAGGCTGATGCCGATGTCGGCGTGCTTGCTCTCGCCGGGGCCGTTGACGATGCAGCCCATCACGGCCACCTTGAGGTTTTCCACGCCGGGGTACTTCTTGCGCCAGACCGGCATCTGCTCACGCAGGAAATCGTCGATCTGCTTGGCCAGCTCCTGGAAGGTGGTGCTGGTGGTGCGGCCGCAGCCCGGGCAAGCGGTCACGCTGGGGTTGAAGGCGCGCAGGCCCAGGGACTGCAGAATCTCCAGCGCCACCACCACCTCTTGCGTGCGAGATTCGCCAGGCTGGGGCGTCAGCGAGACACGGATGGTGTCGCCGATACCCTCTTGAAGCAGGATGGACAAGGCCGTGGCCGAGGCCACCGTGCCCTTGGTGCCCATGCCGGCTTCGGTCAGCCCCAGGTGCAGGGCGTAATCGCAGCGCTGGCTGAGCGCACGGTAGACCGAGATCAGGTCCTGCACGCCGCTGACCTTGCAGCTGATGATGATGTTGTCGGGGTTCATGCCCAGCTCGCGGGCGTACTCAGCCGAGCTCAGGGCCGATTGGATCAGCGCCTGGTACATGACCTGCTTGGCATCCCAGGGCTCGGCACGCTGGGCGTTCTCGTCCATCATGGCGGCGAGCAGCTCCTGGTCCAGGCTGCCCCAGTTGACGCCGATGCGCACGACCTTGTCGTACTTGATCGCGGCCTCGATCATCATCGCGAACTGGCGGTCTTTCTTGTCGCCCTTGCCGACATTGCCCGGATTGATGCGGTACTTGGACAAGGCTTGCGCCATGGCCGGGTACTCGCTCAGCAGACGGTGGCCGTTGTAGTGGAAATCGCCCACCAGAGGCACATCGATGCCCATGCGATCGAGCTGCTCGCGGATGTGCGGCACGGCCTCGGCCGCCTCGGGCGTGTTGACCGTGATGCGCACCAGCTCGGAGCCGGCAATCGCCAGCTCCTTGATCTGGATGGCGGTGCCGATCACATCCACGGTGTCGGTGTTGGTCATGGACTGCACGCGCACCGGCGCATCACCGCCGATGGTGACCACACGCGAACCCCAGCGAACCTGGGCCTGGCGCGAGCGGCGCGCAGCCGGTTGGGCGGCGGCCACGGCCAAGAAGGGAGAGGACGCCAGCGCGGGGCTGGTCTCGTCAGGCGTTGCGCTCATATGTCGATGCTGCTGTGAGGTTCGGCAAAAAACAGGGCTTGGATTCGCGAGGATGCGGGCTGGGGTGAGGGGTCAGCGCCGGCACCGCTCGGATCCATCGGTCAATTCAGTTCCAGGCGTGCCACGTTGTCCTTGGACCGCGACACCAGATCCACCGGCTCGCCACGCAAGATCAACTCGGTGCCGGCCACATTGCCCACGCGCACGCGCAGCGGCGGCAGGCCGGCCAGATTCTGCGCATCACCGGGACGCAGGAGCTTGGACAAGAGGGTACGGCCCGAAGCGTCCACCACCTCGACCCAGGACTCGGAGCTGACCTTGACCACCAGCGGCACGGAGCCCGGCGGTGGCGCCAGCGGCTGCGCAGGTGCGATCGCAGCTGCCGAAGCGGCTGCGGCAAGTGGCTTCGTCAAGGCAGGTGACGGCGGGTTCAAACGCAAGTCCTGCCCAGTTGTGGACTGCAGGCCCACAGCGGCAGCGCTGGCGGGCGCTTGAAGCACCGGGCTCGACTGAGCCATGGCGGCAGGGGCCGAAGCGGGCGCCGCGAGCACCGGGGCCGAAGCCGTGACCAAAGGCGCCTCGACCGGCACGGGCAAGGTGGCAGAGCTCGACTCCACCGCCTCGCTGGCCGCCGGACCTGGCGCGCCGAGCGAGGCGGCCGAGGGCAGCCAGGCCGCAGGCATCAGGTACACGCCGACAGCCGCAGCCAGCAACAAGGCCGGCCCCCAGACCACCGGCCGCTGAATGAGCGCCAGCGAGAAACCACCCTCCCCGGCCGTGCGGTCGCGGAAAGGCTGATTCAGGCCGCGCGACATGGTCAGCTCGCGGTCTTCGCTGTTCGGCAGCAGGGCCAGCACCGGCGCGGCATCGATCTTGAGCACGCGGCAGATGGACTTGGCCAGCGCACGCACAAAGGTCGTGTCCGGCAGTTCGTCCCAGCGGTCGGCTTCCAGCGCCTCGAGCTTGGACGGGTGAACCTTGAGCGTGGCTGCCAGGGCAACGATGTGCAGGCCATGGCGCTGGCGCGCATCGCGCAACCAGGCGCCCGCGGTCTGGCGCGGCGCGGCCATGCCAGACACGGGCGCGGCCTCGCTCAGGATCGAAGACATGCGATCTCCCTCTTCACTCATCGAAGCGCCCATTGTTCAAGGCTTGCAGCTCGGCCGACTGCGGATGACGACGACGCAGCAATTGGCCCAGTTCATCCACGCCGGCATTGTTGTTGAGACGGCGCTCAATGCGCAGGGCCAGCCAGAGCGTCTGCGCTGTGCTCTGGTCTTCCTGGGCATTGACCCGTTTGATGTAGAAGCGCGCGCGTTCGTACTGCTGATTGCGGTACAGCACCTCGGCCAGATTGACGGCCACGGCCGGGTTGCCCGGATCGAACTCGAAGGCCTTGACCAGGCTGGCTTCGGCTTCGGCCAAGCGGCCGGCGCGCGCTTCGCACACGCCCTTGGCCAGGTAGGTGCGCGCCGGCGCGCGGTAGCTGGGCTGCGCCAGGGCCTGCTCGAAGCGGCTGCTGGCTTCGGCCCAGCGTTGCTGCTGGCACATCAGCCAGCCGTAGTTGTGCAAGGTGTCGGGGTCTTGCGGGTAGAGCACCAGCGCGCGGCGGAAGTTGTCGTCGGCCAGCTGAGGTTCCCCCATGGCCGCATACACCAGGCCGCGCAGATTGATGGCCTCGCGCATATCGGGCTTGGCGGTCAGGGCCTGCTTGATTTCGTCGAGCGCGGTGTTGTACTGGCCGCGCGAGAAATAGCCGGCCGCCAACTCCAGGCGCACACCGGCGCGGCGGTCCGCATCGGTCTGATCGAAGGCGGTGCGCGGGCCCGTGCTGGCAGTGGGCGCCGGCGCGGCACAGGCCGCCAGCATCAGCACCAAGCCCGCCAACAGCATGCGGGACCCGGACTTCGCCACCAAAGATGCCAAACCTGTCTGCTCAGTTCTTGTTTTCATTGGGCTGTTGTCTTCACCAGGGGTTCGAAAAGTTCACTGCACTCAGGGAGAACTTGCGCCTTTTACCACCACTGGCGCACGCACCATGCGAATGTGGGCCTGGGTGCGATCCTGCACCTCGCCGGCCAGCTGCCCGCAGGCCGCGTCGATGTCGTCACCGCGCGTCTTGCGCACCGTCGTCACCAGGCCGGCATTGAGCAGCACCTCGGCAAAGGCCTTGACGCGCTCGTTCGAGCTGCGCAGCAGGCCAGAAGCCGGGAAGGGATTGAAGGGGATCAGATTGATCTTGCAGGAGACCCCGTGGGTTCCGCGCAGCAGCTTGACCAGGGCCTGCGCCTGCTCCGGCGTGTCGTTGACGCCATCCAGCATGCAGTATTCGAAGGTGATGAAGTCGCGCGGCGCCTTGTCCAAGTAGCGATTGCAGGCCTCCAGCAGCTCGGCAATCGGGTACTTCTTGTTCAGCGGCACGAGCTGGTCGCGCAGCGGGTCGGTCGGCGCGTGCAGGGACACGGCCAGGGCCACCGGGCAGTCCTCGCGCAGGCGGTCGATCATGGGCACCACGCCCGAGGTCGAAACCGTCACGCGGCGGCGCGACAGACCATAGCCATGGTCGTCCAGCATCATGCGCAGGGCCGGCACCAGGGCGTTGTAGTTCTGCAAGGGCTCGCCCATGCCCATCATCACCACATTGGAGATGATGCGTTCATCGCGGCCCAGGTCGCGGCGCAGCTGGTGCTCGGCATACCAGAGCTGGGCAATGATTTCCCAGGTCTCGAGGTTGCGGCTGAAGCCCTGATGGCCGGTGGAGCAGAAACGGCAGCCCACGGCACAACCGGCTTGGCTGGACACGCACAGCGTGCCGCGATCGCTTTCGGGGATGTAGACGGCTTCCACGGCATTGCCGGCGCCCACGTCAAACAACCATTTGACCGTGCCGTCCGCGGAGCGATGTTCAGAAATCACCGGCAACGCCTGAATATGCGCCCGGCTGGCCAGCTTGTCGCGCAGCGACTTGGCCAGGTCGGTCATCTGAGCGAAATCAGATGCACCTTTTTGATGGATCCAGCGGAACAGCTGGGTGGCGCGAAAACGCTTTTCCCCCAGCTGCTCGCAGTACGCAGCCAGGCCTTCCAGATCGAATCCAAGCAGGTTGACCGCGTCCATGATCTTGCCTCTATCTCTTGTCGTCAGGGCCGGACCTGAAATGGCGCCGCCCTGGTTTGCAAAAACCGCCGCAAGCCCGAAGGCCGGCAAGCGGTTTACAACTCAAACTCACAGCCTCCAGGCTGTCAGCACAAGAGGCGTCAGACCGAATTAACGGCTGTAGACATTCATGCCGGGGAAGAAGAATGCCACTTCCACGGCAGCGGTTTCGGGAGCGTCCGAACCGTGCACGGCGTTGGCATCGATGCTGTCGGCGAAGTCAGCACGGATGGTGCCCTTCTCGGCCTTCTTCGGGTCGGTGGCGCCCATCAGATCGCGGTGCTTCAGGATGGCGTTCTCGCCTTCCAGAGCGGAGATCACGACCGGACCGGAGATCATGAAGTTCACCAGGTCGTTGAAGAAGGGGCGTGCCTTGTGCACAGCGTAGAAAGCCTCGGCTTCGCCGCGCGACAGGTGGGTCATCTTGGCCGCGACGATCTTCAGGCCTGCGCCTTCGAAACGAGCGTAGATCTGGCCGATCACGTTCTTGGCGACGGCATCGGGCTTGATGATGGAAAGGGTACGTTCGATCGCCATGGTATTTCTCCTGAAATCTAAGGGCTTGGCAAAACCCGCGATTGTACTGTGTGCCGGTGTCAGCGAGGTTTCAGCGCCGGGCTGAGCCGGGCCTGAAACCGCGCCATCCGGCACGCTGGATCAGCGCTTGCGGCCACCAAAGCCGCCGCCGCTGCGGCCACCGCCGCCGTTGCCGCCGCCCTGGCCGCCACGACCACCACCGCCACCACCCCGGCCGCTGCGGCGCACAAAGGCGTCTGCACCGATATAGCCGACCGAGGTTTGCATCGGATCGGGCTGGCGCGGGCCGTCGCCCTTGCCGCCACGGGCACCGCCGCGGCCTTGGCCGCCACGCGGCTCCTGGCTGCTGCTGCCACCGGCACCGAAGCCCTGCGGGAAACCACGACCCTTGTTGCCGGCAAAACGACGGTCAAAGGTCTGCTCCAGCGGGTTGATATTGCGCGGAATGAAGTCGTCAAACTCGTCGTCGCCACGATCCAGATCGCGATCGCGGTCGCGCTCCTGGGCGCGCGGCGGCTCGCGGTCACGCTCGGGCGCGCGCGCCTCGGGGCCACGCGAGGGGCGCGGACCGACACCGGCCTGGCGACCATCGGCACGGCGGTTGTTGCCGTTGCCGTTGCCGTTGCCATTGCGGCCCCGCTCGCCGCCGCGCTCGGGGCGTTGCTCACCGCGCTCGCCGCGCTCACCGCGATCGGCACGCGCCTCGCCACGGTCACCACGGTCACCACGGTCGCCGCGGTCATTGCCTCGGTCGTTCCCACGAGGGCCGCGCTCGGCTCGGTCCTCACGGCCGCGGCCTTGCTGCTCACCACCGGCCAGGCGGCGGATGATCTTCACATCGTCTTCACCCAGCTCGATCCAGACGCAGCGCTTCAGGCCGCGCGGCAGCACCACGGTGCCGTAGCGAATGCGAATCAGGCGGCTGACCGTCAGGCCCACCGTGTCGAAGAGCTTGCGCACTTCGCGGTTGCGGCCTTCGGTGATGACCACGCGGTACCAGTGGTTCACGCCCTCGCCGCCGCCGTCTTCGATGCTCTTGAACGCGGCCTTCTGACCCTCGACGATCACGCCTTCGAGCAGACGCGCCTTTTGATCGGGCTGCAAGGTGCCGAGCACGCGCACGGCGTACTCACGCTCCACGCCGAAGCGCGGATGCATCAGCTGATTGGCCAGCTCACCCGAGTTGGTGAACAGCAGCAAGCCTTCGGTGTTGATGTCCAGGCGACCGACCGATTGCCATTTGCCCTGCTGCAGGCGCGGCAGGTGACGGAACACGGTCGGGCGACCTTCCGGGTCGTTGAAGGTGACCACTTCGCCAGCGGGCTTGTGGTAGGCCAGGATGCGCGGCGCCGGCGGCGAGATGCGCACGCGGATCGGCTTGCCGGCCACACGGACCTGGTCACCGAAGGAAATGCGCTGGCCGATGTGGGCCACTTCGCCGTTCACTTCGATCTTGCCGTCGGCAATCATGTCCTCGATGTCGCGGCGCGAGCCAATGCCGGCCTGGGCCAGCACTTTTTGCAGCTTGGGCGCATCGGGCTCGGCGGCCAGCACACGCTTGGTGTCGACTTCTTCTTCGTCCTCGACCACAGCCGTAGCCTCAGGCAGTTCGCCCTCGTCGCTGCCATCGAACTCACCCGCCAGCACTTCGGCGAAGCGCTCACCCACCGCCGCCAGCACCTCGGGTGCAGGCGCCACCGCCTGCACGGCCACGCGCAGCGGGCGCTCGCCGCCCTCGGCCGCAACGGCGCCCTCCGGACGCTCGGCGCGATCACCGCGATCCTTGCGGCCCCGGCGGCGGTTGCGATTGCGACCACCGCGCTCGCCACCCTCGGCCGAATCACCCGCGTCTTCGCCAGAGCCAGCTTCGGCAGCTTCGGCCGCCGGTTCGGCCGCTGGCGCCGATTCGGCGTCCGGCGCCAGCGTGAACACCGGCTTGCGCGCGGCGGGTGCCGGCGCAGCTTCGGCCGGCGCTGGCGCCGCCTCGGGCGCAGCAGCCTCGGGTGAAGCCTCGGCCGATTTGGCAGCGGCGGTCTTGCGCGGGGCGCGGCGCTTGGGCGCAGCGGCTTCTGCCGCCTCGGGTTCAAACGGAGCCGCAGCCGGCGCCGCAACTGGAGCCGAAGCTTCGCCACTCAGCTCCAGCACGGCCTCAGCAGCCTTCTTCGCCGCCGTCTTGCGCGGCGCGCGTGTCTTGACGGGCGCGGCTTCAGCGGCGGCTTCAACCGCAGCCGGGGCACTTTCGGCGCCTACCGCCACCTTGGACTTGGCCGGTGCACGCTTGCGCTTGGGCGCTGCGGCCTCGCTGCCAGGTTCAATGGCGGAGGCGCCGGAATCGGCTTGGGAATCGGTTTCGTTGGAATTCATGCGTCGGGTTGCACCGGTTCGGCGGCGTCAGTCTGAGAGTCCGGCTCGGCCGGAATAGAGGCGCCGATATCGTTGCCGATAGGCGCGGAATGGATCGAAGAAATCTTCGCGGTTTCTGCCGGCGGCTGCACAGAGGCATCCACCAGCGGCATAGGTTCAGCAGTCGCCAGATTCGCATCGGGCGCCGCTTCGGGTTCAAGGGCTTGCGGCGCCGTGGCCTCTGACGGCGCCTCGCCTGAGCTGCTGCTTTGACCGTCAACCGACAGCTGAGCCGGGCCTTCGGTTTCGGCTTCCGTTTCCAGCAACAAGCCCTGCAAACCCGCAGCTTCCGCCACGGCTGCACTCGGCGCCTGCCCGGCTTCCAGTTCGGGCAGTTGCTCCAGGCTGTTCAGGCCCAGATCGTCCAGAAACTGCTGCGTGGTCGCGTACAGCGCCGGTCGCCCGGGCGCTTCGCGGTGGCCAATCACTTCAATCCAGGCCCGATCTTCGAGCTGCTTGACGATCTGGGTGGAGACCACCACGCCGCGAATGTCTTCAATATCGCCGCGCGTCACCGGCTGGCGGTAGGCAATGATGGCCAAGGTCTCCATCACGGCCCGCGAGTAACGCTGCGGCTTTTCGGGATGCATGCGGTCGAGATACTCGCGCATCTCGGGCCGGCTCTGAAAGCGCCAACCGCTGGCCACCGCCACCAACTCCACGCCCCGGCCTTCCCAATCACGCGAGAGCTCGTCGAGGACCGAACGCAAGGTGTCGGGACCGACGGCATCGGCAAACAAGCTGCGCATTTCGCGCAGCGTCAAAGGCTGCTGGGCGCAAATCAGCGCGGTCTCGAGGACGCGCTTAGCATCCTGTGTGTTCATTGACTTTCGTCATCGTTCCCGTTCCATGCGGGTGTTGATTCGTCCGGGCCTTGCAGGGCTTGGCGCTTGCGTCTGACATCACTCAGCAAGCCAGCGGGGCGCACTCACGGCGCCTCGGCATGGGAAGCGGCACCGAATTGAACACCTCGGCGGCGCTTCCACTCAAGCCAACAAGAAAGGCGGGGCTGGGTTTGCGGCGGGCGGATCGGGCGGCATCGACATCGAGTCCGGCGGCCACCACCTCACCAAGCTTGAGACGCGCCTTGCGGGCCAGAGACTGCTTCCCGCGCATCGTCGCTGCGTCATCAACTGGCGCCGATTGTAGCGCGCTCAATCGAACACGGGGGCCAGACTCGGCGGCGGCAGTCCCAAAGTCTCCCAAGCTGCCGCCAAATCGGCCGGCAGGGCTGCCTCAAACTGCAAGGGCGCCCCAGTGACCGGATGGGCAAACGAGAGCCGGGCCGCATGCAGCGCCTGACGCGTCAAGCCCAGGCCTGGCACGCCGCCATACAACGCATCCGAGACCAGGGGGTAGCCTTTGTAGGCCAGATGCACGCGGATCTGGTGGGTGCGCCCGCTGTGCAGCACGCAGTGCACCGCGCTGATCGGGCGCACGCCCTGCTCTCCCATGCCGAGCAGGTAGACATCGGTGCGCGAGGGCTTGCCCGTGGCCAGCACGGCCATCTTGATGCGCGAGATCAGATCACGACGCAGCGGCGCATCGACCGTCATTTCTTCCGGCACCCGGCCGTAAGCCAGGGCCACGTACTCGCGATGAACCTCGCGCGCGGCGATCATGCGCGTCAGCGCCGTCACGGCCTCGCGGCTCTTGCCCACCATCATCAGGCCGCTGGTGTCTTTGTCGAGGCGGTGCACGATGCCGGCGCGCGGCAGGGCCGCAGCCGCCGGGTGATGCGCAAGCAGGCCGTTCATGACCGTGCCCGTCCAGTTGCCTGAAGCGGGATGGACCACCATGCCGGCCGCCTTGTTCAAGACCAGCAGATGCTCGTCCTCGTAGACGATGTCCAGCGGCAGGGCTTCGGCACGGAAGGCACGGCTTTCTTCGGTCGGCTGCAGCTCGACGCGCACGCGCTGGCCGGCCTGCAGCTTGCGCGAAGCGCTGCTGGCGGCCTGACCGTTGATCTGCACGCAGCCACGCTCGATCAGGCTCTGCAGGTGATTGCGCGAAAACTCGGGCGCCAACTGCACCATCCAGCGATCCAGGCGCTGGCCGTGCCAATCGGCCTCGACCAGGGCCTCGCGCACTTCGACGGTCTCGTCTGCCGCTACTGCGGGGTCTTGTTCGCCGTCCCATTCATCATCGCCATCCACGGCGGCGAGGGTCGGACTTGCAGGCAGAGCCTGAACCATATAATCGTTGCTCCGTCTTCAGCTGAGGGCCGGTGATGAGCACCGCCCTGTAGGGATCATGATCGAAAATTGCGTGGAGCGCCGCCCGGCGCGGGCATCGAACGGCTCGTCAGCACGTTCACTCCAAGAGATGCCCCAAAAGGTGCTCCCCCAGGTTCAAACCGCGGCCGCCTCTTCGGCGGCCTGGCGCACCGGCTTCGTGGCCGCGGTCGCCCTGGCCTTGGCCGCCTGCTCGTCAGCCCCCAAGGACGACCCGAATTCTCAGGCCAGCCTGGACAAATTGTACGCAGAGGCCAAGGACGACCTGAGTTCGGGCAGCTACGACCGCGCCATCAAAAGCCTGGAGCGCATCGAAGGCCGCGCCGCTGGCACGATTGTCGCGCAGCAGGCGCAGCTGGATCTGGCCTGGGCGTACCACAAGAGTGGTGAGCGCGCCCAAGCCGTCAGCACCCTGGACCGCTTCATCAAGCTGAACCCGTCCAGCCCGGCCATGGACTACGCGCTCTACATGAAGGGCCTGGTCAACTTCAACGAAGACCTGGGCCTGTTCGGCCGCCTGGCCAACCAAGACATCGCCGAGCGTGACCAGCAAGCCTCGCGCGACGCCATGCTGGCCTTCAAGCAGCTGATCGACCAGTTCCCCGATTCCAAGTACGCCGCCGAAGCGCGCGTGCGCGTGGACTACATCACCAACACCCTGGCGGTGTACGAGGTGCATGTGGCGCGCTACTACTACAACCGCGGCGCCTACCTGGCCGCGGCCAACCGCGCGCAGCAGGCGGTGCAAGAATTCCAGCGCGCCCCGGCCGCCGAGGAAGCCCTGTTCATCATGACCCAGAGCTACGACAAGCTGGACCTGCCGGCCCTGCGCGACGACGCCAAGCGGGTGCTGGAGAAGAGCTTCCCCAACAGCGCCTACCTGAGCGGCAACTACGACGGCGGCAAGAAAGCCTGGTGGCGTTTCTGGTGAAGCCTCAGGGCTGAGGCCTCGCTCCCTGCAAAAACGCGTGCCATGGCACGCGTTTTTTATGGGCCGTCGGTCTGAGCTTCAATCCGGCAGGCGCTCCGCCGCCAAGTGCTCCAGCCAGGCCAGCGCCTCGCCTTCGCTCGCCAAGGGCGTCATCGGCGGCAAGGCCGCACGCAGGCGGCGGCCGTAGTTCATGCCGGCCATGCGCGGGTCACACACGACCAGCAGACCTCGATCCTGCTCGGTACGGATCAAGCGACCGGCGCCTTGCTTGAGCGAGATCGCCGCCTCGGCGATGAAGTACTCGGCAAAGGCATTGCGGCCGGCCGCCTCCAGGCGCTGCACGCGCGCCTCGACCAGCGGATCGTTGGGCGGCGGAAAGGGCAGCTTGTCGATCAGCACGCATTGCAGCTTGTCGCCGGGCACGTCGATGCCCTCCCAGAAGCTGGCCGAGCCGACCAGCACCGCGCGCGGGTTGTCCAGGAACTGGCGCAGCAGCAGCCGCTTGGGCGCCGCGCCCTGCTGCAGCACGGTGATGTCATCGCCCTCGGCTTCAAACGCAGCGCGCAGGCCATCGCCGATGGTCTGCAAGGCGCGCAAGGTGGTGGTCAGCACAAAGGTTCGCCCGCCCAAGGCGCGCGCGCAGCGTGCGGCCATGGCGGCCACCTGAGGCGCATGATCGGGCTCGTTGGGCTTGGGGAAGCCGCGCGGCACGTAGAGCCGCGCGTTCTCCTCGTAATGGAAGGGGCTGCCCACGCGCAGCACCGTGGCATCGTCCAGGCCGGTGGGCTCGGTGAACCAGCGCAGGCGCTCGTCCTCGCCCAGCGTGGCCGAGGTGAAGATCCAGGCCTTGGGCGGGCCTTGCAGCTGCTCCTGCATGGCCTCGCGGATGTCCAGCGGCGACTGCACCAGACGCGCCTGGTTGGGGCTGAGGTCGATCCAGCGCACATCGCCGGGGTCGGGTTCTTGCGCAAAGGTCTCGGCCAGATCGCGCAAGGCCACCGCACGCTCGTGCAGACGCTGAAAATCGGGTGAGAGCTCGGTCACCGTGGACAGGCATTCGATGGCCTGCTCGGCAGCGGCGGCCACCTCCTCCAGCGCGGCCGAAAAGCCCGGGCGCCCGGCGCGCTCTTTCCAGCCCAGCTTGAGCATGCCGCGCAGCTCGCGCCCGGCACTGGCCAGCGGGCCGGCGCAGACCAGGCGCAGCTCGCGCGCAGCCAGCTCCAGCCGGGTCTGCAAGGCCTGCCAGTCCTGCAGGCCTCGCGCCTGCGCCAGGCCCAGGCCGAGCAGATCGCGGCCGAAATCGAGCAGCTGCGAGCTGCCCAGCAAGGTGCCGAGGAACTGCACGCCCGCCTCGGACAGCTGGTGCGCCTCGTCAAACACGGCCAGATCGACGCTGGGCAGCAGCTCGGCCACGCCGCTGTCGCGCAGGCTCACATCGGCGAAGAACAGGTGATGGTTGACCACCACCACATCGGCCTCCATGGCTTCACGCCGCGCCTTCACCACATAGCAGGACTTGTACTCCGGGCATTCCGCGCCCAGGCAGTTCTCGCGCGTGGAGCTGACGAGCGGAATCACCGGCGAGCGCTCGTCCAGGCCCTCCATTTCGGCCAGGTCGCCACTCTGCGTGCCCTGCGCCCAGCGTTCCACACGGGCCAGGGCCATGACCGCGCGCCGGTCCGGCAGCTCGGCGCTGTGACGCGCATGGGCGAGCCGGTGCAGGCAGAGGTAGCTGCCCCGCCCTTTCAGCAGCGCCACGCGCACCGCCACCTGCAGCGATTCGCACAGCCGAGGCAGGTCGCGCATGTACAGCTGATCCTGCAAATTCTTGGTCGCCGTGCTGATCAGGGCGCGCCCGCCGCTGAGCAAGGCGGGCACCAGGTACGCAAAGGTCTTGCCCACCCCGGTGCCAGCCTCCACCACCAGGGTCTCGCGCCGCGCAATCGCCTGGGCCACCGCCTGCGCCATGGCCAGCTGCTGCTCGCGCGGGGCATAGCCCGGGTCGCTGCGCGAGAGCGGGCCGCCGATGTCAAAGGCCGCCGTCACCCACTGCTCCAGCTCGCTGTGCTGCAGGGTCGTCGCCGCGGGCGCGGCCTCCATGGCGGCGATGAAGTCGTCGTCGAGCTCCTGCGGCATGACCGGCCATTCAGGCGGCACGCTGTCGTCGTCGGGAGGGGCAGGCATCTCAGCAGAGGTCACGGCGCGGGGGCCCAGGGTGCTTGTGGCGCGCCGCCGGCGGCCAGGGTGTTGAAGGAAAAGGCCGGGCGCGCTGGCGCCGCATCAGGCCAGCTCATCGGGATCGCTCGCGCGCTCCAGCTGGGCGATCTGGTCACGCAGTTGCAGGCGGCGTTTCTTCAAGCGGCGCAAGGCCAGCTCGTCGAGCGGCTGCTCCAGGGCCACGCGGTCGATCAACCCATCCAGATCGCCGTGCTCGATGCGCAGCTCGATCAAGCGGCGTGACTGCGAGTGAAGTTGTTCATCCATGAGGGCTTTGCCCGGGCGAAGTGGCGCAGTTTAACGTTTATAGTTTTCGGCATGACGCGCACTCCACCGGGCTTTCGCCTGAGCGCGGCGACCGGCATCCACCGCGGCGACCGCCTGTACCAGCAAGACCAAGTCCAAGTCCTGACCCACGCCCGCCTCAGCGGTTGCCTGCTGGCCGTGGTGGCCGACGGCATGGGCGGCAAGAGCGGTGGCCGCAAGGCGGCCGACCAGGTGATGCTGACTGCGCAACAGCTGTTCGAGCGCTTCTCGCCCGAGAGCGAGCTGCCCGAAAGCCTGCTCGATCAGCTGGTGTCCGAAGCGCATCTGATGATCAAGCTGACCGCCCTGTCGGCCGAGGAAGAGCCACACAGCACGGTCGCCGCCTTCCTGATCAGCCCCGATCGGCACTGCCACTGGATTCATTCGGGCGATTCGCGGATCTACCATTACCGCGGTCCCAACCTGGTCAAGCGCACCATGGACCATTCCTATGTGCAGCGCCTGGTGGACGAAGGCCAGCTCAGCGAGGCCGAGGCCAGCAGCCACCCGCAGTCCAACCTGCTGACCGGCTGCCTGGGCACGGTGGCCGAACCAACCATCAGCACCCACACCATTGACACCCTGACGCCTGGCGACACCTTGATGTGCTGCAGCGACGGGCTGTGGCATTACTTCAGCGTCAACGAGATCGGCACCGTGCTGCACAGCCTGCCGCCGCGTGAGGCGGCGGAACTGCTGATCAGCAAAGCGCGCCAACGCGCCCGGGGCGGCGGCGACAACCTGTCCCTGGCCATTGCCAAGGTGGAAGCGCTGGACTGAGGCAGGGCGCGCGCCTCAGCGCGCCGGGCCCGAGCCTGGAACCGCAGCGCGCGGCGCAGAAGCGGAGACCGAAACCGGCGCGGGCGACCTCAATGTGGCGGCAATTTCAGCCGCTGTGGGCACGGGCAGCGCTGCCGCTGCTGGCTTGTTGCGCGCCTCTTGTCGCTGCCTGACCTGGGCTTGATGGGCCCTCACACGCGCCTCCATCTGGGCGCGTTGCTGCGCATGCTGACGCGCCGCCTGCTCGGCCTGGCGCTGCCGGGCCTGGGCGCTCAGACCCGGCGAGCGATGGGGCACCGGCGCGGCCGAAGCAGCAACCCCGGGCTCACCCGCCGCACGATCGAGGCCCACCTGCTTCTTGATCGGCGCCGAGGCGGCATCGGCGGCCTGCAACAGACTTTCCGTGCGACGCTCACCCTCGCTGGCAGCGAACTCCAACTGACGCTGACGCACCCGTTCACGCTGCGCCTCGGCTCGCGCACGACGCAGGCTGGACTCAATCGCATCTCGCTCGCGCTGCAATGGCTGCATTTCGGCCCGGTGGCGCAGGCGCTGGGCCAGCAGGCAATCATTGATGGCGAACTGCTTGTGGCAAGCCTCCCGGGCCTCTGCATCACGCGCCAGAGCCTCGGATTGGGTTTGCTTGATCTGCTGCAAACGCAGCGACTCGCTGACTGAAGACGCAGGGGATTCGACATGACCCCATGCCGGGCTCAAAAGGACCATGAGCGTGAGCCCAAGCACGGGCATGCGGTGATGGCAAAGCTTCATGGGCGCCGGCCTCCTCAGGTCAAGCTGGTGTCGACATCCCGCCGGGCCAGCGACAGGTATTCCTGCGATTGCATCTCCTGCAGGCGCGAGACCGTACGCGGGAACTCATGGGCCAGGGGGCCGTCGGCATACAGCTGCTCGGGCGGCACGGCGGCCGAGATCACCAGCTTGACGCGCCGGTCGTAGAGCACATCGACCAGCCAGGTGAAGCGGCGCGCCTCGCTGGCCAGGCGCGGCGGCATCTCCGGCACATTGGACAGGATCAAGGTGTGGAACTGGGTGGCCAGCTCCAGGTAATCGTTCTGCGAGCGCGGGCCGCCGCAGAGCTGGGCAAAGTCGAACCAGACCACGCCGCCCGCACGGCGCCGGGCGCGGATCTGGCGCTGCTCGATCTGCAGGCGCGGGTCTTCATCGCGGGCCTCAGCCAGGGCTTCGAAGGTGGCGGTCAGTGCAGCTTCGGCCTCATCGCCCAGCGGCTGGTGGTAGAGCTGGGCCTGATCCAGGGTACGGCGGCGGTAGTCGAAGCCGTTGTCCACATTGATCACCTCCAGCTTGGCCTTGAGCAGCTCGATGGCCGGCAGGATGCGGTCGCGGTGGAGGCCGTTCGGGTAGAGGCCATCCGGGTGGAAGTTGGAGGTGGTGACGATGGACACGCGGTTGCGGAACAGCGAGTCGAGGAGGCGATACAGGATCATCGCGTCGGTCACGTCCGAGACATGGAATTCGTCGAAGCAGATCAGGCGGAAGCGCTTGGCGATGCGCTTGCCCAGTTCCTCCAGCGGATCGGCAATGCCTTTGAGTTCGAGCAGCTCGCGATGCACCTCGCGCATGAACTCGTGGAAGTGCAGCCGGGTCTTGCGCGTCAGCGGCACGGCCTGGAAGAAGCAATCCATCAGAAAGCTCTTGCCCCGCCCCACCCCGCCGTACATGTAGACACCGCGCGGCAGCGGCGGGCGCACCAGCAGCTTGGTCACGGCATTGCTGCGACGCGCCTTGTAGTCGGCCCATTCGTCCTGGCAGCGCTGCAGCGCCGCCACGGCGCGCAGCTGCGCGGGGTCGGCGGTGTAGCCGCGCTCGGCCAGGGTTTGCTGATAAAGCTCGGTGACGCGGGTCATGAGAGAAACACTACAACCTTCTTCGAGATGGACCAAGGGGCGACCGCGGCCGCCCCTTGTTGCTTGCGAATTCCGACCGGAATCAGAAGTTCAGCGTGCGCTTGTCCACGGCCAGGGCCGCTTCCTTGGTGGCTTCGCTCAAGCTCGGGTGGGCATGGCAGATGCGCGCGATGTCCTCGGCCGAGGCCTTGAACTCCATGGCCACCACGGCTTCCGAAATCAGCTCAGAGGCCATCGGGCCGATGATGTGCACGCCCAGGATTTCGTCGGTCTTGGCATCGGCCAGGAACTTGACGAAACCGTTGGTGTCACCCAGGGCGCGGGCGCGGCCATTGGCCAGGAAGGGGAACTGACCGGCCTTGTACTCGACGCCATCGGCCTTGAGCTGCTGCTCGGTGCGGCCGACCCAGGCGATCTCGGGGCTGGTGTAGATGACCCAGGGGATGGTGTTGAAGTTGACATGGCCATGCTGGCCGGCGATGCGCTCGGCCACGGCCACGCCTTCTTCCTCCGCCTTGTGCGCCAGCATCGGGCCACGCACCACATCGCCGACCGCCCAGACATTGGGCAGATTGGTCTTGCACTCGTCGTCCACCACGATGGCGCCGCGCTCGTCCAGCTTCAGGCCGACCGCTTCGGGGTTCAGACCGATGGTGTTGGGCACGCGGCCGATCGAGATGATGAGCTTGTCGACGGCCAGGGTCTGGGCGGCGCCCTTGGCATCGGTGTAGGCCACCGTCACGCCGTCCTTGCTCTTGGCGACCTCGCCGATCTTCACGCCCAGCTCGATCTTCAGGCCCTGCTTCTTGAACAGCTTGGCGGCTTCCTTGGCGACCGATTCATCAACCGCGCCGAGGAAGGTCGGCAGGCCTTCCAGCACGGTGACTTCCGCGCCCAGGCGGCGCCAGACCGAGCCCATTTCCAGGCCGATCACGCCGGAGCCGATGACGCCCAGCTTCTTCGGCACTTCTCCGATGCGAAGCGCGCCGTCGTTGGACAGGATCAGCTCTTCGTCAAACGCTGCGCCAGGCAGCTGGCGGGCATTGGAACCGGTGGCCAGCACCACATGCTTGGCCAGGATGACTTCTTCACCGGCCTTGACTTCGTACAAGCCATCCTTGGCCGCCACGAAGGAGCCGCGGCCGTGGAAGAAGGTGACCTTGTTCTTCTTGAACAGGTAGAGGATGCCGTCGTTGTTCTGCTTCACGACAGTGTCCTTGCGACCGATCATCTTCTTGATGTCGATGCGCACGTTGTCCGCCGAGATGCCGTGGTCGGCAAAGTGGTGGTTGGCGTGCTCGAAGTGCTCGCTCGATTGCAGCAAGGCCTTGGACGGGATGCAGCCGACATTGGTGCAGGTGCCGCCGGGCGCCGGGCCGCCCTTCTCGTTCTTCCACTCGTCGATGCAAGCGGTGTTGAAGCCCAGCTGGGCGGCACGGATGGCGGCGATGTAGCCGCCAGGGCCGCCACCGATGACGACGACGTCGAATTGTTTGGTGCTCATTAGATTTCCTTCCAACGCAAACCCCGCGGCAGCGGGGCGTAGCGAGCGGCTTCAGGGCAAGGCGCGGGTGCCAAGGCACCGGAACGTAGCAGCGCTACGTGAGGATGCCGAGGACGGGCCCCGCAACGCCGCCATGAAGCCGCGCAGTAGCCCTAGGCTCAGATGTCGAACAGCAGGCGAGCCGGATCTTCCAGGGCTTCCTTCATGGTGACCAAGCCCAGCACGGCTTCACGGCCATCAATGATGCGGTGGTCATACGACATGGCCAGATAGTTGATCGGGCGCACCACCACTTGACCGTTCTCAACGACAGCGCGGTCCTTGGTCGCATGCACACCCAGGATGGCCGATTGCGGCGGGTTGATGATGGGGGTCGACAGCATGGAGCCGAAGGTGCCGCCGTTGGAGATCGAGAAGGTACCGCCGGTCAGGTCGTCCAGCGAGATCTTGCCTTCCTTGGCCTTTTGGCCGAATTCGGCGATCTTCTTTTCGATGTCGGCGAAGCTCAGCTGGTCGGCATTGCGGATGATGGGCACGACCAGGCCGCGCGGCGAACCGACGGCGATGCCGATGTCGAAGTAGCCGTGGTAGACGATGTCATTGCCATCGACCGAGGCGTTCAGCACCGGGTACTTCTTCAGGGCGGCGACCGCGGCCTTGACGAAGAAGCTCATGAAGCCCAGCTTGACGCCGTGCTCCTTCTCGAACTTTTCCTGGAACTTCTTGCGCATCTCCATCACCGGGGCCATGTTCACTTCATTGAACGTGGTCAGGATGGCGTTGGTGGCTTGCGATTGCAGCAGGCGCTCGGCGACGCGGGCGCGCAGACGGGTCATGGGCACGCGCTGCTCGGGGCGGTCACCCAGATTCAGGGCTGCCGGTGCGGCCACGGCGGGCAGCGGCTTGGCCACAGCGGGCGCGGCGGCCACGGCCACCGGAGCGGCCACAGCGGCGGGCTTGGCGCCAGCGGCCAGGGCGTCGCCCTTGGTCACACGGCCGTCCTTGCCGGAACCGGCGACGTCGGTGGCCGACAGGCCCTTCTCGGCCAGGATCTTGGCGGCGGCCGGCATGGCCACATCACCCTTGGCGCCACCGGTGGCAGCGGCCGGGGCTGCTGCTGCAGCCGGAGCAGCGGCGGCCACCACGGCCTTCACTTCCAGCGGGCTGGCTTGGGCCGTGCCTTCGGTGTCGATGCGGGCGATGACTTCTTCACTGACCACGCTCTCACCGTCGTTCTTGACGATCTGGGCCATCACACCGGCGCTGGGTGCGGGCACTTCGAGCACGACCTTGTCGGTCTCGATTTCCACCAGGATTTCATCGATGGCGACGGCTTGGCCGGGCTTTTTCTTCCAGGTCAGCAGCGTGCCTTCGGCAACGGATTCGGACAGCTGGGGGACTTTGACTTCAACGATTGCCATGATCTGTGTTCTTTCAACGTGTTCGCGGAGCTGAGGCGCCGTCTTGCGGCGGCTTCAACAACAACATCAACAAGGGCGGCAAAAAGCGGGCGCTGTCTTGGCAGACGCCCGCTTGGCCCTTCTTACTTGGTGAGGATGAAACCCTTGAGCTTGCCGAAGGCCTGATCCAGCAGCGACTTCTGTTGCTCCTGGTGCAGGTGGGCGTAACCGCAGGCCGGCGAGGCCGAGGCGGGACGACCCGCGTAGCCCAGCTTCTGGCCGTCCAGCATGTTCTCGTGCACATAGTGCTGGACGAAGAACCAGGCACCCTGGTTTTGTGGCTCGTCCTGGCACCACACCAGCTCGGTCGCGCCGGGGTACTTCTTGATCTCGGCGGCAAACGCCTTGTGCGGGAAGGGATAGAGCTGCTCGACGCGGATGATGGCCACATCGCTGGCCTTCTTTTCCTCGCGCTTGCGGACCAAGTCGTAATAAACCTTGCCCGAGCAGACGATCACGCGCTTGACCTTGTCGGCGCTGATCGAGGCATCCTGCTCACCGATCACGGTGCGGAACTCACCCTTGGTGAACTCGGCCAGCGGCGAGGTGGCGTCCTTGGCGCGCAGCAGGCTCTTGGGCGTCATGATGACCAAGGGCTTGCGGAACATGCGCAGCATCTGGCGACGCAGCACGTGGAAGATCTGGCTGGCCGTGGTCGGCTGGACGATCTGCATATTGTTGTCAGCCGCCAGCTGCATGAAGCGCTCCAAGCGGGCCGAGCTGTGCTCGGGACCTTGGCCTTCGTAGCCGTGCGGCAGCATCATCACCAGGCCATTGGCACGGCCCCACTTCACTTCGCCGGAAGCGATGAACTGGTCGATCACCACCTGGGCACCGTTGGCGAAGTCACCGAACTGGGCTTCCCAGATCGTCAGCGTGTTCGGCTCGGCCGCGGCATAGCCGTACTCAAAGCCCAGCACCGCTTCCTCGCTGAGGATGGAGTCGATGACCACGAAGGGCGCTTGACCTTCCGCCACATGCTGCAGCGGCACGTAAGCGCCTTCATCCCAGTTGCTGCGGTTCTGGTCGTGAATGACGGCGTGGCGGTGGGTGAAGGTACCGCGGCCCGCGTCTTCGCCCGACAGGCGGATCGGGTAACCGCTGGCCACCAGAGAGGCGAAAGCCATGCTCTCACCCATGCCCCAGTCCACATTGATCTCACCACGACCCATGGCGGCGCGGTCTGCATACAGCTTCTGCACCAGGTTGTGCGCGACCAAATCCTTGGGCAGCGTCGTCAGCTTGTCGGCCAGGCGCTTCCACTCGGAGACGGGCAGCGCGGTGTCGCAGCTGTCGGTCCACTTCTTGCCCAGGAAAGGCGACCAGTCGGTGGCGTACTTGCTCTTGAAGTTGGTCAGCACCGGGTCCACGGTGTGGCGGCCTTCGTCCATGGCAGCGCGGTAGGCCTTGACCATCTCGTCGGCACCCGCAGCGTCGACCACATTCTGTGCAGCCAGCTTGTCGGCGTAGACCTTGCGGGTGCCGGGGTGGGCCGCGATCTTCTTGTACATCAGGGGCTGGGTCAGCGAGGGGGTGTCCTGCTCGTTGTGGCCCAGCTTGCGGTAGCAGACGATGTCCAGCACCACGTCCTTGCGGAACTCGGCGCGGTAATCCATGGCCAGTTGCATGGCCCACACCACCGCTTCCGGATCGTCACCATTCACGTGCAACACCGGCGCCTCGATCATCTTGACGACGTCCGAGCAGTAGGCGGTGGAACGCAGATCGCGCGGATCGCTGGTGGTGAAACCGATCTGGTTGTTGATGACGATGTGCACCGTGCCGCCGGTGCCGTAGCCACGGGTCTGGGCCATGCACAGGGTTTCCTGCACCACGCCCTGGCCGCCGAAGGCCGCATCACCGTGCACCAGCACGGGCAGCACCTGGCTGCCATCCTTGTCGCCGCGGCGCTCTTGGCGGGCGCGCACGCTGCCTTCGACCACCGGGTTGACGATTTCCAGGTGCGAGGGATTGAAGGACAGCGAGAGGTGAACCGGGCCGCCCTTGGTGCTGACGTCCGAGCTGAAACCTTGGTGGTACTTGACGTCACCCGCCGGCAAGTCTTCAGCGGCCTTGTGCTCGAACTCGGCGAACAGGTCGGCCGGCATCTTGCCCAGGGTGTTGACCAGCACGTTCAGACGGCCGCGGTGGGCCATGCCGATCACGATCTCTTGCACGCCACGCTGGCCGGCGCGCTGGATCAGCTCATCCATGGCGGCGATGAAGCTCTCGCCACCTTCCAGCGAGAAGCGCTTCTGGCCGACGTACTTGGTGTGCAGATAGCGCTCCAGGCCTTCGGCTGCGGTCAGGCGATCGAGGATGTGGCGCTTTTCTTCGGCGCTGAAGGTCGGCTTGCCACGGGCCTTCTCCAGGCGCTCTTGCCACCAACGCTTTTCGCCGGGGTCGGTGCAGTGCATGAACTCGGAGCCAACCGAGCTGCAGTAGGTTTCGCGCAGGGCCTGCACGATCTGACGCAGGCTCATGGTCTCGCCACCAAAGTAGGTGTTGGAGGCCGAGAAGCTGATGTCCATATCGGACTCGGTCAGGTCGTAGAAGGCCGGATCGAGTTCGGGAATCTTGGGGCGCTCAGCGCGCTTGAGCGGGTCAAGCTCGGCCCAGCGGTTGCCGAGGAAGCGGTAGGCGGCGATCAGGCTCTGCACATGCACTTGCTTGTGCGCCACAGCCAGATCGGCGCTGGAGGCCTTGGCGGCAAAGGCATTGGCCTTGGCGCGCTGAGCAAAGGATTCAATCACTGGCGCATGCGGGACATCGCGTCCTTCGCCGCCATCGGTGGCGGGCACATGCTGAAGTGCGTCAAAGTACGCACGCCAGTTGTCGGGCACGGAGCCCGGGTTGTCGAGGTAGGCCTCGTACATCTCTTCGACATAGGGCGCATTGCCCCCGAACAGGTATGAATTGGACCTGTATTGCTGCATCATCTTCGCTCACCTCTAGCCCCGGCTTCCAGGGATTTGGCTGGTTGATAAACCTTCCGCGACACGGCTCGACCGGTTGGCGGATTGCGACCCACCTTCGCTGTTGCCAGGAAAAGGGACGGGAAGGACCTGAAGTCTCAAGGGCGCGACTTTAACACCCTTGCCTTCCTTCCACCCCCGAATTACGCGGGAGTTACCGCAGCCGCCAGGCTCGCAGACCTTCGGCTGTATCGGCCGCCCCACGCGGAAGTTGAGGCTTTGTGCACGGAAATCGACGTCATGCTGCGCGGGGCTCTCCTGCCGCCTCGCTCGCCAGCCGCCCGGCTGTTCTGGTCAAACCACGGCAACGCGGCAACGGCAAACGTTTGCGAATCGTTCTCGATTGGCGCTAGACTCAAGCCCGCGCGCCGCGGCCCCGCGATTGAATGGCACGGCGTCGGGACAAAGTTCAGGAGATCCCATGCAAGTTCGCGTCGTTGACTACCGGGCGGCCGATGCGGCCGAAGCCTTCACCCGTTCCCTGCACGAAACCGGTTTCGGTGTGCTGGTCAACCACCCCATCCAGCAGGCCCTGGTCGAGAAGATCTACGCCGACTGGCTGGCCTTCTTCAACACCGAAGAGAAGCACCAGTTCACTTTTTCCAAGGAAAAGCAGGACGGTTACTTCTCCACCGAAATCTCCGAGACGGCCAAAGGCGCCAGCCAGAAGGACATCAAGGAGTATTTCCACATCTACCCCTGGGGCCGCGTGCCGGCTTCGCTGAAGGCCGATGCGGACAGCTACTACGCCCAGGCCAACACCCTGGCACAGGAACTGCTGGGCTGGGTCGAGCGCTACACGCCGCCCGAAATTGCCCAGCACTACAGCCAACCGCTCTCGCAGATGATCCAGGACAGCCAGCAGACCCTGCTGCGCGTGCTGCGCTACCCGCCGCTGACCGGCCAAGAGCCAGCCGGCTCGCTCCGCGCCGCGGCCCATGGCGACATCAATCTGCTGACCATCCTGCCCGCAGCCAATGAACCCGGCCTGCAGGTCCAGGACATGAACGGCCACTGGATCGATGTGCCCTGCGACTTTGGCATGCTGATCATCAACATCGGCGACATGCTGCAGGAAGCCTCGCGCGGCTACTACCCTTCGACCCAGCACCGTGTGGTCAACCCCACTGGCGAAGGCGCCAAGAAGAGCCGCATCTCCCTGCCTCTGTTCCTGCACCCGCGCAACGAGGTGGTGCTGAGCGAACGCTACACCGCCCACAGCTATCTGCAGGAACGTCTGCGCGAGCTCGGCGTCAAGACCTGAGGTCCGGCCGGCGCCACAATCGCGCCATGCCCGGCCCCGCCATCATCGAGATCCACCCCGAAGCGCCGCCCAAGCCGGCGCTGGGCCAGCCCTGCAACGGCTGCGGACTCTGCTGTCTCAGCGAGCCCTGCCCGGTCGGCATGCTGATCAGCCGACGTCGCTCCGGGCGCTGCGAGGCGCTGCGCTGGTGCGCTGAAACCCGGCGCTATGTCTGCGGCATGTTGAGCACCCCCTGGCACCATCTGGGCGCAGTTCGCCCTTGGGCGCGCGATGCGGCGCGCCGCCGCAACCAACTGCTGGCCCGGCTCTGCCGGCGCTGGATCGCCGCCGGCATAGGCTGCGACGCCGATCTCGAGATCCAAGCCACCCCGCCATCCGGGCAAGCCACTACGAGCAAGCCCGAACGGCAGGGCTAGCATGCGCGCTGAAACCGCCCCGGCGCCATCCCGCGCGGGCCGCGATCGACACTCGACGGGAGTCCTCCTTGAAGCACGCACACAAGCCCCTGATTCAACGCAGCGCCACCGCGCTGTTCGGCAGTTCTGCTCTGACCCTGGCCCTGGCCTTCAGCGGCCTGATGAGCCCGCAGATCACAGCCCATGCCGCCCCTCTGCGCTGGGCGGCCCAGAATGACATCCAGACCCTGGATCCGCATTCGCAGAACCACTCGACCACCACCAACATCACCGGCTACGCCTACGAAGGCCTGACCCGCTACAACGAAAAGTTCCAGCCCGAGCCGTCGCTGGCCAGCAAATGGACGCAGATCAGCCCCACGCAAGTGCGCTTCGAGCTGCGCCGCGGCGTCAAATTCCATGACGGCACCCCCTTCACCGCCGACGATGTGGTGTTCTCTTTCGCCCGCATCCGTCAGCCGCAAGCCAATATGCAAATCTTTGTCAGCGGCATCAAGGAAGTGAAAAAGATCGACGAGCACACTGTCGACATGTTGCTCGACGGTCCCAATCCGGTGCTGCTGCGCAATCTGACCAATTTCCGCATCATGAGCAAGGCCTGGGCGGAGAAGAACAAATCGGTCAACCCGCAGGACTACAAGGCCAAGGAAGACACCTACGCATCACGCAATGCCATGGGCACCGGCCCCTATCGCATCACCGCCTGGCAGCCCGATCAGCGCATCAGCATGGTGGCCAACAAGGACTGGTGGGACACCAACAAGGGCAATGTCACCGAGATCACCTATCTGCCCATCAAGAGCGACGCCACCCGCGTGGCCGCCCTGCTCTCGGGCGATGTGGATCTGCTGACTGACCTACCCACGCAAGACGTGGCCAAGCTCAAGGCCGACCCCAAGCTCAAGGTGCTGGACGGCCCCGAGAACCGCACCATCTTCTTTGCCATGGACGAAGGCAGTGACGAGCTGCGCGGCTCCAGTGTCAAGGGCAAGAACCCCTTCAAGGACCGCCGCGTGCGCGAGGCCCTGAACTTGGCCATCGACCGTGAAGCGATCCGCCGCAGCCTGATGCGCGGCCTGTCGGTGCCGGCAGCCATCATGGTGGCGCCCGGCATCAACGGCCATACACCCGATATCGACCAGCCACTCAAGGCCGATGTGGAGAAAGCGAAAAAGCTGCTCGCCGAAGCCGGCTACGCCGACGGCTTCGAAGTGCCACTGAACTGCCCGAATGATCGCTACGTCAACGACGAAGAAATCTGCCAGGCCGCGGTGGCCATGTGGGCCAAGATCGGCATCAAGGCCAAGCTCAGCGCTCAACCGATGTCGCAACACTCGGTGCTGCTGCAAAAGCTGGAATCACCCTTCTACCTCTACGGCTGGGGTGTACCCACCTTCGACGGCCAGTACACCCTGCAGGACATCGTCCACACCAAGACATCCGGCATCGATGGCAAAGGCAATTACTCACGGGTCAGCGACGCCAAGATCGACCAACTGGTCACGGCCATGAAGACCGAGAACGACGTCGCCAAGCGCAACGGTCTGATCCGCGAAGCCCTTCTGCGCGTGCGCGATGAGCACCTCTTCATCCCCATCCACCATCAGGTCCGCCCCTGGGCCATGCGCAGCAATGTGGACACCGTCCACCGCGCGGACGACAAACCTGAGGCGCGCTTCACCACGCTGAAGTGATCGGGCCTCGGGACCGACACAAAGACAAGGGTCACCTACGCGGGTGACTTTTTTTCCACCGGAGACACCCGAAGCCTCCGCCAAGCAAGCAAAGCTTGAAACGGTAGCACTCAGCAAAGAGCTCGCATAGAAAGCAAATCAGATTCGAGCAGCCTCTCGAAGCTTAGCGCCAGACAAACAAAAGAGGTCGCTTGCGCGACCTTCATGACACACCCCTGATCTCAGCGCCCTTCGGGCAGCTCGATCTTGAGCTCCAGCACGTCCATATCGCCATGATGCTGAACATCGACATTGATGTCCTTCATGTCGATGTCGATGTACTTGGAGATCACGGCCAGCAGCTCGTTCTTGAGCTGGGGCAGGTAGTCGGCGCTGGGCTTGCGGCCGTTGCGCTCGTGGGCCAGGATCAGCTGCAGGCGCTCCTTGGCGACGCTGGCGGTGCTTTTCTTTTCACCCAGAAAGTACTTGAGGAAACTCATCCGGTCCTCCCGCTTACTTGCCGCCGAACAGGCGTTTGAACAGGCTGGGCTTGACGGCTTCGATGAAGCGCATCGGCTTGTCTTCGCCGAGGAAGCGGCTGATCACATCCTTGTAGGCCTCCGACACATCGGTGCCTTGCATGTGGATGGCCGGTGAGCCCTGGTTGGAGGCTTGCAGCACCACTTCCGATTCCGGGATCACGCCGATCAGCGGCGTGCGCAGGATCTCGTGGATGTCTTCCAGCGACAGCATGTGGCCGCCCTCGACCCGGTTCGGGTTGTAGCGGGTGATCAGCAGGTGCTCTTTGATCGGATCCTTGCCTTCGATGGCGCGCTTGGTCTTGCTGTTCAGCATGCCGAGGATACGGTCCGAGTCACGCACCGACGAGACTTCGGGGTTGGTCACCACCAGGGCTTCGTCGGCAAAGTGCATGGCCATCAGCGCACCGGTCTCGATGCCGGCCGGCGAGTCGCAGACGATGTACTCGAAGTCCATGGACTTGAGTTCCTCCAGCACGCGCTCCACGCCTTCGTAGGTCAGCGCATCCTTGTCGCGGGTTTGCGAGGCGGCCAGGATGTAGAGCTTGTCCAGCTGCTTGTCCTTGATCAGCGCCTGGCTGAGCTTGATCTCGTCGTTGATGACGTTGATCAGGTCGTAGACCACGCGGCGCTCGCAGCCCATGATCAGGTCGAGGTTGCGCAGGCCGACGTCGAAGTCGATCACGCAGGTCTTGTGGCCGCGCAGGGCCAGGCCGGTTGCAAAACTGGCGCTGGTGGTGGTCTTGCCCACGCCACCCTTGCCCGAGGTCACCACGACGATCTTGGTCATCGAATCAGATCCTTTCAAAACTACAACTGAGAAGGACGGCACACAGGCCGGCCAGGGTTTTTGACTTGCTTGCGATGGCGCGGGATGTTCACGCAGCCATCATGACTCAAAGCTTGAGGGCCTCCATCACCAACTTCTCGCCCTCCAGCCGGATCTGCGCCGGCTTGCCCTGCACCGTGTCGGGCAGCGGGTTCTCGGTCGTGCGGTAGATGCCTGCAATCGAAATCAGTTCGGCCTCCATGCTGGCGGCAAAGATGCGCGCCTCGGTGTTGCCGCGCGCGCCGGCAATGGCCTTGCCACGCAGCGGCGCGTAGACATGGATGTGGCCATCGGCGATCACCTCGGCGCCGTGGTTGACCAGGGCCAACACCACCAGGTCACCACCCTTGGCATAGATGCGCTGGCCGGAGCGCAGCGGCTTGTCGATCACCAGGGTGGGCACGCTCTCGGCCGGCACCGGCACTTCGCGGACCACCTCACGCACCACTTCGCGAATCACTTCCTGCACCACCGGCGCCGCATCCACAGCGCGCCCGCGCGGTGCGGCCTGCGCTTCGGGTTCCGGGGCTTCGGCCAGGCCCAGGGCCAGGGCCTGCTCCAGCTCGGCCGGCGTGGCGCCGTACACCGCCACCGGCGACATGCGATGGCCGCGCAGCATCGGCAGCAGCGCGGCCAGGTCCACCTCGGCGCGGCCCGGCACGGCGCTGTCCAGGCTCAGCTGGGCCGGGGCTTCGACGGCGGTCGTTGCGGCAGCGGCCGGGGCCTCCTGAGGCAGCTGGCTCAGGTCGATCAGCAGCGGTTCGTTGCTGAACACACCGGGCGTGGCACCCACGCGAACCTGGAGCTCGCGGCTCAACTCGGCCAGGTCCGTGGTCTTGAGGACCAGCGAGAGCAGACTCAAGTTCGCGCTCTTCAACTCAAAACCCTCAGCGCCCTTGGACGCTGCTCTCCCCTGTTGTGCCTGAGTCATCTGCTGCCTTGATGCCGCTACCGTGCAAAGTGCGCGATTTTAGCCATGCGTCAAGCGGCCGCCCCTCCGCATCGCCCCCGATAGGCCCCCATGCGCCTCGCGCATCGTGGCTTTCGCCGCCGGCCATTGCTGCAAAAACAGGCAAGCCAGCAAAGTTCCCGGCCCATCAAGCACTTAGCGCCGCTGTGGGTGAAGCACCCACAAACTTGTCCACAAGAGATGTGCAAAACCAAGCCCTTTTTGTCACGGGGCTGTCACTGAATTTCGCGACGAGGGGCATTCAGCTCTTGACTTATCCCCATTTCTTGATCCACGTCAGCTGGCACCGCCCTTGCCCGCTGCGCGCACCTCGACTGGCGCACAACAACGCTAAGTTGTTGATTCATATAGATCGCCAGCCACTGCTGCGAAAAGAGGCAGATTAAGCCAGAGGGCCTCGCCACAAGGGTTTGGCGCCACCCCACCCCCCTTTTCCACAAAGTTATCCACAGCGAAAGTGGATAGTCTTTTTAGGCCATACGAATCATGGACTTAGGGGCGATGTTTCATGTCAGACCGAGCTTTTCGCGCTAACTGAGACCGCCCTGGAGCAATCGCGGCGCGCCGGGTGCGGCGTGCAGCGGTTACATTGAAGGGACTATCTGCGCCCCGCAGATGCCTTGCAGGAGCATGTCCTTGGCCACACCGAACTACTCATACGAAAAACGCCAACGCGAATTGGCCAAGAAACGCAAAACCGAAGAAAAGCGTCAGCGCAAGCTGAACAAGCCGGAAGGCCAGAGCGACGAGCCCTCGGCCGAAGGCGACGCCACTGCGGACGCCGGCGACACGGGCGCCACCCCGCCCACCCCGAACAACGCCGGCTGATCACCCGCCCGCGCAGGCTGCGGGGCCGCGAGCCGGCCCTGTCGCCGCAGCACATCAGATCGCCCCTTTGACCGCGGCGCGGGCGCGGCCAGGCGCCCCGGCGAACGCCCCTCGCCAGCCCCGTCGAAGTGCCGTGCAGCCCTGGCCCTAAAATGCGCGCCTGCCCGGCACCGCCGCCAGGCCTGCAAAGACACCATGACACGCAAGCTCTTCGTCACCACCGCCCTGCCCTACGCCAACGCCAATTTCCACATTGGCCACATCATGGAATACACCCAGGCCGACGTCTGGGTGCGTTACCAGCGCATGCAGGGCCAGCAGGTGCATTTCGTCTGCGCCGACGACGCCCACGGCGCGCCCATCATGATTGCCGCCGAGAAGGCCGGCATCACGCCGCAGCAGTTCGTGGCCAATATCGCCGCTGGTCGCAAGGCCTATCTGGACGGCTTCCACATCGCCTTCGACAACTGGCACTCGACCGATGGGCCGGAGAACCACGAGCTGTCCAAGGAGGTCTACAAGGCCTTGCGTCGCAACGAGCTGATCGAGGTGAAGACCATCGAGCAGTTCTTCGACCCCGAGAAGTCCATGTTCCTGCCGGACCGCTTCATCAAGGGCGAATGCCCCAAGTGCGGCGCCAAGGACCAGTACGGCGACAGCTGCGAATCCTGCGGCGCCGTCTACACCCCCACCGAGCTGAAGAACCCCTTCTCGGTGCTGACCGGCGCCACACCGGTGATGAAGAGCTCGGAGCACTACTTCTTCAAGCTCAGCGACCCGCGCTGCGTGGAGTTCCTCGAGCAATGGACGCAAACCCCGGGCCGCCTGCAGTCCGAGGTGCTGAACAAGATCAAGGAGTGGTTCACCAAGGATGAAGAGGGCAAGGGCGGCCTGGGCGACTGGGACATCAGCCGCGATGCGCCTTACTTCGGCATCGAGATCCCCGACGCGCCGGGCAAGTACTTCTACGTCTGGCTGGACGCGCCCATCGGCTACCTCGCCTCGCTGAAGAACTACTTCGGCAAGAAGGGCTGGGATTTCGACGCCTTCATGGCCGACGAGTCGGTCGAGCAGGTGCACTTCATCGGCAAGGACATCACCTACTTCCACACCTTGTTCTGGCCGGCCATGCTGCATTTCAGCGGCCGCAAGACGCCCAACCATGTCTTCGTCCACGGCTTCCTGACCGTCAACAACGGCGAGAAGATGAGCAAGAGCCGCGGCACCGGCCTGGACCCGCTCAAGTACCTCAACCTGGGCATGAACGCCGAGTGGCTGCGCTACTACATCTCGGCCAAGCTGAATTCACGCGTCGAGGACATCGACTTCAACCCCGATGACTTCGTGGCCCGCGTCAACAGCGATCTGGTCGGCAAGTACGTCAACATCGCCTCGCGCGCCGCCGGCTTCCTGGCCAAGCGCTTCGACGGCCGCCTCTCGGCCGATCTGGGCGTGGAGGGCCGCGCCCTGCTGGACGGCCTGCGCGCCCACAGCGCCACCATCGCCCAGTTCTACGAAGAACGCGAGTTCGGCAAGGCCTTGCGCGAGACCATGATGCTGGCCGACCGCGTCAACGAATTCGTGGACCAGAACAAGCCCTGGGAGCTGGCCAAGCAGGAAGGCCAGGACGCCGTGCTGCACGATGTCTGCAGCGTCTGCATCGAGGCCTTCCGCCTGCTGACCATCTACCTCAAGCCCGTGCTGCCGGCCCTGGCGGCCAAGGTCGAGAGCTTCCTGAAGATCGAGCCGCTGCAGTTCGCTGACGCCCAGCGCGCCCTCGGCGCCCACCAAATCGGCGCCTACGAACACTTGATGCAGCGCGTCGACCCCAAGCTGCTGGAAGCCCTGTTCGAAGCCCCTGCACCGGCCGTGGCCGCCAAGCCCCTGCCGGGCGGCGAGGAGCTGGCACCCGAGATCAAGATCGACGATTTCACCAAGGTCGATCTGCGCATCGCCAAGATCGTCAAGGCCGAGCATGTGGACGATTCGGACAAGCTCCTGCGCCTGAGCCTGGACGTGGGCGAAGGTCGCCTGCGCAATGTCTTCAGCGGAATCAAGAGCGCCTACAAGCCCGAAGACCTGGAAGGCAAGCTCACCGTGATGGTGGCCAACCTGGCGCCGCGCAAGATGAAGTTCGGCATCAGCGAAGGCATGGTGCTGGCCGCCAGCCACGCCGACGAGAAGGCCAATCCCGGCATCTTCGTGCTCGAGCCCTTCCCCGGCGCCCAGCCTGGCATGCGGGTGCGCTGAGGCCCACCCGGCCCATGCTGCGCAGCCGGCCGGTGGCGTGCCGCCGCCAGACCGTCCTGGGTCTGCTGCTGGGCGCCGTGGCGGGTGGTGCGGCATCTGCAGCGGCCCTCGTCGGCCGCGAGGCCCGGGCTGGCGCGGCGCGCCAGCCCCTGCTGATCAGCTACAACGACGACTACGCGCCCTACTCCTTCGTCGATCCGCAACTGCATCCTCAACGGGTGCAAGGCATCCTGCCCGATCTGCTGCAGGCCCTGCTGAAGGATCTGGACAGCGTCCGGCTGGAAGCCTTGGGCCTGCCCTGGCGACGCGCCCAAGCCATGGTCAAGCTGGGCCAGGCCGATGGCCTGTGCACCTTTGCCTCGGACGAACGCCGGCAGTACGCGCTCTTCAACGAGCTGCCCCTGGTGGAGCTGCGCCCCCATCTGTTCTTCAGTGCCCGCCATCCGCAGCGGGCGCAGCTGGAGCGCCTGCGCTCGCGCGAGGACCTCAAGGCCTTCCATCTGGTCGATCAAAAAGGCAATCAATGGGCCGAGCAGGTGCTGGCCGATTTCCCGCATGTCGAATGGACCATGAGCCACGACGCCGTCTTCCGCATGGTCTTGGCCGCACGCGGTGACGTCCATGTCTCGCTGAGCCCGCTGGTCACGCAGTGGCGGCTCAAGAAGCTGGCCATCCAGGCGCAGGTGATGTCCATTCCGGCGCCCTATCTGGCCGCCAACGTGCCCTTCCACCTCGGGCTGCGCCAGGACTTTCCCGGCGCGCGCCAGATCCTGGCCCATCTGGACCGCCGCCTGGCCCAGGCCGGCAGCGCTGCCCTGATCGAAAGCATCGTGCGGCCATACCACAGCGCCACCAGCAGCTGAGTTTTCTCAAAACCGCGAGCCGCAAGAGGCGCAGAATCGGTGCAAGACCTTGATCATGCCGCCGCTCCTCCACCGCTTCCGCCCCCGCTCGCTGAGCCTGCTTCAGGACTACAGCCGCCAGCGCTTCATCGCCGACCTCGGCGCGGGCTTCACCGTCGGCATCGTTGCCCTGCCCCTGGCCATCGCCTTCGCCATCGCCTCGGGCGTCAAGCCCGAGCAAGGCCTGTTCACCGCCATCATTGCCGGCTTCCTGATATCGGCCCTGGGCGGCTCCAGCGTGCAGATCGGCGGGCCGGCCGGCGCCTTCATCGTCGTGATCTACGGCATCGTGCAACGCTACGGCCTGGGCAATCTGCTGGTCGCCACCATGCTGGCCGGCTGCTTGCTGATCGCGCTCGGCGCCCTGCGGCTGGGGGCCTGGGTGCGCTACATCCCGGTGAGCATCGTGATCGGCTTCACCAACGGCATTGCCGTGCTGATCGGCTTGTCCCAGCTGAAAGACTTCCTGGGCCTGCCCATCGCCCACATGCCGGCCGACTTCTTCAGCCAGCTGCGGCTGATCGCCCTGCACATCGGCGACATCCATTGGGCCGCGCCCTTGCTGGGCGGCGCCTGCGTGGCCGTGGTCAGCCTCTGGCCCAAGACCTATGCCATGGACCGCGAGAGCCACAGCACCCGCGCACGGCTGCAGCGCTGGATGTCGCAGCTGCCCGGCACCGTGATCGCCTTGGTCGGTGCCACCGCGCTGTGCTACGGCTTGCAGCTGCCGCTGGAAACCATCGGCAGCCGCTTCGGCGGCATTCCTCAGACCTTGCCCAGCTTCGCCTGGCCCGAGGTCAGTTGGACCGGCGCCAAGCAGCTGCTCATCCCCACCCTGACCCTGGCGCTGCTCGGTGCCATCGAATCCCTGCTCTGTGCCCGCGTGGCCGACAAGCTCAGCGACCAGCCCCGCCACGACCCCAACCAGGAGCTGATGGCCCAGGGCATTGCCAACCTCGTGACGCCCTGGTTCGGCGGCATCCCAGCCACCGGCACCATCGCCCGCACCGTCACCAATGTGCGCGCCGGCGCCAGCAGCCCGGTGGCCGGCATGGTGCATGCGCTGGTGCTGCTGATCATCGTGCTGGTGGCCGCACCGCTGGCCGCCCACATCCCGCTGGCGGCCCTGGCCGGCATCCTGCTGGTGGTGGCCTGGAATATGGGCGAGTGGCATGAGTTCGCCCGCCTGCGTCGCTTCAGCCTGCCTTACCGCACCGTGCTGCTGGGCACTTTCGTGATGACCGTGGTGTTCGATCTGATGGTGGCGGTGGAGGCTGGCCTGGTGCTGGCCTGCCTGTTCTTCATCTACCGCATGAGCACCTTGTTCCAGGTGCAGGAGCTGCCCCAGACCGGCCTGCCGCCCGGCACCCTGGCGCTCAAGCTCTACGGCTCGCTGTTCTTCGGCGCGATCGGCAAGGTCGAGGGCCTGGCCGAACGGCTGCAGCCCGATCAGCGCCTGCTGGTGCTGGACATGCACCAGCTGATCTCCATGGACACCTCGGGCCTGGACGCCCTGCTGCAGCTGCAGCGCGGCCTGCAACGCCAGGGTCAGGCCTTGCTGCTGTGCGGGCTGAACGAGCAGCCGGCCAGCCTGGTCCGGCGCGGCGGCCTGGCCGAAGCCCTGGGTCCGGACGGCATTCATGCCGATTTCGAGCAATGGCGGGTCAGCGCCCGCACGGCCAGCCTGTAAAATCGCCGCCTTGCAGCCGGATTTCTGCCGACCGCCCACCTTGTTTGCGAAGCACTGCCACACCATGCCTCTGTTCTGGAAAGCCTACAAGTCCGACGCCAGCACCTTCATCGACGAGCTCAAGGCCAAGAAGCCGACGCTGGAAGCCGAGCAGCGCGCCGGCCGTGCCCTGCTCTGGGACAAGGCGGTGGACCGCAGCGCCCAGGCCGACTACCGCGCCGCACGCGTCGAGCAACAGCCCTACGTCTACCAGACGCAAGCCAAGTAAGCGGCGCTCGGCGCCCTGCCGGACTGGTTCTGAGTTGCCATGAGCAGCAGCAACAACAGCGGCGAGCAGGCCGCAGGCCCTGAGCTGCCGCCGCCCCCGGCCGAAGAGCTGCCGGGGCTGCCCGAGACCGTGGACAGCGTGGCCGTGGCCCGCCTGTATGGCGAGCCGCTGTTCCAGATGCCGCTGGACCTCTACATCCCGCCGGATGCGCTGGAGGTCTTCCTCGAAGCCTTTCAAGGCCCGCTGGACCTGCTGCTCTACCTGATCCGGCGCCAGAACTTCAACATCCTCGACATCCCGCTTGCCGATGTCACGCGCCAGTACCTGAGCTACGTCGACCAGCTGCGCAAGCACAACCTCGAGCTCGCCAGCGAGTACCTGCTGATGGCGGCCATGCTGATCGAGATCAAGTCGCGCATGCTGCTGCCGCCCAAAAAGACCGAGGACGGCGCCGAACCGGAAGACCCGCGTGCCGAGCTGGTGCGCCGCCTGCTCGAGTACGAACAGATCAAGCTGGCTGCGGCGCGCCTGGATGCCCTGCCCGTGCTGGGCCGCGATTTCCTGCGCGCCCAGGTCTACATCGAGCAATCGCTGCAACCCCGCTTCCCCGACGTGGAGGCCAACGATTTGCGCGAGGCCTGGCTGGACATCCTGCGCCGCGCCAAGCTCAACCAGCACCACAAGATCACGCGGGAGCAGCTCTCGGTGCGCGAGCACATGAGCATCGTGCTGCGGCGCCTGCAGGGTCAGCGCTTTGTCGAGTTCGAGCAACTCTTCGATGTCTCACGCGGCCAGTCGGTGCTGGTGGTGACCTTCATCGCCATGCTGGAACTGGCGCGCGAGCGCCTGCTGGAAATCACCCAGGCCGAGGCCTTTGCGCCGATCTACGTGCGCCTGGCCTACACGCCCAGCTGAGCGGCAAGCGCCGTCACGGCGCCTCGGCCCAGAAGCGGTCCAGTGCTCAGGGCTGCGCCACGCGCCAGGTCGAGAAATGCGCGTCGGGTTGACGCTGCACCATCTGCCCCACGGCCAGCACCGCCTGCGTGCGCGAACCCACGCCGAGGGCCTTGAGCACGGCGGCGACATGGTCCTTGATGGTCTCGACCGACACGCCCAGTTCGCGAGCGATGATCTTGTTCGGCTTGCCTTGCAGCAGCAGGGCCAGCACATCGGTCTGGCGCGGTGTCAGCGCCAGGCCTTCCAGGCCGGTGGTGACCTGGTAGTTGGAGTTCATGGCCTGCTGCTGAATCTGCTGCAGCTTGTTCTGCTGCGCGCTGATCGCCCCGGAGGCCGGAGCAGTCTCGAATTCAGCACCGCCTTCGTTGCCCAGGCCCATGGGTGGCACATAAATGCCACCGGACATCACCAGCTTGAGTGCCTGGGAGAGCAGCTCGGTCTCGGCCCGCTTGGGCACAAAACCCATGGCACCCTGGTCGATGGCACGGATCACATCGCTGGCCCGGTCCGAGGCCGAGATGATGACCACCGGCAGCGCCGGGTAGGCGGCACGGAACTCATCCAGCACATCAAAGCCACTGGCATCGCCAAGCTGCAGATCCAGGAGCACGAGGTTGAAATCCTGGTGCGTCTGCAAGGCCTGACGGGCGGAGGCCGCACTGTCGGCGCCCACCACCTGCACATGCTCGCCCATGCCTTCGATGACGGTCTTCAAAGCCGCCAGGATCAGCGGGTGATCATCGATCAGCAAAACCTTCATGCCCATCCTTCGGCGCCACGTGTGCAGAGTTTCATGTCGGACCGCATGATAGAGCCCCGGCGTGGTGAATCGCACTCACCCCGATGGGTGATACCCACGCTGCCGTGTTAGGCCTGCGCACTTTTCTGGCGTCAGAACTCGCAAACGAAAGCTGCAAGCCGAACTCAACTTGCGTTTTAGCAATCACGCTTTCCTTGCGTCCAACCAGGCCGTTAGCGGTGCCCACTGCGCCAAGTCTCGCTCGACACGGCTGGGCGCCACATCCCAAAGGCTCAAGCCATGTGCGGCCAGCTGCACATAGTTCTGGGTGTCGCGCAGCATGCCCAGCACCGGCACCTCCAGCCCCTCCAGAAAGCCCTGCAGCTGCTGCACCGACAGCGTGCCTTCCTTGGCACGCATCCCGACCAAAGCCAGCTCGGGCTGGCGTTTGGGCGAGTCTTCATCGCCACGCAGTTCGCGCAGCCTTTGAATGAAATCGAAACTGGCCTGGATATCGAAGAGGCTGGGCTGCAGCGGCATCAAGAGCTTGTCGGCCAGCTTGAGCAGGGTCTTCAAGCGCTTGCCGTCCAGCCCGGCCGGAGAATCCAGCACCACATGACTGACGCCCTTGGGCGGCTTGACGACCTGGTCCCCTTCAAAATCCCAACCCTGGATGCGCGGAAGGTGGGACGGGCGCAAGGCCAGCCAGCGGCGCGCCGACTGCTGCTTGTCGACATCGCCCAGCATCACGCTGTGGCCTTGCGAGGCCAGGTAGCCGGCGATGTTGGTGGACAAGGTGCTCTTGCCCACCCCACCCTTGGGATTGGCGATCAGGATCACGGGCATGGGCTCACTCCTCAGGGCATGCACAAAAGCCGCTGCAAGCGACAACAACACAGCCCGACATCCTAAGCGCTGGGCGCTCGGGTTAACCTCAGGCCATGCCTGAGACTTCTGACATCCTGATTCTTGCCGCCCACCCCGACCGCGCCCGTTCGCGCGTCAGTGCGCGATTGATGGACGCCGCGCAAGCCCAAGCCACGCGCTGGACCCTGCACGACCTCTACCGCCGCTACCCGGACTACGCCATCGACGTGGCTGCCGAGCAGCGGGCGCTGGCCGCCGCGCGCCTGGTCATCATGCTGCACCCCCTGCACTGGTACAGCATGCCGGCTCTGCAAAAGCTCTGGGTCGACGAGGTACTGAGCTTCGGCTGGGCTTACGGCCCCGGAGGCCATGCCTTGCGCGGGAAAGACTTCTGGCTGGTCACTTCCACCGGCGGCAGCGCAGAAGCCTACAGCGCCCAGGGCCATCACGAACACCCGATCGAGCACTTCCTGCTGCCCTACACCCAGAGCGCGCGCATCTGCGGCATGAACTTCCTGCCGCCCTTGATCCTGCACGGCGCCCATCAAGCCGACGAAGCCGCGCTGCAGCAGCACACAGAGTCCTTTCTGGCCCGGCTGGAGGCCTACCCCCAGTGGTGCGTGCATGAAGCCGAACCCAGCCTGCCCGAAGTGCCGCTGGACGCCCGGCCGGCCTTGTTCAGCCCGTTGCGCCCGGACACCCCGGCGCGTGCGGCCTCACATGAGGAGCCCCAGCCATGAGCGCGGCCGCCGGCAGCAACTGGCTGCAACTTCCCCTGGTCTGCCTGGGCGCGGCCGTCGTCGCCGTGCCGCTGGCGCGCTTTTTGCGCCTGGGCTCCATCCTCGGCTACCTGATCGCCGGCGTGCTGATCGGGCCCAGCGTGCTGGGCCTGGTCAGCGACCCGGGGCAGATCCTCGAGGTGGCCGAGTTCGGCGTGGTGCTGATGATGTTCCTGGTCGGCCTGGAGCTGGAGCCGAAACGACTCTGGGCCATGCGCCGGCCCATCTTCGGCTGGGGCTCGCTGCAGCTGTTCGGGTCGGCCGCCCTGCTGCTGGGCCTGGCGTGGCTGTTCGGCGTGCCGGCCGGCCTGGGCCTGGTGCTCAGCCTGGGCCTGGCCATGTCGTCCACGGCCGTGGCCTTGGCCGTGCTGGCAGAGCGCAACCTCGGGCGCACAACGGCAGGTCAAAGCATCTTGAGCGTGGCCTTGCTGCAGGACATCGCCGCCATTCCGGTGCTGGCCCTGGTGCCCATTGTGGCGGCCGGCAGCACCGTGTCGGCGGCCGAGGGCAGCGGAGCCTGGGCGGCCGCCAAGGCCCTGGGCATGGTCTTGCTGATTGTGCTCGGCGGGCGCCTGGCCCTGCGCCCGGCTTTGCGCTGGATCGCCGGCAGCCGCACGCCCGAGATCTTCACTGCCGCGGCCCTGCTGCTGGTGATCGGCACTGCAGCCCTGATGCACAGCGTCGGCCTGTCCATGGCCCTGGGTGCGTTTCTCGCCGGCGTGCTGCTGGCGGAAAGCGAATACCGGCGTGAGCTGGAGACCGATCTGGAGCCCTTCAAAGGCCTGCTGCTGGGCCTGTTCTTCATCGCCGTGGGCATGGGCCTGGACTTGCGGGTGCTGCGCGAGCAAACCGCCCTGGTGCTGGGCCTGCTGGCCGCGCTGCTGCTGTGCAAGGGCCTGTTGCTGGGGCTGATGTCGCGCTGGATGCAGATCCCGGTGCTGGAGCGGCCGGTCTTCGTCATCCTGCTGGCCCAGGGCGGCGAGTTCGGCTTCGTGGTGTTCCAGCTGGCCCAGCAGGCCGGCTTGATCGACGCCACGCAAAACTCAGCGCTGGTGGCGGCCGTGGCCCTCTCCCTGGCTTGCACGCCGGCCCTGTTGCTGGCCAGCGACCGCCTGCTGCTGCCGCGCCTGCAGCGCAAGACAGCCGCACGGCCGGCGGAGCAAGAAAGCCCGCTGCCCGCACCCATCCTGATCGCCGGCTTCGGCCGCTACGGGCAGATCGTCGGCCGCCTCTTGTTTGCCCACGGTTATGAAGCCACCGTGCTCGACCACGATGCCGAGGCCATCGAGGCCATGCGGCGCTTTGGCTGGCGGGTGTTTTTCGGTGATGCCACCCGGCTGGACCTGCTGCGCAGCGCCGGCGCGGCGCAAGCGCGGGTGCTGGTGATCGCGGTGGACGATGTGGCGCAGAGCCTGGCCATTGCCGAGCTGGCGCGCGAGCATTTCCCGCAGGCCCAGGTGGTGGCGCGGGCTCGCAATGTGCGGCACTACTTCAGCCTGCGCAATCTGGGCGTGCAGCTGATCGAGCGCGAAACCTTTGACGCAGCCTTGAACAGCGGCCGCAGCGTCATGGAGCTGCTGGGCCTGGAGCCCCATGCCGCCCGCAAGCTGACTTGGCGATTCCGCCAGCACAACCTGGATCAGCTGGAACAGATGCTGCCGCTGCAGCACGACAATGGCGCCCTGATCGCCGCGTCGCGCCAGGCACGCCAGCAATTGGAAGCCCTGCTGGCCCAGGAGCGCGAACAGGCGCGGCGGGAACATGAAGCCCGCCATGGCGAAAGCTGGAGCGCGCCCACGCCGGCCACCGGCGAGCCGCCCACAAATTAGACGGGCGCGCAGCAGCGACAATCTGGCCCTATGTTTGCCCCATCCCAACTCGAGGTGCGCCGCTTCTTCTGCGCCACCTACCGCAAGCTGCGCGACGGCCAGCCCCTGATTCCCATGGAGGCCATCGCCGCCGACTGGATCGCCCAGCACCCGGAATACCACGCCGAACTGGCCGATGAAGAGGCCGCCCTGGCGGCGGTCTACAGCGTCGAAGAGGGGCGCACCAACCCCTTTCTGCATCTGTCCATGCACCTGACCATCAGCGAGCAGCAGTCCATCGACCAGCCGCATGGCATCCGCCAGGCCGTCGATCTGCTGGCCGCCCGGCGCAACTCCCTGCACGAGGCCCACCACGTGGCCATGGACTGCCTGGGCGAAATGATCTGGGAATCGCAACGCAGCGGTCTGCCGCCCGACGGCCACGCCTATCTGGACAAGGTGCGAAAAAAAGCCACGCAGTGAGCGTGGCTTGGGCTGCTTTCATGCCCGGCACCCATCGGCCGAGCAGCGAGCGGGCCGATCAGGCTTGAATCGAAGCGCCGCCCAGGCTCTTGCGCTCGTTCTTGCCCAGCGCCGAATACAGGCCGTTGGCTTCGCCGGGCATCAGCACGTCGATCGCACGGTCCAGCGCCGCCGTGGCGCGGGCCAAAGACTCACGCTGGGCGGCCACACGGCCCCCAGCCTGCACCAGACGATGACGCAGATGGGCCGGCACCGCACCGCTGCGAGCGGCTTCGCTGAAGCTCGTGATCGCCACCGCCAGCGCCTGATGCAGGCGAGCAGCGTGTTGTTCGATGGCCTGGGTGTCGCGCCGCAGCAAGGCATCACCCAGCAAATTGAGGCAGCTTTCCACCTCCAGCAGCGGCTGCTCGAGCTGCTGGCCGAGCGCTGCGGGAGTGGAATCTGAGGGAGGCAAAGCGTGCATGGCTGTCCCCGCCATAAGGCGTTGAGAACGCGTTAGGGTTCAACAAACGAAACTTTGATCATCCCTTGCCCTGTCACAGCAGGCAAAGGCCCGAACCGCCTCGATCAGTGAGGCGTCATCCGGCTCAGCATTTCTTGAGCGTTGGCAATCAGCTTGTCGGCGATGACGTTGGCGTTGACCGTGAACTTGCCGTCCGAGATGGCCTGCGAGATGCGCCCGACCTTCTCGGCATCGAAGCTGCCGTCTTCCGCCACACCCGCCAGGAGCTTGGTCGCATTGGTCGACAGCTCCAGGGTGGCGCTGGCCTCCGGCGCCTTCTTTCCGGCCACTTGTGCAGTCGCGCCCTGGCCTTGCGCTCGCCCTGTCTGGGCCGCGCCCGCCTTGTCGGCCGTGACGGCCGACGATGCGATCTCTGGGCTATTACCGATTTTCATGGTGCTCTCCATAGGCCTGGGTCATGCCCAAACCTGTCCAGGTTTTCCGGTGTATCGACGCTCAACATGAAGACTTTAGTACTTTCGACAAAACCGCTCCCGCCCCAGAAGCGGGGTTTTTCCGCCTCAGAGCTGAGTCTCAACACCGGTTGACGTGTGCCAGCGTTGTTCACAACAACACCTCCACCCGTCGTTCACCGACGACCCGACCCGTCACCATCCGCCCGTTTTCGAAGCGGATCTTGACGTTCTGTCCTTCCAAACCCGCGGCCATGGCCTGACCTTCGCCGGCGACCGCGAAGCCCGGCCCGGAAACTCGGACCTGCACCGTCTCACCCGCCGCAAACCACTGCCGCGCCCTCAAGCTGCTGCTGCTGATCGCTTCGCCAGCCGCCACAGGGCGGACCAGGCTGCGTCCAGTCAAGCCGGCCGCATCGGTGAATACCGCGCCGGCCACAGCCGCTATGTCTATTTCGGCCATTGCCAGCTGCGCTTGAGTCAAGCTCACCCCCGAAGCCAGGGGTTCGGCGGCCACCAGGGCACGGGCATAGACCTTGACTTGCACCGGCAGCGTGACGTTCCAACGGGCGCGGCCATCGACGCAGCGCAGACCGATGCGGGTGCGGCCCCACATCTGCAGGCCGGTGGGCAAGTACGGTTGCACCTGGGCACAGGGCGCCAGCTTGAGGCGCGGATCGAGTTGACCGACCTGCACCTCCACCCGTGCCTGCGCGGGCATGCCGGCCTTGGCGCCGGCCTGGGCCAAGTCCTGGACCTGCAAGCGCAATTCGGTGCTCAGCGTTTCGGTCACCACCGGCTTGGCCGTCTGGGCCTGAGCCTCGCTCAGCATCCCTACCAGCCACAAAGGCAGGCTCCAACTCAGGCTCAGGATCAGCCATGCCGCCAGGCGCGCCGGGCGGCGGAGCATCTGAGCGACAGGGATGGAGCGAGTCGAAAGCATGGGTGGACTGTAGGCCGCCACCCCTTGGCCACGAGGGCCGAAATGCGCAGCAAAGCCCTTGCTATTCCCGCTAATGTTTTCAGAGCGGCCCAACACAATCCGTTCACATCGCCCATTCCCGTCCGACGGACAGGGACCTTGAGACCCTCCCCAGCCCCAAGGCGCGGCGCTCCAGCCCGAACCCAAGCAGGGGGCACGCATCATGCTGAACCGACTGACCGCCAACCTGAACTTCCAGACCGAGGCCCTGGCCCTGCGCTCGGAACGCCAGCGCATGCTCGCCAGCAATATTGCCAATGCCGACACCCCGGGCTACCAAGCCCGCGATCTTGACTTCTCCCGCGCTCTGCGTGAGGCCACCTCGTCCAGCCGCGGCTCGGGCCAGCTCCTGACCACCCAGGGAGGCCATATGGGCCCGATCGGCGGCGGGCGCAGCGAAGCGAGCAAGCTCTATGCCGTGCCGGCGCAGACCAATCTGGACAACAACACCGTCGACATGGACCGCGAACGGGCCAGCTTCGCCGACAACTCCGTCAAGTACGAAGCCACGCTGCGTTTCATCAACAGCTCGGTGCGCACCACGCTGGACGCCATGAAGTCGCCCAACGCGGCCTGAGCGGCCCGGCACTAGCAGACCACCGGCCAGGAGCAGACCATGTCCATGTTTCAAATCTTCAATGTCTCGGGCAGCGCCGTCAGCGCGCAGAGCCAGCGCCTCAATGTGGTGGCCAGCAATCTGGCCAATGCCGACACCGTGGCCGGACCCGATGGTCAGGCCTACAAGGCCCGCCAGGTGGTGTTTCAGACCGCCCTGATGGGCGCCAACGGCGACCAGGGTGCCGCCGGCGTGCGCGTCAGCACCATCAGCGAAGACCAGACGCCCGGGCGCCGGGTTCACGATCCCAAGCATCCCAAGGCCGACGCCGAAGGCTATGTGACCTACAGCAATGTCAACACGGTGGAGGAGATGGTCAACATGATCTCGGCCTCCCGCTCCTACCAGAACAACATCGAGGTGATGAGCACGGCCAAGAGCCTGCTGCTCAAAACCCTGCAGCTCGGCCAGTCCTGAGCTTCACCTGAAAGAGGCCCGCCATGGACGTCATCAGCGCCGTCAAGTCGACCGGCACCACCACCAACACCGCGGAAGAGTCGGCCAGCAAGAAGGCCGTGGACACGCAGGACCGTTTTCTCAAGCTGCTGGTCGCGCAGATGCAGAACCAGGACCCCATGAACCCCATGGACAACGCCCAGGTGACCAGCCAGATGGCGCAGATCCAGACGGTCAGCGGCGTCAGCACCCTGGACAACAGCATCAAGTCCCTGGCCAACCAGTTCACCCAGATGCAGGCCCTGCAAAGCGTCTCCTTGGTGGGCCGCGAAGTCACCGTCGAGGGCAACCGCCTGCAGCAAACCAACGGGGTGGGCGAAGGCAGCTACGCCTTGAGCAGCCCCGCCGATGCGGTGAAGCTGGAGGTCTTGAGCCCCGCCGGTGCCGTGGTCGACACGGTGCAGCTCGGCGCGCAAGGCACCGGCCGCCACAACTTCAAGTGGGCCTCGGACAAGTACGCCGACGACGCCGGACTCAAATTCCGCATCACTGCGACCAAGGGCACGGCCGCCGTGAGCAGCACGCTTTACGCCCAGGACAAGGTGCTGGCCGTCAACACCAGCGGCACCACGCTGAAGCTGCAGCTTCAGAACGCTGGGCTGGTTGACTACGCCAGCATCAAGACTTTCGACTGACGCTCGCCGCGCCTGTCCCTTTCACGATTTCCCGCTAAGGACCCATCATGAGCTTCCAACAAGGCCTCTCCGGATTGAACGGCGCGAGCAAGAATCTCGACGTCATCGGCAACAACATCGCCAATGCCGGCACCTATGGTTCCAAGGCCTCACGGGCCGAGTTCAAAGATGTGTATGCCGGCGCACTCAACGGCGCGGGCAGCAGCCCGGTCGGCATCGGAACGGCCCTGGCCGCCGTGGCACAGCAGTTCACACAGGGCAATATCACCACGACCGAAAGCCCCATGGACCTGGCCATCAACGGCGGCGGCTTCTTCCAGCTCAGCGATGGCAAGAACCCGACCATGTACAGCCGCAACGGCCAGTTCAAGGTCGACCGCAACGGCTTCATCGTCAACAACGACCAGCTCAAGCTCATGGGCTACCCGGCCGACGGCGCCGGGGTGATCCAGCCCGGCCTGGCCCAACCCCTGCAGCTGCCCACCTCGGGCATCGCGCCCAAGACCACCAGCGCCATCACCACCGAGTTCAACCTCGACTCGCGCTCCAAGGTCACGGCCAACGCCGCCATTCCCGGCATCGACCTCAAGAACCCGGCCACCTACAACAACGCCACCTCGCTGACGGCCTATGACGCCAAGGGCCAGGACGTGGCCATCACACTCTACTTCCAGAAGAACGAGCCTGCCGCCGACGGCAGCACGACCTGGAACATCTTTGCCACCGCCAATGGCTCGCCCTTCACCACCGATTCGGCCGGTGGCGCCATCGGCACCGACGCCAGCGGCAACCCGCTGACGCCCTATGCCACCGTGACCTTCCCCAAGACCGGCGGCAAACCCATCGACCCCACGGCCAAGCTCAATATGGATGTGCCCGCCGGTCGCAACGCCGCGGGTGCTGCCACCTTGGACATTCCAGGCATCCAGTTCGACGTGTTGGGCGCCACCGAAAACGGCTCCAGCTTCGCCGTGACCAACCTGACGCAGGACGGCTACGCCCCCGGTCAGCTCTCGGGCATCCTGATCGAAAACAGCGGCATCGTCATGGCGCGTTACTCGAACGGACAGTCCAAGCCGGCCGGCCAAGTCGAACTGGCCTCCTTCCGCAGCCCGCAAGGCCTGCAGCCCATGGGCGGAAATGTCTGGTCGCGCACCTTCTCCTCGGGCGAGGCGGTGGTGGGCGTGCCGGGTGACGGCAACCTGGGCAAGCTGCAATCGGGCGCGCTGGAAGAGTCCAACGTCGACCTGACCGCCGAGCTGGTCAATATGGTCACCGCCCAGCGCGCCTACCAGGCCAGTGCCCAGACCATCAAGACCCAGGATCAGGTGCTGCAGACCATCGTCAACCTGCGTTGATGCTGAGCGCGCACTGAAGGCCTGAACCCCGCATGACCCTGCCCAAGGACACGCCATGGACCGCATGATCTACCTCTCGATGGCCGGCGCCAAGGCGGCCATGCAGCGTCAAGACGTGCTGGCCAACAACCTGGCCAACGTCTCGACCAATGGCTTCCGGGCCGAGCTGCAGGCCTTTCGCTCGGTGCCGGTGCGTGGCGATGGCGCCAGCACCCGCGCCTACGCCCTGGAAACCACCACCGGCTACAACTCCGACCCCGGCGTCATGCAAGCCACCAGCCGCAGCCTTGATGTGGCCATGAAGGGCAATGCCTGGCTGGCCGTGCAAGGCCTGGACGGCACCGAGGCCTACACCCGCGCGGGCGCGCTCGATGTCAATGCCGAAGGCCTGCTGGTCATGCGCAACGGCCTGCCGGTGCAAGGCGATGGCGGCCCGATCAATGCGCCGCCCAATACCGAGCTGTCCATCGGCGGCGACGGCACCGTCAGCGCCAAAGCGGCCAACGGCACCAGCACCACCATCGGCAAGCTCAAGCTGGTCACGCCCGAAGCGCGCCTGACGCGCGGCGCCGATGGTCTGTTCCGTGCGCCCGACGGCGACCTGCCCGCCGACCCGACGGCACGCCTGCAAGACGGCGCGCTGGAAGGCTCCAACGTCAGCGCCGTCGAAACCATGGTCAGCATGATTGCCGCCGGCCGCCAGTTCGAGCAACAGATGAAGCTGATGCAGATTGCCCAGACCCAGGGCCAGCAATCGGCCAAGCTGCTGGGCACCACCTGACCTCCCGATTCCCTGAAGGACACCGACCATGATCCGCTCACTCTGGATTGCCAAGACCGGCATGGAGGCCCAGCAGACCCAGCTGGACACCATCTCCAACAACCTGGCCAACGTCGCCACCAATGGTTTCAAGCGCTCACACGCGGTGTTCGAAGACTTGATCTATCAAAACCTGCGGCAAAGCGGCGCCAACACCACCGAGCAGACCCAACTGCCCACGGGTTTGCAGGTCGGCCTGGGCGTGCGCCCGGTGGCCAGCGCCCGCATCTACAGCCAGGGCAATCTGCAGCAAACCACCAACAACCTGGACCTGGCCATCAAGGGCAATGGCTTCTTCCAGGTGCAGATGCCGGACGGCACCACGGCCTACACGCGCGACGGTTCTTTCCAGCTCGACGCCAACGGCCAGATCGTCACCAACAACGGCTATACCGTGCTGCCCGGCATCACCGTGCCGGCCAATGCACTGAGCGTGTCGGTTGGCAATGACGGCACGGTCAGCATCACCGTCCCGGGTACACCGGCGCCGCAAACCCTGGGCCAGATCCAGCTCGCCAATTTCGTCAATCCGGCCGGCCTGGACCCCAAGGGCCAGAACCTGTTCTCGGAGACCGCCTCCTCGGGCACGCCCAATGCCGGCGCGCCCAATGCCAACGGTCTGGGCTCGCTGCAACAAGGCTATGTGGAAACCTCCAACGTCAATGTGGTGGAGGAGCTGGTGTCCATGATCCAGACCCAGCGCGCCTACGAGCTCAATTCCAAGGCCGTGCAAACCTCGGACCAGATGCTGCAAAAGCTCGCACAGATCTGATGGAGCCTCCGCACATGAACACCCTGCCCCGCCATCACATGCTTCACGCCCGCCTGCCGCGCTTGCTGCTCGCCGTGTCCAGTGCCTTGCTGCTCGGCGGCTGCAGCACGCTGTACCGCGAACCCCAGGTCGAGCTGCAGCACACGCCGGTGGTGAACATGCCCGCCCTGCCCGCCCAAGGCCCTAGCAATGGCGCCATCTACCAGGCCGCGGCCTACCGGCCGCTGTTCGAGGACCACCGCGCCCGCATGGTGGGCGACACCTTGACCATCCAGATCGTCGAGAAGGTCACCGCCAGCCAGAGCAGCACCAGCGAGCTCAACAAGACCGGCTCGCTGACCGCCGGCGTCACCGCCCTGCCCTTTGTCAGCGCCAACTCCTTCGGCCGGGCCTCGGCCGGCGGCAGCTCGGCCACCAAGTCCACCGGCAAGGGCACGAACGAAAACACCAACGACTTCTCCGGCAGCATCACCGCCGTGGTCACCGCCGTGCTGCCCAATGGCCATCTGATGATCAGCGGCGAGAAGCAGATCGGCGTCAACCATAACGTCGATGTTCTGCGCTTCTCGGGCCAGGTGGACCCGCGCGCCATCACCCAGGGCAATGTCGTGCCCTCGGCGTCGGTGGCCAATGTTCGGATCGAACAGAAGGGCCGCGGCGCCACCGCCGACGCCCACGGAATAGGCTGGTTGTCGCGCTTCTTTTTGAACCTTTGGCCGACTTAAGTTTGCCCAGAATCGGTCGTAGAGGATTCCCCCTCCACGACCATCATGCAAACAGCCACCGACAAACTCCTCCGCGCCCTGATCGGCCTCGCCGCCCTGCTGGCCAGTGCCGCCCTGTGGTGGCCCGCCGAGGCCTCCGCAGCCCGGATCAAGGAAGTGGCCGCCATCCAGGGCGTGCGCAGCAACTCGCTGACCGGCTATGGCCTGGTGGTGGGCCTGGACGGCACGGGTGACCAGACCACCCAAGCCCCTTACACCGGCCAGAGCCTGGCCGCCATGCTGCAGCAATTCGGTGTCATCCTGCCGCAAGGCGTGACCATGCAGCCGCGCAATATCGCCGCCGTCATGGTCACGGCCCAGCTGCCCGCATTTGCCCAGCCCGGCCAGCAGCTCGACATCGCCGTGTCCTCGGTCGGCAATGCCAAGAGCCTGCGCGGCGGCACCCTGATCACCACCCCGCTGCGCGGTGCCGACGGCCAGGTCTATGCCCTGGCGCAAGGCAATCTGATCGTCGGCGGCGCCGGCGCCTCGGCCGGTGGCTCCAAGGTGCAGATCAACCACCTCTCGGCCGGCCGCATCCCCGGCGGCGCCCTGGTCGAGCGCTCGGTGCCGACGCCGCTGCAAAACGGCGACTACATCCAGCTCGACCTCAACTCCGCCGATTTCGCCACCGCTCGCGCCGTGGCCCGCGCCATCAACAAGGCCAAGGGCAATGGCGTGGCCCAGGCCCTGGATGGCCGCGTCGTGCGCGTGCGCGCGCCCAACGACCCGGACGAGCGCGTCAACTTCCTGGCCGATATGGAAAACCTGGCCCTGGATCTGGCCGAGCCGGCCGCCCGCATCGTCATCAACGCCCGCACCGGCTCGGTGGTCATGAACCAGGCCGTCACCCTGGCCGCCTGCGCGGTGGCCCACGGCAATCTGTCGGTCACCATCAGTTCCACACCGCAAGTCAGCCAGCCCAATGCCCTGTCGGGCGGCCAGACCCAGGTGACCGAGAAGACCGACATCTCGATCAAGCAGGACCCCGGCTCGCTGATCCAGCTGCCCGCGGGTGCCAAGCTGGCCGATGTCGTCAAGGCGCTGAACTCGCTGGGCGCCACGCCGCAAGACCTGCTGGCCATCCTGCAAGCGATGAAAACCGCCGGCGCCCTGAACGCCGAGCTGGAGGTGATCTGATATGGCCCTCTCTCCCAACAATGGCATGGCCCTCGGTGGTGGCACCAGCCTGGGCAACGACCACCGCTCGATCGAAACCCTGCGTGCCGCCGCCTCGCGCGACCCCAAGAGCAGCATTCGCGAGACCGCGCGACAGTTCGAATCCCTGTTCATGCAGGAGGTGATGAAGAGCATGCGCTCCAACACCATGGCCACCGGCATGCTGGAGAACTCCGCCACACAGATGGGCAGCGAAATGCTGGACACCCAGTTCGCCGGCAAGATGACCGGCCTGCCGGGCGGTCTGTCCGATGCGATTGCACGTCAGCTGCAGCGCCAGATGGGAGTGACTGACGGCAAGACGGAGTCGCTCAAGACCGTGCAGCCCCTGCCCACCCTGGCCAAGAAGAATGTGGCGCCGCATGTGGCCAGCTTCATCCAGAAGCACGACGACGCGGCCAAGGCCGCCGAGGCCAGCACCGGCATCCCGGCCAGCTTCATGATCGCCCAGGCGGCGCATGAGTCCGGCTGGGGCAAGCGCGAGATCAACACCAAGGACGGCCAGCCCTCCTTCAACGTCTTCGGCATCAAGGCCACGCCGGGCTGGAAGGGCGCCGTCGCCGAGGTACAGACCACCGAGTATGTGGATGGCAAGGCCCAGCGCGTGACCGCCAAGTTCCGCGCCTACGGCAGCTACGAAGAAGCGTTCAAGGACTACGCCAAGCTGATCAGCAACAACGAGCGCTACAGCAAGGTCGTGGCCCAGGCCCAGACGGGCGGGGCCAAGGGCTTTGCCCAGGGCTTGCAGAACGCCGGCTATGCCACCGACCCCGAGTACGCCAGCAAGCTGGCCCGGGTGATCAACACCACGGTGCGCGTGCAGCGCGCCCTGGCCTGAGCTTCGGGCCTGAGGAGCGCCAGCCATGAGCGGATTGCTGTCCATCGGCGTTCGAGCCATGTTCGCCAACCAGGCCGCCTTGCAGGCGGTCGGGCAGAACATTGCCAATGCCAACACGCCCGGCTATTCGCGCCAATCGGTGGTGCTGACCACGCCGGAAGGCCAGTTCACCGGCGCCGGCTACTTTGGCAAGGGCGTGACCATCGAAACGGTGGAGCGCGCGCACAACGAATTCCTGACCCGTCAGGCCTACACCACCAAGGCCATCGCCCACATGGACTCGACTCGCATGAGTCAGCTGTCCCAGTTGGAGAAGATCTTCCCGCCCGGCGAGACCGGCCTGGGTGCCGCCGCCGGCCAGTTCCTGAACGCCATGGTGGACGTGAGCAGCCGCCCCTCCGACCCCTCCGCCCGCCAGGTGGTGATGGGCCGCGCCACCGAGGTGGCGGCGCGCTTTTCCAGCGCCGGCCAGCAGCTGGTGGAGCTGCAGTCGGGCGTGGTCAGCGACCTCAAGGCCAATGTCGATGTGGTCAATGAGCTGAGCAAACAGATCGCCTTTGCCAACGACCAGATCTCGCGCGCCAACGGCAATGGCCACACCCCGAATGACCTGCTGGACCAGCGCGACAAGCTGGTCTCCGAGCTGAGCAAGTACATCCAGGTCTCGACCCTACCCGCCAGCGACGGCACCCTGGGCGTGTTCATCGGCGGCGGCCAGCGACTGGTGCTGGGCGCGCAGGCGCAGGAACTCAGCGTCACCCAGGACCCCTACGACAGCTCGCGCGCCGCGCTCAGCATCAGCGATTCCGGCGGCCCGCGCTCGCTGGACGAAAGCGTGCTGACCGGCGGCTCCCTGTCCGCCCTGCTGCAGTACCAGAACAAGGATCTGCAGGACGCTCGCAATCTGTTGGGCCAGATGGCCGCGGCCCTGGCCTCGCGCGTCAACGGGCAGCAAGCCCTGGGCCTGGACCTCTCCGACCCGCCGGGCAAGGGCGTGCCCATCTTCGGCTTTGGCCAGCCGCGCGCCCTGCCGGCCACCACCAATGCTCGCGCCCCTGATGGCAGCTTTGCCTCGAACGTGAGCATGACCATCACCAACGCCAGCCAGCTGCAGGCCAGCGCCTACCGCCTGGAGAGCGATCTCAGCGGCTCCGGCACCTATAAGCTGACCCGGCTCAGCGATGGCTACACGCAGAACGTGGCCGATGGCGACACCGTCGATGGCTTCAAGATCAGCTTCGGCGCCACGCCGCCCGCCCCGGGTGACTCCTACCGCCTGGAACCCGTGGCCCAGGCCGCCGTGGAAATGCGTCGCGTGCTGGAGCAGCCCACCGGCATCGCCGCCGCTTCACCCCTGACTGCCACCACCAATGTGGACAACAAGGGCTCAGCCACGGTCAATTCCATCTACGCCGTCAACGACCGTTTCGATGCCACCAAGCTGCCCATCAGCCTGGCTTTTGGCGACCCCGATCCCGCCAACCCGGCCAAGCTGCAGTACACCCTGACCCTCGCCGATGGCTCGGTGCTCAACGGCACCTGGGCCGCAGGCCAGAACATCGGCAACGAGCCCAATGCCGTGCCGCCGATCGATCTGGGCTTCGAGATGAGCCTGAACGGCGTGCCACGCAAGGACGACACCATCTCGCTGGAGCGCACCCAGTTCCCCGCCACCAACAACGGCAATGCCAAGGCCTTCCTGAACATCCAGGGGGAAAAGTTCGTCGGCCAGCGCCAGCGCCCTGACGGCAGCATCGCCGTGGGCGCCACCATCAACGAAGCCTATTCCGCCACCATGAGCGAGATCGGCTCGCGCGTGCAGGGTGCCACCTACCTCTCCAGCGTCTCGGTGGCCGTGGCCGCCGATGCCGAGCAGACCCGGGCCGGCCAAGCAGGCGTCAACCTCGACGAAGAAGCCGCACGGCTGATGCAGTTCCAGCAGGGCTACCAGGCCGCGGCCAAGGTGCTGCAAGCCGCGCAAAAGCTGTTCGACGAGCTGCTGCAGATGGCGGCCCGCTGATGGCGCGCCCGCGCCCCAACCAGGAAGACCACCATGCGCCTGTCCACCGCCAACATCTTTGACAGCAGCATCGCGACCCTGCAGCGCCGCCAGGAATCCATGCAGGCCTCGCAGCAGCAGCTCACCACGGGCAAGAAGATCACCAAGGCCAGCGATGACCCGACCGGCGCGGCACGCTCTGAGCGCGCCCTGTCCACCATCGGCCGGGTCGATGCCAACCAGCGCGCGCTGGAGGCCAGCCGCAACGGCATGACACTGAGCGAAGCTGCGTTGGGCGACGCCAACGAGCTGCTGCAGCAGATGCGCGAAACCATGATCGCCGCCGGCAACGCCAGCTACAGCGATGCCGAACGCGCCGGCCTGGCCAACAAGATTGCCGGCCTTCGCAACCAGTTGCTGGCCATCGCCAACCGTGGCGACGGCGCCGGTGGCTATCTGTTCTCGGGCCAGGGCGCCAGCGACCCGCCCTTCCTGGACCAGGCCGGCGGCGTGCGCTTCAACGGCGTCTCGGGCTCCATCCAGACCGGCAATATCGACAACTTCCCCCTAACCGTGGACGGCCGCCTGGTGTTCGAACAGGCGCGCAGCGGCAATGGCACGTTTGAGACCGGCCCCCTGCCCAATCTGATCTCGGTGCCGCCCGGCGTCGCGCCCAAGGGCTGGATCGACGCCGGCCGCACCGCCGATCCCTCGCAGCTCACCGGCCACAACTATCTGATCGAGATCAGCGGCGCCAGCCCGGCCCAGACCATCACCGTGACCGACACCGACCTCGGCACACCGGCCTTCAGCGCCCCCTTCACGCCCGGCAAGGCCATCACCTTCGACGGCATGGCCGTCACCATCTCCGGCCAGCCGGTGGATGGCGACCGCTTCGAGGTCAAGCCTTCGACCAACTCGCTCAAGCTCTTCGACGTGCTGGACCGCACCGTGGCCGAGCTGCGCACGCCGCTGCGCACCGGTGTGGAAATCTCGCAATCCAACTCGGGCCGGGTGCGCGACCTGGATGCGGTGATGACGAACTTACAAAATGTTCGCAGTCAACTGGGCGAGAGGCTGAATAATCTGGACGGCACCGAATCCCGCATGGCCGCGCTCAAGCAGTACAACCAGGCCGAGCGCTCGGCCGCCGAAGACCTGGACATGGTGCAAGGCATCTCCGACTTCCAGAACCAGCAAACCGGCTACGACACCGCCCTGAAAACCTACGCCATGGTGCAGCGCATGTCGCTGTTCCAGTACCTCAATGTTTGAACACCCCCGTATCGGATCCGCGGAGTCATGAACCATCCCATCCTGAGCGCTCTGGCCCTCGGCTACACCCCCTTGATCGACCGCCAGCGCATGGTCACGGCCACCCGCCTGACCGTGATCCCCTTGCGGCCGGACGCCCAGCTCGACGCGGCCGATCTGCTGGCCGCGGTGTCCGAGGTCTGGCCCGCGGGCGGGCCCCAGGTCATCCTCAATGTGCTCAACGAAGGCCTGCTGCAGGAGCTGCTGCGTGCCGAGGCGCCGGCCCATGTGCAGTTCGAAGTGCCTGCCTTCATGGCCGCCGATGCCGGCCTGGGCGAGGCGCTGCGCGCACTCAAGAAACGCGGCAACACCCTCTTGCTCAAGGGCAGGCCCAGCGCCGCCCTGCCCGCCGAGCTGCAGTCCTGCTTCAGCCAGCAGGTGCTGGATCAGGACGACGAACAAAGGGCGGGTGAGACCGGCGCCCTGCCCCGCCTGGTGGCTGGCTTGCGCAGCGCCGCCGACATCGATGGCGCTTTCGGCCGCGGTGCCGCCGGCGTGATCGGCTGGCCCATGCAGGGCGCCTACGAGGCACCGGCAAATGCGCCGCGCAGCGAGATCCAGGCCGATCTGCAGGTCATCGTCGAGCTGATGTCGCGGGTCGATCAGGATGAAGACATCGAGCGCCTGGAGCAAACCCTCAAGCGCGACCCCAGCCTGGCCTTCAAGCTGCTGCGCTACCTGAACTCGGCCGCCTTCGGCCTGCCGGTCGAGGTGTCCTCCTTCCGCCACGCCATCATGCTGCTCGGCTATCCGCGCCTCAAGCGCTGGCTGGCCCTCTTGCTGACCACGGCCAGCAAGGACCACAGCATGCGCCCCATCATGTTTGCCGCCCTGCGCCGCGGCCTGCTGATGGAAGAGCTGGCCAAGAGCATGAGCGACAGCGAGCTGCGCGACGAGATGTTCATCTGCGGCCTGTTCTCGCTGTTGGACCACATGCTCAAGCAGCCCTTCACCAAGCTGCTGCAATCCATCCCCATGCCCGAGCGCGTGCGCCAGGCCCTGGTCGATGGCAGCGGCCCCTACCAGCCCTATCTGGAGCTGGTGCACGCGATCGAGAACGAATCCGTCTACGACTTCCGCGCCGCCGCCGAGCAGCTGATGCTGGGGGCGGAAGAGATCAACCACTGTGTGCTGCGCGCCCTGAACAAGGCCGCCCAGCTCGAGTGAACGGGAACCCGGCCGGGCGCCCCGTAAACTCGGCGCACATGTCCGCTCAACTGTCAGCCCAGCTTTCCCTCCTGCCCCAAGACCTCGCCGCCCTGCGCGGGGTGTTCGGGCTCATCAGCGACCCGGTGCTCCTGCTCGGTGAGGCGCTGGAGGTGCTGGAGGCCAACCCGAGCGCGCAAAGCCTGCTCGAGCAGGCCGCGGGCCTGAGCGGCGGCAAGGGCTTGCACGGCCTGCAGACCAGCCATGGCGGCCGTGTCGGCGACTGGCTGCGCCTGGCCAGCCGCGCCCTGCTGGACGGCCGCCAAGGCCCGCCGCCCACCGGCATCAAGCTGGCCAATGGCCAGCGCGCCCTGCTGACCCTGGTCGCCCTGGAGCCCCGCGCCGACGATGCCGCGCGCTGGATGCTGCATGCCCGGCCGGAAGAAAAACACCGCGGCAAACCGGCGGCCGGCAAGCTGGCCAGCGCCGCCGCCGAACACCCCCACGAGGGCCCGGCCCTGAGTGGCGACGCCAAGGCGCGCGAAGCCTTGCTGCGCGAGAACACCGAGCGCGCCCAGGCCGAGCTGGCCCAGTGGTTCGAAATGAGCCCCCTGCCCATGTGCAGCTTCGATGCCCAGGGCCTGCTGCTCAAGGTCAACAGCGCCTTCACCGCCTTGTGCCTGCAGCCGCCCAGCACCTTGCACGAAGCCGACCCGGCCATCCAGCAGCTGCTGGCCTGGGACAACGGCCGCCTGGCCGAAGCCCTGAGTGGCCACGACGACGGCCTGCTGACCCAGGCCACCCTGGTGGACCCGGCCGGCCGCACGCGCTGGTTGCTCGGCCGCCTGCGGCCCCAGGCCGGCAGCAGCGGCCCGGCGAGGCGCTATCTGGCCGTGCTGGAAGACCGCAGCTCCGAGCAAGAGCGCGACCTCGCCCACCAGCAGCTCGATGCCTTGATGGACACCGCCGGCGTCGGCCTGGCCACCTTCCAGCAGGATGCCGGTTGGCTGCGCCCGCGCACGCCACGCAGCCCGCCGGGCGGCGCCCATCTGGGCCAGGCCGCGGCCACCCAGCGCAACTCCCTGGCCAGCCTGCAAGGCGTGGGCCGCGACATCGTCGAGCCCAGCTCGCTCCATGAATTCGAACGCCTGCAGCGGGCGCTCAAGAAAGGCGACCGCATCGAGGTCCGCTACGCCGTGCGCCACCCCGAGCTGGGCCGGCGCTGGCTGCTGACCCGGGTCGAGCCCGGCCAGCTGGCCTCGGGCAAACGGACCACCTCGGTGGTGACCCTGGACGTCACCGCCCAAACCCAGGCCGAAACCCGCAGCGAGCAGCTGCTGCACGAGCTGACCACCATCATGGACAGCGCCAGCCTGGGCCTGGCCTATTTGCGCGGCGACCAGTTGGTGCGCTGCAACGGCGGCTTCGAGCAAATGCTGGGCCTGCCCGGCCTGCAGCACGCCGGCACGCCGGTGGCCCAGCTTTTCGCCGCCCTGCCCGAGCTGGCCCAGCAGGTGCAGGACGCCCTGCCCACGCTGCAGGCCCAGCAGACCTTCGAGGCCGAGTTCCTGCAGGTCGGCAGCGAAGCGGCCCAGCCGCGCTGGCTCTCGTTGAGCCTGCGCCAGGTGCGCGCCGCTTCAGAAGCCAGCGAGCTCGAGAGCGGCCCGCCGCGCGAGAGCGAAACCATCGCCGTGATCAGCGACATCTCCCGCCTCAAGGCCCAGCAAGGCGAGCTGGAAGCCCTGGTGCAGGATCGCGAGCTGATGTTCAGCCTCTCCGATGTGGGCATCGCCATCTTGCGCAAGGGCCGCATCGCGCGTGCCAATGACGCCCTGGCCGCACTGACCGGCTACCGCATCCACGAACTCGGTGGCCTGGCCCATGAGGCCTTGTTCGAGTCCCCCCAGGATTTCGAGCACCTCAGTGCCGAGGTGCGCGAGGCCTTGCAGCGCCAGGGCCTGTGGCGCGGCGAGCGCCGCGTGCGCCGCCAGGACGGCAGCGTGCTCTGGATGCAGGTCAGCAAGCGCGTGATGCGGCCCGGTGCGCCGGACGAAGGCATCATCGCCACCTACGTCAATGTGGACGACCGCTGGCGCGCCCAACAATCGCTGATGCTGCAGACCGAGCGCGAGCGCGCGGTGCTGGACTCGGTGCTGGTGGGCATCGTCACCGTCGGCCGCGGCGGCATCGAATGGATGAACCGCTCGGCGCGGCGCATGTTCGGCGGCGACCTGAGCGAGTTCGCCGGCCAGCCCATGAGCATCGTCGCCACGCCGGCCTCGGACCACCCCTTCCGCCAGACCCATTACCTGGACGAGCTGACCGAGGGCCAGACCGAGGCCTTCGAGTGCCGGCTCAAGGCCCGCGATGGCCGCGAGTTCTGGGTGGTCGGCAATGTGGTGGTCACCGGCACCCGCGGCAGCGGCCGCCAGCTGACCTTTGCCCTGCTGGACATCGACCGCCGCCGCCAGGCCGAGGCGCAAACCCTGCAGGCCCAGGCCTCGCTCAGCCGCATCATCGAAGCCGCGCCCCTGGCCATCAGCCTGCATGACGCCAAGACCCTGCGCGTGGAGCAGATCAACCAGGCCGCCGCCGCCCTGGCCGGCCGCAGCGAGGACGAGCTGATGGGCGCCAGCCCGGAAGACCTGTTCGGCCCGCTGCAGGGCGAGATGATCCGGCGCGATATGTTGAGCGCCCTGTCGGCCAGCGCCAGCACCGTGCTGCAGCGCGAGTACCGGCTCGGCGAAGGCGAGCGCGAGCGCGTCTGGGATGCGCGCATCCTGCACCTGGCCGGCACCGGCGACAACCCGGACGCCATCGACGAAGGCACGCCCGAGCAGCTGCTGCTGGTGGCCAGCGATGTGACCGAGCACCGTGCTGCCGAAGAGGCGCGCCTGCAAGCCGCCATCTCGCAGCGCGAGCTGCTGGTGCGTGAGGTGCACCACCGCATCAAGAACAATCTGCAAGGCGTGGCCGGCCTGCTGCAGCAGATCGCCGCCCGGCGCCCCGAGGTGGCCAGCGTCATCAACGAGGCGGTCGGTCAGGTGCAGGCGATTGCCCAGGTCTACGGCCTGCAGGTCGGCAGCTCCGGCCCGCTGCGCCTGCGCCGCGTGGTGGACGCCATCATCGGCTCGGTGCAGCGCATGAGCGGGCGCCAGATCGCCAGCCATATCGAGGGCCTGACGTCTGAGCGGGTCAATGACTGGACCCTGCCCGAGGCGGAATCCATCCCGATCGCACTGACGCTCAACGAGCTGCTCAGCAATGCCCTCAAGCACAGCCCGGCCGGCGCCGTCAGCTGCACCTTGCACTGCGGGGTGGACAGCGTCAGCGTCGCCATCACCAACCCCGGGACCCTGCCGCCGGACTTCAGCCTGGCACAGGTGCCTGGCGGCGTCTCGGGCCTGGGCCTGGTGCGCGCCCTGCTGCCGCGCCGCACGGCACGGCTGAGCCTGGAACAGCAGGGCGATCTGGTGGTCTGCCGGGTCGAGCTGCTGCAGCCCAGCGTCAACCTGCAAAGCGAACACTGAGCAGCAGCCGATACGCCGCGTCCGAAAAGCCGAGCCCGCACAGCCCCGTACTCACCCCAGGACGCCCCGGTCCCCGGTTTGGGCGACAATGCCAGCAAACACAAGGTCGGCAGCAGCCGGCCGCATTCCAGCACAGCGGGGGACCTCCAGCGGTGAGCAGCAAGGGCAAGATTCTCGTAGTGGACGATGACCGTCTGGTTCTGGCGACCCTGACCTATGGTCTGGCGCAGGCCGGTTTCGAAGTCATCGATGCCGACAATGGCGACGACGCCATCCTGTTGGCGCGCGAGCACCGCCCCGAACTGGCCCTGCTGGACATCCGCATGGAAGGCCTGAGCGGCTTCGACGTCGCCGCCTACCTGCGCGAGTACCTGCAAATCCCCTTCATGTTCCTCTCGGCCTTTGCCGACGAGGAGACCGTGGCCAAGGTCAAGGAGCTGGGCGCCGTGGCCTATCTGGTCAAGCCCCTGGACATTCACCAGATCGTGCCGGCCGTGGAAGCCGCCTTTGCCAACCGCCGCCAGGGCGGCCCGGCCGAGCCGGCCCCGGCCGCGCGGCGCGAGCCGCACCCGGTGCTGGACGAGGTGCAGGCGATTGCGGTGGGCGTGCTCATGCACCGTTACTCGCTGTCGCGTGCCGATGCCCTGGCCCGGCTGCAAAAGCTCAGCGCCAGCGAAGGCCGCTCGGACACCGAACAGGCCCGCCTGCTGGTCGAGGCCCTGGAGATGCTGGCTCAGCCGGCCAATGTGAAGTAGAAGCGGGCGCCCTCGCCCACGGCCGACTCGGCCCAGATGTCACCGCCATGGCGGCGCACGATACGCCGCACCGAAGCCAGGCCCACGCCGGTGCCCTGGAAATCGCTGGCGCTGTGCAGGCGCTGGAACACGCCGAACAGGCGGTCGGCAAAACGCATGTCGAAGCCGGCGCCGTTGTCGCTGACGCGGTAGGTCCATTGCCCTTCTTCCAGCTGCGCCTCGAATCGGATCTGCGCCTGCGCGCACTTGGCGCTGTACTTCCAGGCATTGCCGAGCAGGTTTTCCAGCACCATGCGCAGCAAGGTCGGGTCGCCTTGCACCACCATGCGTGGCTGAATGTGGACAGTCACCGAACGCTCGGGCGCACTGCGACGCAGCTCTTCGACCACAAAACCGGCCAGCTGCGAGAGGTCCACCGGCTGGCGCGCCAGCGGCTGGGCCGAGAGCTGGGACAGGGACAGCAGGGAATCAATCATGCTGTTCATGCGCGCGGCCGCGCCCATGACCCGGTCCAGGTGGTCATTGCCGATGCGGTCCAGCAGGCGGCCGTAGTCTTCTTTCAAGATGCGGGCAAAGCCCTCGACCACACGCAGCGGCGCGCGCAGATCGTGCGACACGGTGTAGCTGAAGGACTCATGCTCGCCCGGGTCCGCGGCCGCAGGCGGGGCCGGTGGCGGCAGAGGCGGCAGCACGGCCAGGGCATAGCTGCCCGAGGCGTCGGTGTAGGGTTTGGGCAGCTGGCCGCTCAAACGCTCACTCAGTTCGGCCGGGAACTGGGCCTGGCAATCCTGCCAGCGCTCGCCCACCCGGGCGCCGGCGGCGGCCGCCTGGGCATTCTGGGCCAGCAGCACCACTGGCGGCGCCACGCTGAGCAGCCAGGCTGGGCCGGGCACCGCATCCAGCCAGGCGGTGCTGGCCTGGGCCGGGGGCTGGCTTGGCACTGCCGCCGCTTCGGGCTCCAGCAGGCGCGCCGTGCCGCAATAGCCCTCGAAACGGCCCTGGGCATCCCAGCGTGCCAGGCCGCGCAGCACCCAGGTGCCCGGTGCCAGCTCAGGCGCGATCGGCTGGAGCTGAAGTTCAAATTCCGCGGCCTGGCGGCTCAACTGCTCGCGCAGGTCGGCACCTTCGGGCAGGTCTTCACCGGGCGCCAGGCGGAAGCGTTCCCAGAGCGTCTGGCAATGCGTGCTGCCCACCCACTGCGAGCTGAGCACATCGCGCGGCCCTTGCCAGCGCACCAGGTGGTGCTCGGCGTCGGTGGCCCATTGCCAGCCGGTTTGGAGTTGTGAGAGCAGGCGGCTGTGCTGGCGTGCTTCGCGCAAGGCCTCATGCATGCGCTGGCGCGTCAGTCGCACGCCCACATGCCAACCCAGGCCGGCCAGCAACAGGGCCAGCACGGCCGTGCAGAAGACCGTCAGCACCACCACGGCCACGCTCAAATGCGCGGCATCTTGCAAGGTGATGAACCAGGCCATGGCCGCCAAGACCAGCAGGCCCAGCACCAGCGCCAGTGACGCAGCGGCGGCCCGACGGGGCAGTCGGCGTGTGCTGGCACGGGCATCGCTGAGGCTGTTCATGCGAGTCATTGTACGGAGCGCCTGCCCGGCTTTTGGGCAGTCGCCGGAAACGCCGGGCGAGAGCGCCGCAGACGCTTGGATCAATTGCTTGACACTGCGGCTACATTCCATCAGTGACTGCCGGTTTTCCCCCTCCCTGCTGCCGTGATCCATTTGGCCTTTTCCAAGCCGACGGGACGCTGCACAAGGGGCAAAATAGGCAACTTCCGTCCGGCCTTCGGCCGGCCACAAAAGCACATATCGAGGGGTCTCTTGGGAGCGCAAGCTTTGTCATTCCAGCCACGCTATTCTGAGCCGCTGCAGCACGGCCGCTCCGCGCGTTCCGCCGGTCTGACACACTCGCCCCTGCCCCGCGTTTCCTGACATGTCCACGCCCACGCCGATTCCTTCCCCACTCGCCGAGCCGGTCGAAGCCAGCTTGGCGGCCGCCGCGAGCTCCTGCCTGGACCCGGTGGCGCTGGACCGCCTGCGTGAGCTTGACCCCGACGGCCACAACAAGCTGATCGAGCGGGTGCTGGCCGCCTACCTCAAATCCCTGGACCGCCTGCTGCCCGAGCTGGCGGCGGCGCGCGGGGAACAGCTGGACTTGAACGTGGTACGCCATGTCAGCCACACGCTCAAGTCCTCCTCAGCCAGCCTCGGGGCCATGGCCCTGGCCGAACGCTGCGCCGACATCGAAACCCGCGCACGCCAGCAGCAAAGCGAGGGCCTGGAAGGCTTGCTGGACGCGATGCTGGCCGACATTCAGCAGGTCAAGCTGGCCCTGGCCAGCCTGGCCCCGACGACACCATGAAATCAGCCGGCCCCCAGCTCGACGACGACCTGCCCGCACGCGCCAAGGTGCTGCTGGTCGATGACGACGAGGTCAATCTGCTGATGACCAGCGCCGCCCTGCAAGAGCGCGGCTTCGACGTCACCTCGGCCAACAGCGGCGCCCAAGCGCTGGACATGATTGCCAATATGTCACCGGACCTGATCGTGCTGGACGCGATGATGCCGGTGCTCGATGGCTTTGAAACCTGCACCCGCCTGCGCGAGATCCCAGGTTTTGAATCGACACCGGTGCTGATGCTGACCGGCCTGGACGACGAGGCCTCGATCAACCGCGCCTACCAGGTCGGTGCCACCGATTTCTTCGTCAAGTCGCCCCAGTGGAGCCTGCTGGCCGGGCGCCTTCGCTACCTGCTGCGCAGCTCACGCACCCGCATCGAGCTGGAGCGCAGCAAGGCCCGCCTGGCCCGCGCGCAAGACCTGGCCCGAATGGGCAGCTTCGAGTGGCATCTGGGTGGTGGCTTCACCCTGGCCGCCGAGGCGCTGCGCGTGTTCGGCCGCGGCCCGCAGGAAGGGCTCGATTTCATCGGCGTGATGCGCATGATCCCGCACGAGGAGCGCACGCTCTTCCTGCGCCTGCTGCGTGACGTGATCGCCCACAACTCGGTGCTGGTGACCGATCTGCCGGTGACCCTGCTCGATGGCCGCCAGCGCGTGGTCCACATCGAAGCCGAGCCCGAATTCAACGAGCATGGCAATGCCAATGGCTACACCGGCGTGATGCAGGATGTGACCGACCGCCGCCAGGCCGAGGACCGCATCCGCCAGCTGGCCCACTTCGATGCCCTGACCGGCCTGCCCAACCGCCGCCAGCTGATCTGGCGCGTCGAGCGTGCCATCGAGCAGGCGCGCCGCGGCGGCCATGAGGTCGGCCTGCTGCTGATCGATCTGGACCGCTTCAAGATCATCAACGACACCTTGGGCCATGCCGCCGGCGACGAGCTGCTGATCGAGGTGGGCCGGCGCCTGCGCGCCTGCGTGCGCCATTCCGACCAGGTCATGGAAGGCATGCTGGAAACCATCGGCGGCCGCTCGCACCGCACCCTGGAGGCCGTGGGCCGCCTGGGCGGCGATGAATTCGTGGCCCTGCTGCCCGAGATTGGCGACGAGCGTGATGCCGAGCGTGTGGCCGAGCGCGTGCTCGAGGCCATGCGCGAGCCCATCTTCATCTCGGGCCAGGAGTGCTTTGTCACCGCCAGCGTGGGCATCGCCATTTACCCGCGCGACGGTCTGACCATGGCCGACCTGCTGCGCAACTCCGATGTGGCCATGTACGCGGTCAAGTCGCAGGGCCGCAATGCCGCCGCCCTCTACACCCCGCAGCTGGCCGGCCAGGGCCGCGAAAAGCTGGAGCTGGAAAGCGCCCTGCACAAAGCCCTGGAGCGCGGCGAGATCGTGCTGCACTACCAACCCAAGATCGATGTGCGCGCCGCCCGCATGGTGGGTGCCGAGGCCTTGATGCGCTGGAAGCGCGGCGACAAGCTGGTGCCCCCGGGCGACTTCATTCCCCTGGCCGAAGAAACCGGCCTGATCGTGCCCCTGTCCGAGTGGGCGCTCAAGGAAGCGGCCCGCCAGGCCAAGGTCTGGCAGCTCAACTTTGGCTTCTCGGACTCGATCGCCGTCAACCTGCCCAGCCGCATGTTCGAGCGCTCCGATCTGGTCGAGCACATCCACCAATGCGTCAGTGCCTATGGCGTGCCGCACCGGGCGATCCAGCTGGAGATCACCGAAAACAATCTGATGAAGGATTTGCAGAACGTCATCCCTGCCCTGCACCGGCTCAACGAAGTGGGCGTGGAAATCTCCATCGACGACTTCGGCACCGGCTACTCCTCGCTGGCCTATCTGACGACGCTGCCCATCTCCGAGGTCAAGATCGACCGCACTTTTGTGCGCGATCTGGGCATCACGCCGCAAAGCTCGGCCGTGGTCACCGCCATCATCGCCCTGGCCCGGGCCATGGGCTTGCGCGTGATCGCCGAAGGCGTGGAGACCCTGCGCCAGATGGACGTGCTGCATCGCCTCGGTTGCAGCCTGATGCAAGGCTTTCTGTTCAGCAAACCGCTGCCGCCGGAAGAAATCGAACAATGGCTCGCACAAACCGTGCTGCCACGCAAAGCGCCCTGGATTGCCCAGGCCCACAGTGATTTCGAGGGCGATCCGGGAGGCAGCCTCGGCAGCCTGAGCGGCGGCCCCTTGCGCCCGAGTGGCGGCAAACTGCTCTAGCGCGCCCCAGCTTCAGCCAGCACAACACCGATGGACGAATCTCGCCGCCCCACGCCTCTGCCCGCCAACTCCGCCCGCAAGCCGGGCGCCACGCCGCCGGCCCAGATCGCCAAGGCGGCGCTGCTGCGCCTGGCCCAGGCGCAGCTGGAGCCAACGCCGGAAAACTACGCCCGCGCCTACGCCATGGAATCCGGCGTTGAGGCCACGCCCGCCGCCCTGCCCGAGCGAGCCCAGGCCCTGCTGGCCAAGCTGCTGAGCATGGGCGTCAGCAACGCGCAGGCGCGGCTGGAGCTGCAGGTCTGCGTGCGCGAGTCGCGCTGGGATGAAGCCCTGCGCGAACTCGAACGCCTGCAGCGCAGCGAGGGCCCCAGCGCCCAGGGCGAGGCCATGGCCCAGACGCTGGAGCGCCTGGTGCGCGGCCTGGAGCGCGGCGGCCGGCAATGGACCGTCGCGCGCAAGAAAGACGGCCTGCAGCGCGTGCTGGAAAACAACCGAAGCGACGGCCAGCGCCTGCTCAAGCGCCTGGACCAGTTGGTCAACAGCTGGGACGGCGATGTCGCCGATGCCAGCATCGCGACCTCGGAAGAGCCCGGCGGCACGCCGAGCCAGTTTTTTGCCGAAGAAGATTTCGCGCCCAGCACCGTGGAGGCGGCCGACAGCGAGCTGCCCGCCAGCGGCGAGGGCGCGGCCCCACTGACTTTCCGTGCCGCCGGCGCCGGCCTGCCCAGCCCCTGGCCAGGCATCGAGACCAGCTTGCACGGCACCGTCCAGCATGCGCTGAAAAGCCCGGAGGGCTATGCCGATGAGCTGATGCGTCAGCTCGACGCCGCCCATCTGGACCTGCTGGCCGGCGGCCCCACGCCCGAGAAGGCCGCCCTGATCGAGGCCTTGTGCCAGCGCGCCCGCCATCTGCTGGACCACCGCCAGCATCTGTTCGGCGAGCTGGGCGAGCTGTGCCGCGAGTTGAGCGCGAGCCTGGTCGACCTGGCCGAGGACGATTCCTGGGCCAAGGGCCAGTGCGAGGCCATGAACCAGACCCTGGAACAGGGCCTGAGCGGCCGCGGTGTGCGCTCGGTCACCGAGATGCTGGGCGGCACGCGCGAGCGCCAACGCGCCCTGCGCGAAGAACGCAGCCGCGCGCGCGATTCGCTGAAGGCGCTGATCCACCAGATGCTGGCCGAGCTGGGCGAACTGGGCCAGCACACCGATCGTTTCCAGAACAGCGTCGGCCGCTATGCCGAGGTGATCGAGAAAGCCGATTCGCTGGAAAGCCTGACCGGCGTGGTGCGCGAGATGGTGGAAGAAAGCCGCAGCGTGCAATCCCTGGTCAAGCAAACCCAGGAACGCCTGACCCTGGAGCACGACCGCGCCAGCAGCCTCAGTGCCAAAGTCGCCGAGCTCGAGGGCGAGTTGCAGCGCCTCTCCAACGAGGTGCAGACCGACCAGCTGACCCAGATCGCCAACCGCCGCGGCCTGCTGGCCGCCTTCGCGGTCGAGCAGGCCAAGGCCGAGCGCGAGACCGGCGACAACGCCCTGATCGCCCTGGCCCTGCTGGACATCGACAATTTCAAGAAGCTCAACGACACCCTGGGCCATGGTGCCGGCGATGTGGCGCTCAAATCCCTGGCGGAGCGGGTGTCACAGCACCTGCGTCCGGGTGACCTGGTGGCGCGCTACGGCGGCGAAGAGTTCGTGCTCATGCTGCCCAGCACGCCGGTGGTGGAAGCGCAGGCGGTGCTGCAGCGCCTGCAGCGCGCCTTGTCGGCCAGCCTCTTCATGCACGAAGGCAAGGATGTGTTCGTCACCTTCTCGGCCGGCGTGACCCTGTACCGGCCGGGCGAAACCCTGGAAGCGGCGCTGGACCGCGCCGATGTGGCGCTTTACGAGGCCAAGCACACCGGCAAGAACCGCGCCTGCGTGGCGCCCTGAGCGTCGCCATCAAAATCCTTCTGGCGTCGTTGGCCCGGCTTGCCGTACTGAGCGTACGGTCTGCACCGGTCCGCCTGGCCAGAACCGCTTCGCTGGCTTTTGCTGGCAACTCTGATGCTCGGAGCGCGCCAAGGCTTCAAAAGCCGAAGGCCAGACGCAAACCGCCCCAATGCCGCCCCTGCACGGTGATGGGCGCTGAGGCCTCCTTCAGCAGCACAAAGCGACCGCCGCCCATATCACGCCGGTAGGTCTGCAGCAGAAACGGCCGCTGGTTGCGCGCCGAAGCCAGGCCGGTGCGGTCATTGAAGATGCGGCGATAGCGGCTGTTGGCGCTGTTCCACACCACATCACCCGGGCGTTGAGGCTGGCAGTACTTCTTGTTGTGGGTGGGCACATAACCGTTGCGATCCACGGCAATGCAGAACACGATCTTCTCGTCGAGCTGCAGCACGGGCTCCTGCACGGCCGGGAAGAGGCGGTCCGTGAGTTCGACAAAATCGGTCAGATGCTGAGCCGGATCGCTGCCAGCCAGAGGCCGATAGCGTTCATCAAAGAGCTGAGCCATGCTGATCTGACGGCGGGCCACGGCCTCCTCCAGCAGGGCGCTGATGCGGGTCGCGGCCTGCTGGGCGGCGGCGATGAAACGGGCATCCTCGACCTCGACGCCGGAGCCGGCAATCTGCTCGATCAGCTCTTCCGAGAGCTTCAAGAATCGATCGCTGCAGGCGGTGGCCACCTGCAGGCTGCCGCGCGCCTGCTGGATGTCGGCCGCCAACTCGTCCGCGCGGGCGCCGAGCGAGGCACTGATTTGCTCGCTCTGGCGGGCGGCATCGGCGATGTGCAGCACATCCTGCTCCACCGCGGCAAAGGCCTGGTGGATGGCGCTTTGCTGGGCCAGGCCGCCGCTGGCGCTGCGCAGCTCGATGCTGAAGCGTTCGATGCGGGCGTCGAGGGCCGACAGCGTGCTCATGATGGCCTTGGACGAACCGTCGACCTTGCCGGCCAGGTCCTTGACCGCATCGGCCACCACGCCAAAGCCCAGGCCGGCTTCGCCAGCGCGCTTGGCTTCGACCGAGGCATTGAACGCAACGAGACGGGTCTGCAGGGCGATCTTGCTGATGTCCGAGGCCGCGTCAGCGACCTCGTGCAGGGTCTGGACGATGCCGCCCACCTCATCGCCAACGCCGGACAAGGCCTGGCGGGCGCGCTGCACGGCCTGACGGCTTTGTTCGCTGGCCCGGCTGATGCCTTGCTGGGCCTGGCGCACCTGGCCCAGCTCGCCCGACAGAGCGGCCATGGCCTGGGCCTGGGCATCGACAACTTTCTGTGTGTCATCCAGCACCCCGCGCACCTCGGCGGCATCGCGGCCGACATGGGAGACCGAACGGGACAGGCTGCCCAGCAGCTGGGTCAGCGCCTGGGTGCTGGGCGCCGCGGCGCCCGCAGCTGATTCGTGGTGCGCGATGGGCACGCTCGATCGGGTGGCGGATTGGCGCTTGGAGCCAAAGAACATGGCGTCTCCTCCCTAAAGTCGCGGCCGGCTCCGAGACCGAGCCTGACCACCCGGAAGGGTAGCAGCAAGAGCTGGGCGCCGCTTGGATCTGAAATTACGGCAGCGGGGCTTACCAGTCGCGGAGCTTGACACGCAGGCGGGCGATGGCCTGGCTGTGCAGCTGGCAGACGCGCGATTCGGTGACCTTGAGCACGACCGCGATTTCCTTGAGGTTCATGTCGTGCTCGTAGTACATGCTCATCATGTACTGTTCGCGCTCGGGCAGGTTCTTGATGGCGGCGACCAGGGCCTCGCGCATGCGATGGTCCTGCAGCTTCAACATGGGGTTGTTGCTGTGGTCGGCCACATGGCGGTCGAGGAAGTCCTCGTCGCCTTCGTCGCCCGACATGTCTTCCAGATAGACCAGCTGGGTGCCGCGCACCTTGCCGAGCAGATCCTGGTACTCGGCCAGGGGGATCTTCATCTCGGCGGCGATCTCGCTTTCGACCGGGGCACGGCCCAGCTCTTGCTCGAGCTTGCGCACGGCGCCTTCGATCTCGCGCTGCTGGCGGCGGGTGCCACGGCTCATCCAGTCGCCGCCGCGCAGCTCGTCAAGCATGGCGCCGCGGATGCGCTGGGTGGCAAAGGTCTCGAACTGCACGCCCTGGCCGACATCGAAGCGCGAGAGCGCGTCGGTCAGGCCGATCAGGCCGACCTGGATCAGGTCGTCGATCTCGATATTGGCGGGCAGCTTGGCGATCATCTGGTGCGCCAGACGTCGCACCAGCGGGCTGTATTGCTTGATCAGCGAGGAGTTATCGAGGCGGCCTTTGGCGGTGTACATCATCAGCTCCTGCGTCAATCAAAGAGTGGCTGCCATGGCCGGGCGCCCTGCACCCATCATGCGCACGGGCGGGCGCAGCGGGCTGGCGTTGACCGAGGCTTCCAGCGCGGCTCCCGGCGGGGCGGCCAGCAGCAGCTCACGGGCCAGATGGCGGATCTCCGGGGAGACCGGCGCCGTCGGCGGTGTCTTGGGGTCCAGGCAGGCCCAGTCGCGCAGCACGGCACCGAGGAAACCATCGGCGCAGGAGCTGATCTGCTGGGCAATGCGATCCGAGAGGCGCAGCTGCGGCGAGCTGGCCAGCAGCAGGCTGTAGACCATCAGGCCGGCGCGGCTGGCCAGCCATTTCATGCCGGCGTAGGCATGGGTGACGCTCATGCTGTCGGTGTCAGCCAGCAGCACCGGGCGCACCTCGCGCAGAGCGACCACACGGGCCAGTTCGGCCGCGCTGGCGTGCAGCAGCACGACATCGGCGAAGGGGGCGGCATCGGTCACGGCTTCCAGGAACTGGGCGGCCGAGCCGTTGGCGTTGATGTAGCGCATGGGCAGGCCACGCGCGGCCAGATAGGACACATCCTTGGACAGGCTTTCCACGCAGGAGGCCAGGTCCACACTCGCCAGCTCCGAAGGCTTGGGCGAGCTCTCGCCGGCATCGACCACCAGGGTGTGCAGGCCCAGCTCGGCGAAGGCCGCGCACAGGCCTTCCAGCAGCACGCCGCCGCCCACCACATGGGGGTTGCTGACGACCGGGATGAAGCGCACCCGCGAGCTGGCGAACAGGCGGCGCAGGCCGTGAGCCTGGTCCTGCGGGGCGTGGGATGAAGCAGAGGTGTGAGCGTCGCGCATGATGAGTGGGGTCTCGTGTGGCTTCAGCATCCGGGCTTAAAACATGCCCATGGCGGCCGGGTGTTGGGAGCCAAGCGCGGGCCCCCCGGCAAAAATCAGGTTCACATCGGCGCTGTCCATGCGCCAGGCGCCGGCGGCGGTGCTGCGCAGGGCGCGCTGCACCAGGGCCTGGCTTGACAGGCGGTGCCAGTCTTCCGGCACGCGCTGGCCGTTGGTCACGCCCAGCACGGTCAGCTTGTGGCGGATCAGGGTGTCCAGGGCCGGGGCCAGCTTGACGGCCTCGTCGATCTTGGACAGCACCAGGCCGTGGCAATCCTTGGCGCCCCAGGCATTGACCACGTCTTCGATGGTCTCGCCCTGCTGGGCGGCGTTGACCACCAGGATCTTGCGCACGCTGGGATGGGCCAGCATCTCGAGCAGCTCGTGGGTGCGGCTGTCGCGCTGGGCCATGCCGGCCGTGTCGATCAGGACCATCTTCTTGGCCGAGAGCAGCTCCAGCAGGTCTTCCAGCGAGGCGCGGTCGTGGGCGGTGTGCACCGGCACGCCGAGGATGCGGCCGTAGGCACGCAGCTGTTCGTGAGCGCCGACCCGGTAGGCGTCCAGCGTGATCAGGCCCAGGTGGGCGGCGCCAAAGCGGGTGGCAAAGGCGGCTGCGATCTTGGCCGTGGTGGTGGTCTTGCCCACGCCGGTGGAGCCGATCAGGGCGAACACGCCGCCCTGCTCTTCCAGCGCCGGGCTGTTTTCATCGGTGTGCAGATTGCGGGACAGCACATTGGCGGCCCACTGGGTTTCATCGGCCGGCTCACCCTTGGCGGCCTGCGCACCCTTGAATTCATTGGGGCAGCCTTCAACCAGCTTGCGCACCAGGGCGGGCGAGAAGCCCAGCTCCAAGAGCTTTTGGGTCAGGCGGGCCTGGATGGGCTGGCGCTGCAGCTTTTCCATGAAAGCCAGGGCGCCGAAGCGCTCTTCGATCAGGCCCTTGACCTGACGCAGCTCGTTCATCATGTCCTGCTGGTCGCGACGGCCGCGGCCGGGCAGATCGGGCAACTCGGCCGTCAGGCTGGTGGCCGGCATGCGGATCTCGTCGCGCAGCACCGGCGGCGAGGGCGGCACCGGCACGGCGCGGCGAGCCGGCTGCGCCGCTTGAGCAGGCGCGGGCTGCGATTCCGGGCGGCGCGGCTGCATGGCTTGCAAGGCGGCCTGAGCGCGCTGCTGGCGTACGGCATTGAGGGAGCTGACGCCGGGATGGTCGGCCGCGACCGCAGGCGCTTCGGCCTGCTGAGCGTAGATGGGATCGGGTGCACCTTCCAGCTCGGCCTGGCGGCGCTTGAGCACGCGCTCGCGCACATAGTCCTGGAAGGACAAGGTGCTCATGGCCAGGGTCTGGACATCGTCAGCCACCTCGCCGCCGAAGCCGCTGGCGGGGTCGTTGTAGCCGAAGCTGGGTTCGCTGCGCTGGCCGGTGCGGGCGGCAAAGCTCTTGGCCGAAGGGTTGACCACGGACGCGCTGGCGGCCGGGCGGCCCGGCTGGGCCTGCAGGCGGCCGGGCGAGGCCACGCGCGGCGCGGTGGCGGCCACGCGCTCGATCTGCGACATGCCTTCCGGCGCCATGGCCAGCACTTCCACGCCTTCCGGGCAGGGCTTGTTGGACAGCACGACGGCATCATCACCAAAGGCCTTGCGGACCAGGGCCATGGCTTCGCGTGATGTGCGGGCGGTGAAGCGTTTCACATTCATGCTGTGCCTCCGATGATGGAACCGATACGGATGGAATGGGTTTCAGGAATTTCGCTGTGGCCCAGCACCTTGAGGCGCGGTGCGGCGCGGCGCAGCAGGCGGGCCATGGGGGCGCGGATCAGATCGGGCACCAGCAGGCAGGCGGGCACGCCGCGGTCTTCCTGGGCTTGTGAGGTTTCGGCGGCGCTGCGGGCCAGGGTGTCGGCAACACCGGGGTCCAGGGCGGCGCCGTTGGGCGAATTCAGGGCTTGCGTGACCAGGCGCTCCAGCTCGGGCTCGAGGGCGATCACGTCCAGCTCCTTCACCGGGCCGTAGATCTGTTGAACGATGGCCGGGGCGATGTGGGTGCGGATGCGGCGGGCCAGCTCGGCCGGATCGCTGATCTGGGCGGCGTTCTCGGCGATGGACTCGACGATGGAGCGCATATCGCGGATGTGCACGCCCTCTTCCAGCAGGAGCTGGAGGACACGTTGCAGATTGGCGATGCCTAGCATTTTGGGAATCACATCTTCGATCAGTTGCGGCGCCTGCTTGGTCAGGTGTTCAACCAGGGCCTGGGTCTCGACTCGGCCCAGCAGCTTGGCCGCGTGAACCTGCATCAAGTGTGAAAGATGGGTGGCCACCACGGTCGAGCAATCAACCACGGTAAATCCGGCCATTTGCGCCATATCTTTCTGGCGGTCGTCGATCCAGACGGCGGGCAGGCCGAAGGCCGGATCGGTGGTCTGGGTGCCGATCAGTTTCTGGGTGGCCTGGCCCGGGTTGATGGCCAGCCACATGCCCGGGAAGGCCTCGGCCTCGCCCACCACGGCGCCGCGCAGGCTCAGGCGGTACTGGCTAGGGCGCAGCTCCAGGTTGTCGCGGATATGCACGGCCGGCGGCAGGAAGCCCACCTCCTGCGCGAACTTGCGCCGTACGCCCTTGATGCGGCTGAGCAGATCACCCTCGCGGCTCTTGTCGACCAGGCTGATCAGGCGGTAGCCCACCTCCAGGCCCAGGGTGTCGACCGGGATGAGGTCGTCCCAGGTCGCTTCGCCATTGGGCTCGGCGGCCGCGGCAGCGTTGTCCTTGGGCTTGATCTCGGCGGCTTTTTGCGCCGCCTGGTCGCGGGTGCGCAGCCACCAGGCCAGGTAGCCCAGGGTGCCGGCGATCAGCAGGAAGACCACATGGGGCATGCCCGGGATCAGGCCCAGCATGCCGATCACACCGGCCGTGATGGCCAGGGACTTGGCCGAACCGAAGACCTGGCGGCCGATCTGGCTGCCGATGTCTTTCTCGGTGCCGACGCGCGACACCACCATGGCCGCGGCCACCGAGATCAGCAGAGCCGGCACCTGGGCCACCAGCGCGTCACCGACGGCCAGCAGGATGTAGGAATCCGCCGCCTGGCTGGCCGACAGACCATGTTGGGCGACGCCGATGATGAAACCACCGACGATGTTGATGGCCAGGATCAGCATGCCGGCCACCGCGTCGCCGCGGACGAACTTGCTGGCACCGTCCATGGAGCCAAAGAAGTCGGCCTCGTCGCCGAGCTCGGCGCGGCGGCGCTTGGCCTCGGCCTCGTTGATCAGTCCGGCATTCAGGTCGGCGTCCACCGCCATCTGCTTGCCGGGCATGGCATCCAGGGAGAAGCGCGCGCCGACTTCAGCGATCCGCTCGGCACCCTTGGTGACCACGATGAAGTTGATCACCACCAGGATGGCGAAGACGATCAGGCCGACCGCGAAGTTGCCGCCGATCAGGAAATGGCCGAAGGCCTCGATCACCTTGCCGGCCGCGCCGGTGCCGGTGTGGCCTTCCATCAGCACCACGCGGGTGGAGGCCACGTTCAGCGACAGGCGCAGCAAAGTGGTCAGCAGCAGCACGGTCGGGAAGGCCGCAAAGTCCAGCGGCTTGACCATATTGGCCGCCACCATCATCACCATCACCGCCATGGCGATGTTGAAGGTGAACATCAGGTCCAGCACGAAGGGCGGCAGCGGCAGCACCATCATGCCCAGCACCAGGATCACCGCCACCGGCGCGCCCAGCGCGCTCAGCACGGCGGCGCGCGGGCCCAGGAGGGCTTGCAGATTGGCGATCAGCGGGTTCATTCTTCGTCATCCTCCAAACCGTCGAGACCGGTCGCGCTGCGGAAATTGGGTTTGTTATGCGGGTCCAGTTCCGGCGGCACTTGCGGGGTCGGTTGCTCAGGCGTCTGGCCTCGGCCGGCCATGGCGGCGCGCAGCTGGTAGATGTAGGCCAGCACCTGGGCGACCGCACCGAACAGGGCGGCCGGGATCTCGCGGTCCACCTCGGCATGGGCATACAGGGCCCGCGCCAAGACCGGCGACTGCAGCACCGGCACTTTGGAATCCTTGGCCAGATCACGGATCTTCATGGCCAGCAGGTCGGCGCCCTTGGCCACCACCTTGGGTGCGGCCATGCTGGCCTCGTCGTACTTGAGCGCGACGGCATAGTGGGTCGGGTTCATCACCACCAGGTCGGCGGTGGGCACGGCGGCCAGCATGCGGCGCTTGGCCATCTCGCGCATCTTGGCCCGCATGCGGGCCTTGATTTCCATATTGCCCTCGACCTCTTTCATTTCCTGCTTGGCTTCTTCGCGCGTCATGCGAATGCGGCGCAGGTAGAGCTGGCGCTGCAGCGGCACATCGATGGCCGCGAACAAGGCCAAGGCCACGCCCAGCAGGGTCAGTCCGCTCATCAGCTGCTGCCCGGCATAGGCCAGAGCCGCCGGCAGCGGAATGCTCATGATGCCGATGTAGGCGGCAATCCGGTCCTTCAGCACCAGGGCACCCACGGTGCCCAGCACCACGGCCAGCAGCACGGCCTTGAGCGCCTGACCCAAGCCCTGGCCGCTGAACAAGCGGCCAATTCCACTGATGGGATTGAGGTGGGAGAACTTGGGCTGCAGCGGCTTCATGGTCCAGTTCCAGCCACCGAGCGCGAGGTTGCTGCCGATCGCCACCACCAGCAGACCCAGGCAGATGGGCAGCATCAGGGTGCAGAACTGCAGGGTCAGCTCGGTCAGACGCAAGGCCATGAAGTCGCCGCGCGAGAGCTGGCGCGCGTCGAATTGCAAAGCGCCTTCCAGCATGCGCTGCAGGGAGCTGGTGATGCCCGGGCCACCGAACGCCAGGATCGCACCGCCGGCCGCCATCATGGCGAAATGCGCCAGATCACGCGAGCGCGGCAGCTGGCCCTCTTCCCGTGATCGTTGGATCTTGCGGGCTGAGGCCGGTAAATTTCGGTCCTGAGCGTCTTGGTCGGCCATGGCAAATGCGAGTGGACGGGGATGCAGATCGCCCGTGTCGCCATTGTTCGCGGCAGGCCGGAAAACTTAAGCCAGAAAAGGCCGGGGAAAGCGCGCTTTCACTGCGCCCTTGGCGAGGCAAGTTGCCCGGGGCCAAAGGCGGCTGCGTTGGGGCGGCTTGCGGCACGAAGCAGCCCTTGGTTTTGCCCGTGAAGCCCTGCAGCCCGCGCCGCCGCCGGGCTCATGGTTCCGGGGTCGGCCCTGACGGGCCGACTTCCCTGCGCTGCTCGCACCTCGGGGCTGGCGCATAAC